>CAIYVC010000078.1 GCA_903929535.1 uncultured Caulobacteraceae bacterium | reverse complement strand
CAGCCAGTCGGCGTGGTCGAAGTCCTCCAGAGCCTTGAAGGTCATCAGCCCGGCGTTGTTGACCACCACATTCAGCTCGCCGAAGCGAGCCATGGCGGTGTGGACCGCCGCCTGCACGGCGGCTTCGTCCGATACGTCGCAAATGGCGCCCACCGCGTCCGGCGCGCCCGCCCGCTTCACCGCGTCGACGGCCTTGTCGATGGCGTCGGTGTTCAGGTCCGCGATCACCAGCTTGGCGCCCTCCGACGCGAGCCGCAGAGCGATGGCCAGGCCGATCCCGCTAGCGGCCCCGGTGACGATGGCCGATTGGTCCTGAAAGCGTCCCATCAGGCGTTGTCCGGTGCGGAGGGTTCGGCGGACAGCCGCTGGTTCATGCCCGACTGCTCGAACCGCTGGCGCATGGCCGAGACCGCTTCGTATTCGGACGGCGGCACCACAGGCACGGCCAGGCAGATGCTCTGGGTCGGCAGCACCGTCTTCCAGGACGAGATCAGCTCCTGATAGCAGCGGCCCACCGGGCGGATGTTGCGATCCAGATCATAGAGGCCAAGCGGATTGACCCGGTTGTTCTGCTCGCGAAGGGCTGAGTCCCAATCGACTTGATCGGTCAGGCTGTACCAGGTGAAGCCGACGATCGGCACGCCGTCGTTGCGCACGCGCAGGACGTTAGCCCACTCCTTCCACAGCCAGTTGACCGCCTCGTCGCCGTGCGGCCCCTCGATGATGTTGGTCTCGGTATGCATCACCGGCAGGTGGTAGCGGTCGTAGTACTGACGCGTGATCACCGCGTAGCCGAAGATCTCGCCCGAGGCGCGGGTCGAGCCGTCCGCCGACACCCGGTGCTCGTTGGTGACGTAGTAGTCGTTGCCCAGGATGCAGTGGGCCTTCAGCCGGTGGTCCAGGAAGAAGTGGTACTCGTCTCGGGTCATGCCGTTGTCGGTCAGGTACTCGTACATCTCGCTGTCGACACGGCGACCGTAGTTCAGGTCCAGCGACAGGAAACGGGCGGAGTTCATGATCTCGGCCGGCTTGATCGCCGCCGGGTTCTCCGCGTGGAAGTACTCCGAGCTCTCGCTCTGGATGAAGATGGCGTCAGGGCGCACCTCCAGGATGGTCTGCATGGCCAGGACGTTGGCCTTGACCAGGTGCTTCAGCGCCGTGACGAAACCGAGGTCGGTGCTCAGCTGCTCGTTCCACCAGCCGTAGCGCGCCGAGAAGGTGGCGCAGATGAACATCTCGTTGACCGGCGTGTAGAGCTGGACCCACGGAAACCGTTCGGCGAAGGCGCGGGCATAGACCTGGAACAGCTTGGGGAAGTCGGGGTTCTGGAAGTTGCCCAGCCAGTCGGGCAGGCCGAAGTGGCATAGGTCCACGATCGGCACGATGTCCCTTTTGCGGATTTCGCCGAAGGTCATGTCCGCGAAGGACCAGTCGTACTTGCCGGGGCCCAGCCACGAGGTGTGCAAAGGCGGGCCATAGCGCAGATAGCGGATGCCCAGGTCCTCGCAGATATCGAAGTCGGTCTTCCAGTGCTTGTAGTGGCCGCAGGACTCCATCTCATCCACGCGCACCTTGCCGCCCTGGATGGTCGGGATGCTGTTTTCGATCCCGGTCGCGAACATGAAGCTGGAAATAGGTACGCCCTCCGCGCCGGTACTTCGGGCCTTCAACGGTCCGGACCGCCCGATGGTTCAGAGAAAAGTCGGGGCTTGGGTGAATTCGTCCCGCGGTTGCAACACGCGCCGCAGTTCGCGAATGATGGGGCATGAGCAAAAAGCGGATCGACCTGCTCCTGGTGGAGCGGGGCCTGTTCGAAAGCCGGTCCAAGGCCCAGGCCGCTATCGAGGCGGGCGGGGTGCGCGTCGACGGCGCCCTGATCGGCAAGCCGTCTGAAATGGTTTCCGAGAGCGCCGGGATCGAGGCCGTGGCGGCCCATCCGTGGGTGGGCCGCGGGGCCCTGAAGCTGACCCACGCCCTGGCCCACTGGCTGATCTCGCCCTCCGGCAGGATCGTGCTGGATATCGGCGCCTCCACCGGCGGCTTCACCCAGGTCTGTCTCGCGGGCGGGGCCGTGCGGGTCTATGCGGTGGACGTCGGGCGCGGGCAGCTGCACGCCCAGGTCGCCGCCGACGACCGGGTCATCAATCTGGAAGGGCTGGACGCGCGCAAGCTCGACGCCTCCACCGTGCCCGAACCGGTCGAACTGATTGTCTGCGACGCCAGCTTCATCGGTCTCGGCAAGGCCTTGCCGGCCGCCCTCAAACTGGCCGCGCCGGGCGCCGACCTGATCGCTCTGATCAAGCCCCAGTTCGAGGTCGGCCCGGCTCGTGTGGGCAAGGGCGGCGTGGTCAAGGACGCCTCGGCGCGTCAGGACGCTCAAGACGGCGTGAGAGCCTTCCTTGAAGGCGTAGGCTGGCGGGTCGCCAATGTCATCGACAGCCCTATCGAAGGGTCCGATGGAAACCAAGAATACCTGCTGCACGCCCGCGCCCCCCAGGGCGCGCTGCAGTAGTTGCAGATAAAAACTGTCTCGCAATCTACGGTTGTTAACCTACCATAAGGTGTGTTCCGGCGATCCTCTACACGTTGGAGGAACTGGGTATGCCAACTTCACGTGTCAGGATCCGGCGGCCCCACTCGGTGGCCTTCTCTATCCACTTCGCCCGTAACCTGATCGTCCAAGGCCTCGGCGTGACCATGGTCAGCCTGATGGTCGTCAGCGTCCTGCCCTGGCCCGTAGCCCTGGTCTGGATCGCCTGCGCGATCACCGTGCTCAACATCGAGCACCGATTTCTGCGCGCCCTGAAGAGTGAGGCGCCGTCTCGAGCGGTGGTCATCGGCGCGCCGGTCATGCGGGTGGTGTCCACCACGGTCTACGCCATCGCGGCCCTGGCCCTGATCGAGCTCGGCGGCCCTGGCCAGAAGCTGTTCGCCGTCGCCCTAATGAGCGCCTCCATGGTGCATGTGCTGATGCGCCACTACCGCTCGCCGCTGGTAATGGCCGCCAGCCTGACGCCCTATATGATCACCCTCAGTTTCGTCGGCATCCGCCTTACCGCCGCCCAGCTGAAGCTCGGCCACCCGCTGAGCGCCCTGGCGCCGTCCTTCACCATCGCCCTGGTCGCCATCCAGTTCTGGTCCGCCCGCGCCCAGCTCGCGGGCGCCTGGCGCGAACTCACCGACGCCTACGCCGCCGCCGAGGAGCGCGAGCGCGCGGCAGACGCCGCCAACCGGGCCAAGTCGCAGTTTCTCGCCACCATGAGCCACGAGCTGCGCACACCCCTCAACGGCGTCCTCGGCATGGCCCAGGCCCTGTCCAATGGTGGTCTGAACGCCGTGCAGCGCGATCAGGTCAGGACCATCCGCCGTTCGGGTGAGAGCCTGCTGGCGGTGCTCAACGACCTGCTCGACCTGTCCAAGATCGAAGCCGGCGCCCTGGAGCTGGAAAGCGCCGAGTTCGACCTCGAGCACCTGGTGCGCGGCGTCGTGGCCGCCTACCAGCCGTTGGCAGAGAGGAGGGGTTTGACCTTTCGCTTCGCCATCGCCGAGACCGCCTGCGGGCGCTACCACGGCGACGGCCCCCGCATCCGCCGGGTGCTGCACGGCCTGTGCGACAACGCGCTGAAGTTCACTGAAACCGGCGGCGTGCGGCTGGAGGTGGGCTGTGACGGCGATCGAATCTGTTTCCGGATCGCCGACACCGGCATCGGCATGGAAGCTCCCGTATTGGAGCGGTTGTTCGACGGCTTCTTCCAGGGCGATTCCACCTCCACGCGCCGCTACGGCGGGGTCGGCATCGGCCTGACCATCTGTCGGCAATTGACCTTGATGATGGGCGGGACCATCGAGGCCTCAAGCCGCCCGGACGAGGGCTCGGCCTTCACCGTGCTGTTGCCGTTGGAACGGGCGGATGCCGCCGCTCCGGCGGCCGAACCGGCAGCCCCGATTCAGGTCGAGCTACGGGTCCTGGCGGCGGAGGACAACCCCACCAATCAGCTAGTGCTGAAGACCCTTCTGGCGCCCGCCGGCATCGCGCCGACCCTGGTGGTCAACGGCCGCGAGGCGCTGGACGCCTGGGAGAGCCAGACCTGGGACATCGTGCTGATGGACATCCAGATGCCGGAGATGGGCGGGGTGGAGGCCACGCGCCTGATCCGCCGCCGCGAGGTGGAGACCGGCCGCAGCCGCACCCCCATCTTGGCGGTCACCGCTAACGCCATGACCCATCAGCTGGCCGAGTACGACGCCGCAGGCATGGACGGGGTGGTGGCTAAGCCCTTCGACGTCGGCAAGCTGTTCACCACCATGGACCGGGTGATGTCCCTGGCCGATCCGCAAACCGCCGCTGCGCTGCGGGCCTAGTTGGGCTGTTCGGTCGGCGGGTTGAGGGGCGCCATGGCGCGCGTCTCGGCGATGATCTGCAGCGAATAGGCCAGGATGTCGCTGGCGTAGATGTCCCGCGTCGCCACCGCCGCCGGCAGGACCAGGGCGTTGCCCGAGATGATGTTCTGGGTCTGCTCGCGCAGAGCCTCGATCAGGCCGGGCGCCCCGGCCCGGTCCAGCACCGCGATCAGCACCTGCAGGGTGGCCCGCACGGCGATCAGTTCGGCGGCAAGGTTGATGGGTTCGTCGGCCACGGGCGCTCCTCCTGAGTCGTTGAGGGGCTTCTTACACGCCGCGCGCGGGCCCTAGGAACGAAAAAGCCGCCCGCGGGGGCGCGGACGGCTTCTCGATCGTCAACTGGAGATGGGGACCTACCAGTGGCGACGATAGTGATGACCGCCGTAGTACCGGCCCCCGCCACCGCCGATGATCACGGACGGGCCGCCGTAGTAGTAGGCGGGCGCCGGGGCGTAATATTCCGGCTCGTAGTAGGTCGCCACCGGGGCGGAGTAGTAGGCCGGGGGCGGCGGAGGCGCGTCGTAATAGGCCTGAGCCGGCGGCGCGGGCGGCGGCGGGGGAGCCGCGTAACCCTGCTGGTAGCCCTGCGGATAGCCTTGCTGATAGGCCGGGGGAGGCGGGGCATAGCCCTGAGCATACTGCGGCGCGTATTGAGCCCGCTCGCAGCCGCTCATGCTCTTGCCGGCGCTGGAGCCGACCAGGGCGCCCAGGACGCCGCCGATGATGGCGCCGCCGGTGCGGCCGCCGCCGCGGGCGAGGTTGGAGCCCGCCGCCGCGCCCAGCCCCGCGCCGCCAAGGGCGCCCAGGGTGGAGGCAGTCGAGCAGTCCTGCGCCGCCGCGACGTTCGGCAGGGCGGAAGCGCCGACCAGGGTCATGGCGGCCAGGGCCGCGCCGACAGCGCCCTTGGCGAAGGTGGGGGTCTTCAACATCTTACACTCTCCTCAAGTCTCGGGTCTGGAAGGACCTAGACCGGGCGCCAAACTCCGTCGCGTCCTTGGCAGACGCGCACTTCGTAGCGCCGGTGGTCCCGGTATCGGGTCTCGTTGCGGCAAGCCGCCTGGTAGTAGCGCCGATCAGAACCGCAGTTCTGCTTGGCGATCTCATGCCCGGCCACGGCGCCTACGAGGCCGCCGATGATGGCGCCTCCGGTGCGTCCGCCGCCGCTGGCGAGGTTGGACCCCACCACGGCGCCGGTAACGCCGCCGACGGCGGTTCCGGTGTTGCGGCAGCCGCGCGCCGAAGCCGAAGCTGAGGCAGGCGTGACCACTACGGTCAGGGCTGGGGCCGTCATCGCGACGACACTGGCCAGAATGATAAACTTCCGCATTGGTGTTCTCCTGGTGGCGGACGATCCGCTTCCGCTAGGTCCCGCGGTATGGTGCTAAACTAACCGCGGGCGCCTGAACGGAACTTGAGCGGGCCGTTCATGTTCGTTCATCTGAATTAAAGGCGCCGGACCACAGACATCGGCCTCTGTCGGCTCCCCTACAAAATGCGGCTGAGGCAAAGGCGGTTCCTCTTCATGGCTAAGCTTTCGGGTGACCATGAGGCGCGCGTGCTGCGCGTCGGCGGCCAGGGCGACGGCGTTTGCCAGACCGTCTCGGGCGAAACCGCCTTCGCGCCCTTCACTCTGCCGGACGAAACCGTGCGCATCCGCGCTGAGGGCGAGCGCGCCGAGCTGCTGGAGGTGCTGCAGCTCAGCGCCGAGCGCATCGAGCCCATCTGCCCGCACTATTTCGCCTGTGGCGGCTGCGCCCTGCAGCACTGGTCCCACGCCCCCTACCTCGCCTGGAAGCAGGACAAGGTCGTCGCCGCCCTGGCCCGCGAGGGGCTGGAGGGCGAGATGACCGCTCCCTTCGCCGCCCCGCCGGGCTCGCGCCGCCGCCTGGCCCTGCACGCCCGCAAGGGAGAGAAGGGCGCTGTGCGTCTGGGCTACAAGGAGCGCCGCTCCTGGAGCCTGGTGGACATCGAGGTCTGCCCGATCGCCGACCCACGTCTGGTCGCGGCCTTTCCCCTGCTGCGACGTCTGGCGAGCCCCTTTCTGGAGCACCCTAAGTCGGCCCCGACGCTGCACGTCACCCTGACCGCCACCGGCCTGGACGTCGATATCACCGGGGTCGAGGCCAAGAGCGGGGGCCTGTCCGCCGACGCCCGCGCGCGGGCCGCTCGCGTCGCAGCCGAGGGGGACTTGGCGCGGGTCACCATGTCCGGCGAGATGATCTACATGGCGCGCCAGCCGATGGTGCGCCTGGGACCCGCCGCCGTCGCCCTGCCGCCGGGCGGCTTCCTGCAGGCCGTGCCTGAGGCCGAGGACGCCATGGCCGCCTTCGCGGTGGAGCATATGCAGGGCGCCAAACGCATCGCCGACCTCTTTTGCGGCTCGGGCGCCTTCACCTATCGCCTGGCCGCCATCGCCCCGGTCCTGGCGGCGGACTCCGACCCCCTGGCGATCAAGGCCCTGATCGCCGCCGCGGCTTCCGCGCCCGGGCTGAAAAGCATCACCGCCGAGGCCCGCGACCTCTTCCGACGCCCGATGCTGTCCCAGGACCTGAAGAAGATCGATGCGGTCCTGTTCGATCCGCCCCGCGCCGGCGCCGAGATGCAGTCGCGCCAGATCGCCGCTTCAAAGGTCCCAATCGTGGTCGCCATCTCGTGCGATCCCGCAACCTTCGCCAGGGACGCCCGCATCCTGACCGACGGCGGGTTTCAGCTGGGCAAAGTCATGGTGGTGGATCAGTTCCTGTGGTCGCCCCACGTCGAACTGGCGGCAGTGTTCACCCGCTAGCCTTGGTCACAGGCGTGACAGGGGAGGGGTCTGCGTTCATCTGGCCCGACAGGGCGTCGAAGCGGGCCTTGTCCGAAGGCGTCAGATCGGCCACCCCGATCATCACCCCGTGGGTCATCAGGGCTTCGACGAAATAGGTCTCGCCGGGATCGACTCTGAGCGTGAGCCTGTCCTTGAATTCCGGCTCGCTGACGGCGGTGAAGCTGTGCAGGCCGGGCTTCACCGGCACGGCAAACCAGGCCCCGTTTGTCAGCTTGCCCAGCGCCTGACCTTCCTCCCGCACGTTGAACCAGAAGCCCGCGTTGTTCATCGACTTCTGGCGGAAGAACACCACCTGGCCCATGCTGGCAGGCGGGGGCGGTACCTCAGTGTAGCCGTGGCTGGACTGCGGATCGCCGAACACCGTGCGCACCTGCTCGTAGGCGAACCGGTCCGCCGCGCCCAGGGGGTAGAGCGAGACAGTCTTGGCCAACTTGGCCGCCGCCGCCGTCCCTGCCGGAATCTCGATGTCGCCGCCGGTCACCGCGAAGCCGACGAAGCCCAGCGGCGCGGAGATCCAGCCGCCCATGCTGGCCAGGTCCGCGCCCAGCGTCCGGTCATGGCCCGTGGCGGTCAGCTGCATGCCCTGCAGCGGCACTCGCCCGCCGTCCACCGTCAGATATTCCGCCGCCAGCACCAGCTTGGCCGCCTTGCCGCCGATGCCGGGGCCCGACGCCTGCACCACCCGCCCCAGGCCCGGCGTGCCGGTGGGCAGCACGACTTGGCCGTCGATGATCAGAGGCGCCGCCAGGGTGATCGCCACCCGGTCGTCCGGCTGCACCTTGCTCGCCACAACCTTGTCGGTCAGCCGCACCGCCACCAGCGTGCCCGCCGTCGCCGTGCAGCAAGGCTTCTGTCTGGCGGGGGCTTGATAGGATTGCGGATAGTCTTGGGGCTGAGCGCCAGCCGGCGCGGCTAGGCCCGCAAGCACCGCCACGACCACACCCGCACGCTTCAATCGCGCCATGCCGTCCGTCATCCGTCTAAAACGTCCATCACCCGCCGTGCGGCATGGGAACGCGGCGGTGCGGCCATTTGAAGGCGATGGGTGCGGAGGGGGCGCCCCGGGGAATGCGCCCCCACGCTGAAGTCCTACTTCCGGGGCGTCTTGACGCCGTAGACCTCGATCCAGTCGACGCGCGATGAGCCCGCCTGCACGCCGTGGCCGGTGCCGGGCATCATGTCCGTGAAGCCGATCTCCGTCACCTTGGACAGGTCCGGCGGCGGCAGCCAGGGGCCGTTTCCGGGCGGGTTCAGGTCGTTCATGTTCTTGGTGTCGACCTCGCGCCAGCGCAGGTCGGCGATCACCAGGTCGGACACCTGCCAGTCGCTGGTCGCGGCGACCGACTGGTCGGAGATCAGCAGCTTGCCGTCGCCCGTCTTAATCAGCAGGTGCAGCTGGTGCAGCCCGGTCTCAGCCGTGCGCCAGGTCACCTTGGCCAGGCCGCGCAGGTCCATGTAGTCGTTGGGCGTGACCAGGGTCATGCCGCACACCTGAGTGCAGGCGCCCGTCCACATGAAGCTGCCCACCATCGGCGCCTTGGGGTGCCAGGTCTTGGACCACAGGTCCTTACCCGGACCATAGGTGGCGATCTGCAGGCCCTTGGTCTCCAGGCTCTTCACCGTGACCGGGTCCTCGTTGAAGCCGTCGCTGAAGCCTTCGTGGAAAATCAGCGGAGGCCGGGCCACCGGGCCCGGCTGCATCTGCGCGACGGCGAGTCCGCCCGCGATCAGTGAAAACGCCAAGCCAAGCCCGATGACACTCTTCTTCATTTAAGTCTCTCCCTGAGGCGCGCTCTATGGCGCGCTCGCCCCATCCTAAGCCGGTTGAGGCCAAGACGGCCAGGACGCCCTTTCCGGAAGAGATTTTTTGCGACGGACGAGAAACAGGCTCGGTGCGTGGCGGCTAAGGGATCGGACGCCTTGCCCGCGTATCCTCCCTGTCGGACGTTTCCGGGGGAAACAACATGCGCACGCTCATCGCCGGCCTAGCCGCCGTCACCACTGCCGCCGCGGCCCTTCCGGCCGCCGCCCACGACATCTGGGTGGTCACCGAAGGGCAGGGCGTTGCCACCATCGGCAAGATTCGCTTCGGCGATCCTTCGAAACTGGAAGTCGCCGACTTCCACAAGATCGTCAGCCTTGAGGTCGTCTCCGCCGGCGGCGCGGTCAGCCTAAAGCGCCCGCTGAAGCCTGCCGCCAGCGGCAAGACCGGACTCGACACCAAGGCCTTCACCCCGCCCGCGGTCGGGATCATCGCCATCACCTACGACAACGGCTACTACGCCGTCGATCCGGCGGACAAGCTGGAGTCCAACACCTCCAAACTGCTGATGCCCAAGGCCAGCGAAAGCTGGTGGGTGCCCAAGTTCGGAAAGACCCTGCTGGGCGCCGGCAGCTACAAGATCGCCGCCCATGCCCTGCTCGAACTGACCCCGCTCAACGATCCCTACGCGACCCCTGCAGGCCAGAGCCTGAAGGTGCGCCTGGAGCACGCCGGCAAGCCCGTGCCGAACGCTGATGTGACCTACACCGACGGCCTCGCCCCGATCCCGGAAAAGACCCGCCCGGCGGTCAAGACCGACAAGGACGGCGTCGCCACGATCCCTCTGGCCCGCAAGGGCGCCTATCTGCTGACGGCGGATATCCTGACCGCCGCTAGCCACCCCGACCTGTCGGACAAGGACGAGCTCTACGCAACGCTTGCGTTCGATACGGGGAGCTAGGCGGGCCTTAAGCCCCCGCGCGCCTTTGCGGGGTGCGGTCCTGGAGCATCTGCTCGATCAGGTCGGCGGCGACTTCGGCGCCGCGTTCGGCGGCCACTGAGCGGCCGATCTCGCCCGCGCGCCGGATCAAGGGCCGGTCGCTGGTCAGTTCGGCCAGTTCGGCGGCGGCGCGGCGCGGGGTGTAGGCGTTGGGGTTCAGCTGGCGGGCCACGCCCAGGCGGCACATGCGCATGGCGTTGTCGGGCTGGTCGCCGGCGAAGGGGGTGATCAGCTGCGGCTTGCCGGCCCGCAGGGCCTGGGCGGTCGTGCCGACGCCGCCATGATGGACGATGGCCTCGGCGTGCGGGAACACCAGTGAGTGGGGCACATAGCCGGCGGCGAACACCGTGTCGGGCAGGGAGCGGCGCAGCCGGTCGGCCTGTTCCGGGGAATCCTTGTCCAGACCGAGGAAGACGGCGCGGCGGCCGAGCAGTTTGGCGGTCTTCAGGCTGCGCTCGTAGAAGTCGCCGGGGTCGTTGACCAGGGCGGTGCCCAGAGTGAAGACCAGGGGCGGCGGGCCCGCAGCCAGGAACTGCTTCATGTCCTCGGGCAGCTCGTTCGGCGCGCCCGGCGGACGGTCGTAGTAGACGAAGCCGGTGATATCGCAGTTGACCGGATAGTCAGGCTGCAGCTCGCCCATCCAGCGCGAATAGAGGGCAAGGGTGCCGTAGGGCGAGAACTGGCCTTCGAACAGCGGATTGATCACCGGCGGCAGGCCCAGTTCGCGGCGCAGCTGCTGGAAGGGGGCGGTCCAGGGGTCGAGCACCTTCTTGACCACGCCCAGAAGGGCTGCGTCCGAACGCGCCCGGGTCAGCTCGCGCAGGAAAGCCAGCCCCGGGGCGGTGGACAGAACCGGCGGATCGTTGCTCGACATCAGGCCGAACGGCGCCAGCACGGCCGACATCCACAGCAGGCCCCGGTTCTCGGCGGCGAGGCGCGCGGCGAAGGCCGACGGGTGAGTGACCACCAGCGAGGCGCCCTGAGTGGCCGACATCATGTCTTCATAGGCCCGGCGCAGGAACGGCATGGCGATGCGGCGCACCACGAAGGGCAGGCCGGAGGAGCCGTTGGTGGCCTTGCGGAAGATGGTCTGTTCGTCGATGCCCAGCTCGCCCTTGACGTCCTCGACGCCCGGACGCAGCGGATGGAAGGCGATCTTTTCGGCCTCGATCTTGTCGCGGAATTCCTGCTGGCTGGCGATCAGCGGCTCATAGCCCCGCGCCTTCAGCTCCAGCGCAAGGGCGATGAAGGGATTGAGGTCCCCCAGCGATCCCGCTGTCGAAATGACGACCTTGCGCCTCATGCCTCTCCTCGGTGAGGTTTTTGCCTCGCCGCCGCGAGCAGCCAACGTTCCAAGTCGCGGTCGGATGCGTCAGCGTCTTGTCGCAAACCTAAGCCCCAAAGATCAACAACGAAGACCTTACGGCCTGATACACCGGCGGCCAAGCTTCGAAAACCTCTGCCGTCCTCGCTTTGCACGGCGCAGTCATGCCGACGCAAGTCTTTTACATCGTGCGCAAATTTGCGCGATTCGACTGCAAGGCGGGCGTAGTTTTTGCCTCGGGCCGTCTCAGAAGCGTGACGCGACCTGGAAAGTGATCAGCGCCGCCACATAGGCCAGGGCGATCATGTAGACGAACATGATGATCGGCCAGCGCCAGGCGTTGGTCTCGCGTTTGACCACACCCAGGGTCGAGGCGCACTGCGGCGCGAAGATGTACCAGGCCAGGAAGGCCAGGGCCGTGGGCAGGGACCAGTGACCGGCCAGGGTGGTGGCTAGCTGGCCCGGTTGGCCTTCTCCGATGGCGTAGACGGTGCCCAGCGCTCCCACCGCGACCTCGCGCGCCGCCATGCCGGGGACCAGGGCCACGGCCATCTGCCAGTTGAAGCCGATCGGGGCCAGAAGCGGCTGCAGCGTGTGGCCGATGATGCCGGCGAAGGAGTAGTCGATGGCCGGGCCCACGGCGCCGGCGGGCTTGAACGGCACCGTCGACAGGAACCAAATCAGGATCATCATTGACAGGATGGTGGTGCCCGCCCGCTTCAGGAAGATCTCGGCCCGGAGCAGCACATTGCGCGCCACGTTCTTGGGGTCCGGCGTCTTGTAGGCCGGCAGCTCCATGATGAAGGGCTCGCTGGCGCCTCTCCAAAACACTTTGCGGAAGATGAAGGCGACAGCCAGGGCGCTGACCATGCCGGCGACATAGAGGCCCAGCATCACCAGGCCCTGCAGGCTGACCCAGCCCCACAGCGTCTTGTTCGGGATGAAGGCCGAGATGATCAGCGTGTAGATCGGAATACGCGCCGAACAGGTCATCAGCGGCGCCACCAGGATGGTGGTCAGCCGGTCGCGCTTCTGGTCGATCACACGCGTCGACATGATGCCGGGGATGGCGCAGGCGAAGCTGGACAGCAGCGGGATGAAGGCGCGCCCGTGCAGGCCGGCGCCGCCCATGATGCGGTCCATCAGGAAGGCCGCCCGGGCCATGTAGCCGAAGTCTTCCAGCAGGATGATGAAGAAGAACAGGATCATGATCTGCGGCAGGAACACCAGCACGCTGCCGACTCCCGAGATGACGCCATCGGCGATCAGGCTCTGGATCAGGCCGTTGGGCACATGGGCGGTCACCTGCATGGCCAGCCAGTCGAAGCCGGCCTTGATCAGGTCCATAATCGGGGTCGCCCAGCTGAACACCGCCTGGAACATCAGGAACAGGATGGCCAGCAGGATCACGATGCCGGAGACCGGGTGCAGCAGCACGGAGTCGATCTTGCCGGTCCAGGTGTCGGGCCGCTTGGGCGGACGCACCGCGATCTTGATGATCCGTTCGGCCTCGCGATGGGAGTCGCGGATCTCGCCCGCCGAGGGGGAATGCCATCCGCTAACGGTCTGGGCGTCGCTGACCGCGGCGGTCTCGTCGATGGCGATCAGCAGGTCCTCGATGCCGCGCTTGCGCGTCGCCACGGTGGTCACCACCGGCATGCCGATCTCGCGCGACAAAGCCTCAAGATCGATGTCGATGCCCTGGCGTTGGGCGATGTCGATCATGTTCAGCGCCAGCACCGCAGGCTGGCCGGTCTGCTTCAGTTCCAGGATCAGGCGCAGCACCAGACGCAGGTTGGTGGCGTCGGCCACGCACACCAGCAGGTCCGGCGCCCGCTCGCCCGCGCGCTTGCCCAGCACCACGTCGCGGGTCACTTCCTCGTCAGGACTGCGGGCGCGCAGGGAATAGGTGCCGGGCAGGTCGAGCACCGAGACGCGCCGGCCGGCCGGCGAGGTCAGGAAGCCCTCCTTCCGCTCGACGGTGACGCCCGCGTAGTTGGCGACCTTGGCCCGTCCGCCGGTCAGGGCGTTGAACAGGGCCGTCTTGCCGCTGTTGGGATTGCCGACCAGCGCGATACGGAGGTCGCGCACGGGGACCGGGGCGTTCATCCTGCGGCGCCGTCCAGGGTGATGATCACGCCCTGCGCCTCGCGCCGGCGCAGCGCTACGCGCATGTCGTCCAGCCGCACCGCGATCGGGTCGCGGCCGATGAAGCCCTCGTGCAGCAGTTCGATGCGCGCGCCCTCGACGAAGCCGATCTCCAGCAAACGCCGCTCCAGCTCCTCGCGCTCCTCGGAGTCCGCGCCGGTCATGGCGTCAGGCGACACCGCCAGCACCACGCCGCGGTCGCCGCGCCGCGCCTCGCTCAGGCGCACGACGCCGGCGGGAAGGCTAGCCGCTCCCACCGCAGAACCCTGACGCCACTGCACATTCATCGCCTTGGGGCTTCCTCTCGGCGCGCGAACTACCTGCGAGTGAATATCAGACGCACCCGGTGATGGCAAAGCGCGCCGCCGCCCTGGATCGGACGCGGATAAGGCGGCAAAGCGGCGAAGATCCGGGTTGCGGATACAATTCGACGAAAAACCGGCGCCTGGATGAAATGCCCTGGGGACCGCCGCGTGATTTCCTGAGGACATCGGAAATACGCATTGGAGTTCTCACCACCATGAACGGATCTTGGAAACGCACCGTCGCCGCCAGCGCCCTCTGCCTGGGTCTCGCTGCCGCTGGGCTGGCGGTCGCGCAGGATCGCCCGCAAGGCCCGCCGCCCGGCGCCGGCCAGCGCGGACCTGGCGGCTCCGGCCGCCCCGGCTTCGACGGCCGCAAATTCTTCGAGGAGATGCAGAAGCGCCGCGAACAGCGCGAGCACGATCTGCTGCAGATCAAGCCGAACCAGGAAGCCGCCTTCCAGGCCTATGTCGCCGCCCTGAAGCCGCCTGCGCGCGACGGCAAGGACGGCGGTCTGGGCCGTGGACCGGGCCGCGAGCGCGGACGCGGGCCCGAAGCGGCGCCGATGACCACGCCGGAGCGCCTGGATCTGATGCAGAAGCGCATGACCGAGCGTCAGGCCCGCTTCCAGCAGACCGCCGCGGCGATCCGGACCTTCTACGCCGCACTCACGCCTGAGCAACGCAAGGCCTTCGACCTCATGCCTCCGATGGGCGGTGAGCATGGCCATCATCATATGAGCGGCCGCTTCGGCGGCGGGCCTCCGGGTTTCGGAGGACCGCGCTAGGCGCGGGCCTTCATCGAGAAGGACCTCTCCCGGGTCCTTAGAAGCCGCCGGCCCCTGACCGGCGGCGCTTAAAGCGGGCCGCGGCCTGACCTTGTGTCCCCCCCTTGGTCATCACCGCGGCCCGCCCCTTTTGCGGCGGACTGAAGAGGTCAAACCCGGCGGTAATCGACGAAGGAGCCGTCCTCGACCTTGGCCCTCAGACCGGTCCAGACGCCAGAGGAGTCATAGTAGTCCTCCATCTGCACCGCTTCCCCGACCAGGGTGTAGTGGGTGGCCGAAACGCTGGAGCCGTCGTCCAGCTTGACCATGTCCTCCACCTTGTTGGCCACCGTGATGCGCAGCGGCTTGCCGTCGTCGGGATTGAACAGCGGGCCGCCGTAGATGGACCGGTTCCAATGGGTCAGCGGCACGGCGCCCACGGGCGCCACATAGGGGGCCAGCGTGGCCGGCTCGACATGCACGCCATCGCCCATGCGCACGGCGCTGACCTTGTGTTTGGAGACGTTGGACTGGGTGGCGCTGTCCATGTTGACGAAGCGGTCGCCGCGCCAATGCTCGGTCGAGCGGTGAGTATAGTTGTAGACCGGCACCGGGCCGATCTTGACGACGATGTGCACGTGGACCGTCACGGTCAGGTTGTCGCCGTCCATGTCGAAGCGCAGGTCATGTTCGCCGATGTGGGCGCCCTTGCGGTAGACCTTGAAGGCGACCTGGCCGCTTGACGGAATACCGGGCAGGGCCGCGCGAGCGCTTGTCGGGCCCAATAGGGGCAGGGCCAGGCCCATGCCGACGCCGCCGGCCAGGAAGGCGCGCCGCCGCATAAGTCCGCCCGCCATGCCCTTCTGTCCCGCCGCGTCTTCGCCCATTCGTCCGTCTCTCAAACCTTGCTGAGACCCGCTTCCTAGGATGGCGAGCCTCCGATAGCCAGAGCCACGGCGCCGCATGGCCAAGCTATGCGCGCTGTCTAAGGTGAATGTGCGGCGGCCCATCAAGGTTTCATGCAGGCAAGCCCATAAGCCGGATGGAAGCAAAACCGTTACCTCTGGCGCCTATGCTCCGCCGATGCTTCGACCGGTCCTCGCTGCGATCGCTCTGTCCGTGCTGGCCGGCGGCGCTGGGGCCGCTTCCATCGCGCCACGGTCGCTGGATATCCTGACTCCCGAGCAGATCGACCCCTCCCGCATCCTGCCCCCGCCGCCCGCGCTCGACTCCGGCATTCAGGCGGCGGAGATGGCCGAGCTGCACCGTATCCAGGCCGAGCGCAGCCAAGCCCGTCTGAATCAGGCCGCCTGGGACGACCAGCATCAGGACTGGCGTCTGTTCGTGCAGCAGTTGGGGCCGAAGTTCGACATGGCAGCCCTGCCGGCCACCGCCAAGGTGATGCGCGCCGTCAGCCACGACATGGGCATCGTCTCGGTGCGGGCCAAGGACTATTTCAAGCGGCCGCGCCCCTGGGTGACGGATCTGTCCCTGAAGGGCTGCCCGATCAGCGCCGACACCGATCCTTGGTCGTCCTATCACAGCGGCCACACCCTCTATGCCTTCTCCGCAGGCGTAGTGCTGGCAGGCCTGATGCCAGACCGGGCTCAGACCATCCTCGAGCGGGCGCAGGACTTCGGCTACAGCCGCATGGTCTGCGGTGTGCACTACCGCAGCGATGTCGCCGCCGGTGAGGCGATCGGCACGATCATCGGCCACGACATGCTGAACAGCCCGAAGATGCAGGCCGATCTGGCCGCCGCGCGGGCAGAGCTCAAGGCGGCTGGGTTCTAGCGCGGGTGAGGCGGGGCGTGGTCGCGCAGACCGCGGTCGACCAGCGCGGTCCAGGCTTCCTCGGCGGTCTCGGCGAAACCGAACAGGTTCATGTCGGCTTCGCGGATCATGCCGTCGTCGATCAGGGCCTGGAAGTTGATCAGATTGCGCCAGTAGGCCTGGTCCATCAGCACGATGGGGGAGGGCGGCGACTTGCCGGTCTGTTGCAGGGTCAGCAGCTCGAACAGCTCGTCCAGGGTGCCGAAGCCGCCGGGGAAGACCACCAGAGCGTTGGTGCGCATGGCCATGTGCATCTTACGCATGCCGAAATACTGGAAGCGGAAGGTCAACTCCGGCGTGGTGTAAGGGTTGGGGAACTGCTCGGTGGGCAGGTTGATGTTGAAGCCGATGGTCGGGGCGCCGGCCTCGTGCGCGCCGCGGTTGGCGGCCTCCATGATGCCCGGTCCGCCGCCGGTGGCGATGACGTTGTCGCGCCAGCGGTCCACCGGGGCGAAGGCGCCGCCGCGCTCCGAAGCGATGCGGCCGAACTCGCGTGAGGCCTGATAGTAGGCGACGTGACGCTGCAGCAGGGCCTCGGCCTTCTCGTCCAGGCTCCCGCCCGCCGCCTTGCGGATCGCCTTGGCTTTTTCGGGTGACGGGATGCGGGCGCTGCCGAATACGATGATGGTCGAGCGCACGCCCCACTCGCGCAGAAGTATCTCGGGCTTGTCGTATTCCAGCTGCAGACGCACCCCGCGCAGCTCGTCGCGGTGAAGGAAATCGGGGTCCTCGATGGCGAGGCGGTAGCTTGCGGACTTGGATTGGGGCGAGGTTTGCGGCATCAGGCGACTCTCAGGGTTTGCCATAGCCTACACCACCGTCGGCCCTGGCCTTCAACATCACGCCATGAACTGCGGCTAAGACACGCAAGCGGAGCCGATAGGGCGTCTGCGCTTTTCCCTGAGGCTGGGTCTGCCTCAAGGCAGGCAGAAGGGATCGCATGGACTGGATTTCGAGGACGGCTGGATGCGCTGCGGGCGCGTTGCTGGCGCTGGGCGCGAACGGCGCGTGGGCGCAGGGATTCGATCGCGGCGGCGCGGCGGCGGACAGCGATGCGGAGCAGTCCTTTGCCCTGCACATCCAAGGCACCGCGACGCTGCAGTTCCACCCCGCCTTCCACTCGCCCTATCAGGGTGACCAGAGCCTGGACCCCGGCGCCCGGGGCGATGAGACCACCGACGTCACGCTTTACGCCGGCTTCAAGCCGTGGCGCGGAGCGGAAGTCTGGATCAATCCAGAGATCGACCAGGGCTTCGGCCTGTCCGGGACGCTCGGGGTGGCGGGCTATCCGAGCGGCGAGGCCTACAAGGTCGGCAAGCGCGATCCTTATCTGAAGCTACCGCGGCTGTTCCTGCGCCAGACCTTCGATCTGGGCGGCAAGAGCAGCAAGACGGACGCCGACCTCAATGTGCTGGGCGGCTCGCACACCGAGGACCGCGTCGTAGTGACCGTGGGCAAGTTCGGCGTGCCGGACGTGTTCGACACCAACAGCTACGCCCACGACCCGCGCCAGGACTTCCTCAACTGGTCGATCATCGACACCGGCACCTTCGACTATGCGGCGGACGCCTGGGGCTTCACCTATGGCGCGGCGGTGGAGTGGTATCGTGGGGACTGGACGGTGCGCGCGGGCCTGTTCGACCTGTCGCAGGTGCCCAACAGCACGACGCTCGACTCCAAGTTCCAGCAGTACCAGCAGATCGGCGAGGTCGAACGGCGCTGGGACTGGCACGGCAAGGGCAAGGCTGCTGTGACCGGCTTCGTTACCCATGGCCGGATGGGCGGCTACACCGACGCGGTGGCCCTGAGCGCGGCGAACGGTCAACCGGCGGACGTGGCCCTGGTGCGCCGTTACGGAACCCGCTCGGGGATCAGCCTGAACGCCGAGCAATCGCTGACCGAGACCCTGGGTATGTTCGTGCGCGCCGGCGAGGCCGGCGGCGACGTGGAAGCCTATGAGTTCGCCGACATCGACCGCACCGTCGAGGCCGGGCTGTCGCAGGGCGGCAAGTCCTGGGGACGCGAGGACGACAAGGCGGCGGTGGCGCTGGTGATCAACGACATCTCCAAGGTGCACCAGAGCTATCTGGCAGCGGGCGGGGACGGCATCCTGATCGGCGACGGTCGGCTGCCGCATCCCGGCGACGAGATGATCCTGGAGACCTACTACAGCCTCGCCGCAGCCAAGGGCGTACACGTGACGCTGGACTATCAGTTCGTGGAAAATCCGGCCTACAACCGCGACCGGGGGCCGGTGTCGGTGTTCGGCCTGCGGCTGCACGCGCAATACTGACCTGGGGACCCGATGAAGCCGGAACACCGATACATGGTCGCCTTCATCGCGGCCTCGCTGAAGGCGGGGCGCACCTTCACCCACGTCTACGACCATGACGCCAAGCGCGAGATCGCCGTGGGCGGCGCGGTACGGGCCGATGCGGTGGACGTGATCGACGGCTCAAGCCGCGCGGTGATCAAGGGGCCGCCCGAGGCGCTCTATCACTACGGCTCGGAGAGCTATCTGCGGGTCACGCCGGAGACGGACGGCTTCAGCGGCTACGACCACGGTTCCGAGCAGCATTTCAAAGGCGTCTTCTCAGGCGCCCTGCCAGCCTCCGCCATCCAGCTTTACGACTACGAAACGGGGCGCTACCACGATTTCCACGTCAGCTGAGGCCGCGCGCCTCAAGGGGTGGGACCATGACTGGACTGCTGATCCGTTTCGCCTTCGCCGCGGGCGGCCTTTGGGCCGCCTCGCAGCTGATCCCCGGCATCTCCGTGGACGGGGTCGGCAGCCTGGTGGCGGCGGTCTTCATTCTTGGAATCATCAACGCCGTGGTGCGCCCGGTGCTGGTCATCCTGACCCTGCCGATCACCATCGTGACCTTGGGGCTGTTCCCGCTGGTCATCAACGCCGGGATGCTGATGCTGACGGCGACCCTGTTGCACGGCTTCCACGTTCACGGCTTCGGCGCGGCGCTGCTGGGCTCCATCGTGGTGACCCTGGTGAGCTGGGTGGGCGCTTCGACGGCTCAACGCATCAAACGCGAACGGATGCAGACCTGGAAAAATGGCCCCCGCGAGGATCGCGGAGGCCAGTGGTCAGGCAACTGAGGCTAGCTGTCGGCTTGAGGGCCTAGTAGCAGACGCGGACCCGTTCATAGCCGCCCCAGCTGGGGTTCCAGCGCATCTCCACGCGGCAGCGCGGCGGGGGCGGAGCG
This sequence comes from uncultured Caulobacteraceae bacterium, assembly GCA_903929535.1. GTDB lineage: Bacteria > Pseudomonadota > Alphaproteobacteria > Caulobacterales > Caulobacteraceae > BOG-938. Next base: position 15,279 of record CAIYVC010000078.1, on the reverse strand, counting down.
TAATAGCCGGGAGCGTAATAGCCCGGGGCGTAACCGTCGGTCAGGGCCGCGCCTATCGCCAAGCTGGCTAGGGCCGCGCCAGCGTATCCGTAACCGCCGTAGCCGCCGTAGCCGCCGCGATAGCCGCCGCCGCCATGGTAGCCGCCGCCGCCGTGGTAGCCGCCGTGCGGCTGGGCCGACGCGGGAACGGTGGTAGCAGCCAGAGCGCCGCCGATGGTCAGCGCCGCCAGGGCGCCCGTCAGGATCGTTTTCATGGTCGCCTCCTAGATGTCCAAATCGCCGGGCGGGATCGCCCGATCTCGAGGATCAATCTAAGGCGGGCCCCATGAACCCGACCTGAATGGCCTTGTTAGACAACAGGTTAGGTTCGCGCTCCGCCCGAGGGGCGCAGCAAATCGGCAAAAGGTTCCCGAAACTTTTTGGGCGGAACGCGACTATTGTCCGAAGGTCGCGAACATGCCGATCGCGGCCAGCAGCATGGCAAGGGTCGCCAGCCATCCCATCACCTTCAGCACCGGCGGCAGGACGAAATCGCCCATCGCCTTCCTCTGGGTGGCCAGCAGCATCAGCATGGCCATGACCGGCACAGCCACAACGCCGTTGATCACCGCACTCCAGAACAGGGCCTTGATCGGGTCGATGGGCATCAAATTCATGACCACGCCCGCCGCGACCGCCGCCGCCAGGGCGCCGTAGAAGGCCTTGGCCTTGTGCGCCTTGCGGGCCAGGCCGACGTGCCAGCCGAAGGTCTCGCCGACCGCGAAGGCGGCCGATCCCGCCAGCACGGGTACGGCCAGCAGGCCGGTGCCGACGATGCCCAGGGCGAACACCACGAAGACGAACGGTCCGGCGATGGGGCGCAGGGCCTCTGCCGCCTGAGCGGAGCTCTGGATGTCGGTCTGGCCGTGGGCGTTGAGGGTCGCCGCGGCGGTGGTGATGATGAACAGGGCGACCAGGTTGGACAGGCCCATGCCGACATAGGTGTCCCAGCGGATGCGGGTGAATTCGGCCTTGGCCTGCTCGGGCGCCCGCTCCAGCGGCTTGGCGCCGTCACGCTCCTTGGTGTCCTCGACCTCCTCCTCGGCCTGCCAGAAGAACAGGTAGGGGCTGATGGTGGTGCCCAGCAGGGCCACCACCACGGTCAGATAGGCGGCGTTGAACTGAATTTTCGGCAGGACCATGCCTTGGAGCACTCGCAGCCAGGGCACATGCACCACCAGCGCCACCCCGACATAGGCGAACAGCGACAGGGTCAGCCACTTCAGCACCGAGACATAGCGGGAATAGCGGGCGAAGATCTGCAGCAGGCCGGACACCGCGCCGAACAGCACGACGTAAAGCATCGCCGGTCCGCCGATCACCAGCTTCAGCCCCGCCGCCATGGCGCCGAGGTCGGCGCCCAGGTTGATGACGTTGGCCACCAGCAGCATGGCCACCAGCAGATAGAGGATCGGCAGGGGATAGTGCTGCTTGAGATTGCCGGCGATGCCCCGCCCGGTGACGCGGCCCACACGGGCGCTGATCTCCTGGATGGCGCACATCAGCGGCCAGGTGAACAGCAGGGTCCAGCCCATCTGATAGCCGAACTGGGCGCCAGCTTGGGAATAGGTAGCGATGCCGCTGGGGTCGTCGTCCGAGGCGCCGGTGATCAGGCCGGGGCCGAGCACGCTCAGCAAAGACGGCTTTCTCGGCTGCTTGACGTCGGCGTCAGGCTCGTGCGCGCCGGGCAGGTCCGATTGACTCATCGCGTTTCCTTGGCCGTGGAGCAGACGCTTCAGCAACGCCCAGTCTGAGTCTTCGATCCTATGTCAGACAAGCCAGGTTCTGGGGCGGGGGTAGGCGTGGCCGCGCAGCAGATAGACCGAGCCGATGATGCAGCGCGCCGCGAACCAGATGTGGCCAACGGCGAAGATCAGCCCGCCCAGGATCAGGAAGGGCACGCCCACCAGGATGATCGAGAAGATAGCGCCCCAGACGATCAGGCTGAGTCCGATCACCCACCAGCCGATGGCCGTCCAGAAGGTACGAACCTGGAAGATGTAGTGGGACTGCATCCTGGGACCGGCGCTGTCCTTGTTGGCGTAGGCGATGATCAGGCCGACGAAGATGGTCAGGCCGTTCATCAGACCCAGCAGATAAAGGCCGTAGACCACCGCCGGCAGGAGGCGGTCCTCGTCTGGCGGATCGTAAGAGTAGGGTTCGGTGGTCATGGGCCGATGGTGCGGCCAAACGGAGCGAGGAGCAACTAACCGCGCTGCATCGTCACTTCGACACCGGCGACGGCGGGGGCCAGAGCCTCGGGTTTCTCGACCCGCACCCGGGCGCTCAGCACGCGGGGATCGCGCAGGCAGGCCAGGGCGACCTGTTCGGCAAAGGTCTCCACCAGCTTCACGTGTCCCTGGGCAGCCACCTCGCGCGCCCAGATGGCGATGTTCTCGTAGTTGATCGTGTCGGCCAGCCGCTCGAACCCTGAGGCCGCCAGTTCCAGCTCGACCTCCAGCACCAGCGGCTGGCTGCGGTGGTGTTCGTGGTCGTAGACCCCGATCTCGGCGTCGATGACGATGCCGCGCACGAAGATCTTGGCCCCCGAGATATGGGCAATAGGCGGGGAGAGGGGCTGCGGGTTCATCTAGTCGTGCACGATGTCCGGGGTGCGCCAGGAGAGGTGCTGGCCGCCGTCCACGGCGATCATCTGGCCGGTGACCGAGGGGGCGTCAATCAGATAGAGGGCGGCCGCCACGATCTCGGACGGCTGGGCGCGGCGCTCCAGCGGCACATGGGCCGCCTCGGCGTCGAACATGGCCTGGGTCTGATGGATCGAAGGCAGCGTCGGGCCGGGGCCGATGCCGTTGACGCGGATGCGCGGCGCCAGGGCCTGGGCCATGGTGCGGGTGGCGGTCCACAGGGCGGCCTTGCTGAGGCTGTAGCTGAAGAACTGCGGATTGGGGTTCCAGACCCGCTGATCGAGCAGGTTGATGATCAGGCCGTGGCGGTCCTGCGGCAGGGCGGCGGCGAAGGTCTGGGCCAGCATCAGGGGGGCGTGGAGATTGACCTCCATATGAGAGCCCCAGCTCTGGGCGTCGAAGGTCTCGACGCGGTCGTCCTCGAAGATCGATGCGTTGTTGATCAGCAGGGTGACGGGGCCCAGCGCCTGGGTGGCCTTGCCGATCAGGGCCCGCGTCTCGGCTTCGACCGACAGGTCGGCGCTCAGCACATGGGTGCTGCGGCCTAGCGCGGCGATCTCCGCGGCGAGACTCTCGGCGTCTTCGTGCGATTGCAGATGGTGGATGGCGACGTCGAAACCGGCCTTGGCTACCGCCAGAGCCAGGGCGCGCCCGATCCGCCGGCCGGCGCCCGTGATCAGGGCCGTTCCGCGCGGAGCCGTCATGGCCTTAGTCGAGACGGCCGAACTCGAAATAGTTCAGGGCGCCGAAGCCGATGACGAACAGGAGGATCAAACCGATCGCGGCCATGGGGAGGTCTCCAAATGCTAGAGCGGCTCTAGCGGGAGCCGGGGGCGGGCGCAAGGTTTAGGCACTGTCCGCTTGGCGCAAAGCGCGCAGGCGCCCCGCGGCGCTCAGAACGGCCATGCCGCCCGCCGCCGACAGCAGGGAAGCCAGCACCACCCCCAGCCGCACCTGGTTCTGGTGTTTGATATCGGCGTCGGGGAAGGCGAGGGCGGCGATGAACAGGCTCATGGTGAAACCGACGCCGCACAGCAGCGACACGCCATAGACCTCCAGCCAGGTGGCGCCGGTGGGCTTGCGTCCGAACTTCAGCAGCACCGCGATCAGCACGGCGCCAAACACCCCGACCTGCTTGCCGATGAACAGGCCAAGCAACACGCCCAGGGTCACCGGCGCCGTCAGCTGGCCGCCGTTCAGGCCGTTGAAGGAGAAGCCGGCGGCCACGAAGGCGAACAGGGGCAGGATGGCGAAGGCGACATAGGGGTGCAGGCTGTCCAGGAAGTAGCGCAGCACGCTGTCCTGGCCCCGGCGGCGCGGACCGATCGGCACGGTGAAGGCGGCCAGAACCCCAGCGACGGAGGTCGAGACTCCCGACTTGAGGGTGAAACCCCAGACCAACAGAAAGCCGACCGCATAGAAGAGGAAGGGCGCCGAACGCCAGCGGCCCAGGCCCGCCATGCCCAGCAGCACCAGCCCCGCGCCCAGCAGCAGGGCCCACCGGATATGGCTGGAAAACAAGACGGCGATCAGGCCCACCGCGCCCAGATCGTCGGCGATGGCGAGGGTCAGCAGGAAGATGCGCAGCGAGGACGGCAGGCGCCGCGACACCGACGCCAGGGCGGCCAGGGCGAAGGCGATGTCGGTGGCGGTGGGCGCCGCCCAGGCGCCGTGGATCGCGGGCTGGCCACGGTTGAAGGCGATGTAGATCAGCGCCGGCAGCGCCATGCCTCCAGCGGCGGCGAGAACCGGCATGGCCAGGCGGCGGGGATTGGCCAGCTCGCCCTTCAAGACCTCGAACTTGATCTCCATGCCGACGACGAAGAAGAACACCGCCATCAGCCCATGCTTGACCCAATCCAGCACCTCGGCGGTTTCGCGGAAGGCGCCGACCTGGACGGTGAAGGGGGCGTGGATGAAGCCGAAGTAGAGGTCCGACCAGGGCGAGTTGGCCACGATCAGGGCCGCCAGGGCGGCGCTGCCCAGGATCAGGCCCGAGGCGGCTTCGGTCTGCAGGAACTCCAGCGTCGGACGGCGGGACACGGGCGACTCTTCGGTAACGCAGCTGGCCAAGGGCTAGCATGAACCGGCGCCATGACATCGGAAAATGGGTTAGGACGGCCCATGCCCATCTCGCCCGCCTACCGCCCCGATCCGCGCTACGCCGCTCTCGGCCCCGAGTTCGCCGATCCGGTGAAGCCCGCGGTGTTTCCCGAGCAGATCATCCGCTTCCGAAACGACCGGGTGGCGGCGACCGTGGGGTTGGAGGCGCTGGACGATACGGAGTGGCGCCGGGCGTTCGCGGACTTCCAGGCCATGCCGGACAACCAGCCCGAGCCGCTGGCGATGCGCTACCACGGCCACCAGTTTCGCCACTACAACCCCTACATCGGCGACGGGCGCGGCTTCCTGTTCGGCCAGGTGCGCGAAGCAGGATCGGATCGGCTGCTGGACTTCGGCACGAAGGGCTCGGGCCAGACGCCCCATTCGCGGACCGCTGATGGGCGGCTGACCCTGAAAGGCGGGGTGCGCGAGGTGCTGGCGGCGGAGATGCTGGAGGCGCTGGGCGTGCCGACGTCGCGGGCCTTCTCCCTGATCGAGACCGGCGAAGAGCTGTGGCGCAACGACGAGCCCAGCCCGACGCGCGGCGCGGTCCTGACCCGGCTGTCGCACAGCCACATCCGCTTCGGCAGCTTCCAGCGCCACGCCTATGAGGAGCGGCCCGATCTGGTGCGGATCCTGGCCGAGCATGTGCTGGAGACCTACTATCCGGACGCGGTGGAGGAGGGGCCCGCGGGGCTGTTCCGGCGGGTCGTTGGACGGTCGGCCAAGCTGGCGGCGCGGTGGATGGCGGCGGGGTTCGTGCACGGGGTGCTCAACACTGACAACCTCAACCTGACCGGCGAGAGCTTCGACTACGGCCCCTACCGGTTCCTGCCGCACAACGACCCGCACTTCACCGCCGCCTATTTCGACGAGCAGGGCCTGTACAGTTTCGCCCGTCAGCCGGAGGCGGTGTTCTGGAATCTGCAGCAACTGGCCGGCGCGCTATCCACGGTGGCGGAGTCCGATCCGCTGGTGGAGGCGCTGAACGGCTACTCCGAAGCCTACCGCGACGCCCTGGCGGCGGCGGTGGTCAACCGGCTGGGGTTGAAGAGTCTGTCGCAGGAGGCGGACGTGGCCCTGGCCAATGTAGCGTTCCGGGCGCTGGGCGAAGGCGGTGAGGCGCTGCGCTGGGAGCCGTTCTTCTTCGACTGGTTTGGCGGCGCCGCGTCGGAAAGCCGGGCGCTGGGCGGGCCGAGGGTTGGCCTCTACGACGGTGAGGCTTTCAAGGCGCTGCGCACGGCGTTCGAGAGCTACGAGCCGGACCGGCCCGAGCGGCTGGAGCAGGGCTACTTCGCACGGCCTGAGCCGGAGGAGTTGCTCTATCCGGAAAACGAGGCGATCTGGGCGAGGATCGCCGAGGCCGACGACTGGAGCGCGTTCGAGAACAAGATCGCGCGTATCGGCGCCGCGCGCGAGGCGATGCGGCTCGCCTAGGCGGGGGTTTCGACCCCATAGACCGTCATGAAAACATCCATGGCCGCGGTCACGTTGGCGTCGATATCTTCCTCAGTGGGCGGCGGACCCACATTCCACAGGCGTCGGCGATAGAGACCGGCCAGGATCAGCTCCATGGCCTGGTCGGCGGCGCGGCCGGGGTCGCAGGGTTTCAGGCGGCCATCGTCGATGGCTTGTTGCAGATAGGCCATCATCCGCTGCTTGCCCCGTTTTGGGCCGGCTTCGTAAAGGGCCTCGCCGATCTCGGGGAAGCGAGTGGCCTCGGCGACCACGATCCGATGCATGGCGATGATTTCGTCGGACAGCAACAGCCGCGCCACCCGACCCGCCAGCTGGGTCAGATAGGTGCGCAAATCCGAATCCGGAATCTCGAAAAGTTCGGCGTGAGACAGTTCGCACTGGTTCTGGATGACGGCCACGAACAGCTCGGCCTTCGAACGGAAGTAATTGTAAAGCGTACCCTTTGAGCCCCCAAGGCGAGCGGCGATCGTCGACATGGAAGCGGCCGCGTAGCCTTCCTCCATGAAGACCTGACGGGCGATGGACAAAATAATGTCCCGCCTGTCGTCGCGCTGGGCTTTGGGGATCACTACATTCATTCGCGAACCATCTGGGGCGGGGGCCGTCTTGCGCTTGACATCGTGCCTGCTGCAGCGCAATGAACGCATAACTGACCGTACCGTACGGTCAATAACAAATTTATCCGGTGTCGTCATGTCCTTCTTCCGTCCGTCCAGGCGGGCCGCGCGCGCGGCCCTGATCGCCGGATCGGTCAGCGGCCTGGCCCTGCTGTCGGCCTGCGCGCCGGATCTGGGTCCCACCGCTTCGATCAAACCCGCGACCGATTACGCCGCTCAGCGTTCGCTGGGCGCGCCCACGACCACCGCCTGGCCGACGCCGGATTGGTGGACCGCCTACAACGACCCGCAGCTGACCACGCTGATCGAGGAAGCCCTGAAGGGCTCGCCCGATTTGAGAGTGGCTCAGGCGCGCGTGCGTCAGGCCGAAGCCCGCGGCCAACAGGCTGGCGCGGCTCTGCTGCCGTCGATCAACACCAGCGGCAATGTGAAGGCCACGGCGGTTCAGCTGAACGTGCCGGGCATCCCGACCTCGGCCAAGGACTTCCTGCCCAAGGATTGGCAGCCCTTCACCCAGCTGGGCGCCAACATCGATTATCAGGTCGACTTCTTCGGCAAGAACCACGCGGCGGTAGCCTCGGCCACGTCCCAGACCCAGGCCGCCCGGTTTGAGCTGGCGTCAGCCCGCCTGCAGATTTCCACCGGTGTGGCCGCGGCCTATGCCGACCTGCTGCGTCTGAGCGCGGACCGTGCCGCCGCAGTCGAGGCGGTGCGTGTGCGCGGCGACAGCCTGCAACTGGTGTCCGACCGGCTGAAGAACGGCCTGGAGAACCAGGGTCAGCTGGCCCAGTCCAGCGCCGAGCGCAACGTCAGCCAGGGCGATGTCGCGGCGCTCGACGAGCGTATCGATCAGGCCCGCCATCAGCTCGCCGCGCTGGTGGGCGCGGGTCCCGACCGGGGTCTGGACGTCAAGATCGATCCCGCCGCCCTCAGCCTGCCGTTCGGCCTGCCGTCCAACATGACCATCGATTTGATCGGCCGCCGGCCCGACGTGGCCGCTGCCCGGGCCCGGGTCGAGGCCGCCGCCGCCAAGGTCAAGGTGGCGCGCGCCGACTTCTATCCTAATGTCAGCCTGACCGGCTCGATCCTCGACCTGTCGCTGACGCCCGACCAGATCTTCACCCACAACATCGTGCTGGCCCAGTTCGGCCCTGCGGTCAGTCTGCCGATCTTCGTCGGCGGGCGGCTCAAGGGCGCCTATTTCGGGGCCAACGCCGAATACGAGGAAGCGGTCGCCAACTACGACAAGACCGTTGTCCAGGCTCTTAGGGACGTCGCCGACGCTGTGTCGATGCGCAAGGCCATCGCCGAGCAACTCGGCTACGCCACCAAGGCCTCCGCCGACAGCGAGAAGGCCTATAGCCTCGCCACGCTGCGCTACAAGGGCGGCCTGTCGCCGTATCTGATTGTGCTGACGGCTGAGTCCACCCTGGTGGCCCAGCGCCGCGCCCTGGCCGATCTGCAGGTTCAAACACTCGTCGCCAACGTCGCCCTGGTGCGCGCGCTGGGCGGCGGTTTCACCGACACAACCATCACTGCTTCTGACGTAAAGGGACCTTCCCATGGCTGATGATCAAGCCGGGGCGCCCAGCGCCGCCGCTAAGCCCGCCGCCGCTCCCGCCGGCCCGCCGCCCGCTGATCCGCGCAAGGCCGAGGCGCGCAAGCGTCTGTTCGGCATGCTGGGCATGGGGGTGGTCGCCGTGGGCATCCTCTACGGCCTCTACTACTTCCTGGTGGCCTCGCACTACGTGACCACCGAAGACGCCTATGTCGGCGCCGACCTGGCCCAGGTGACCCCGCTGGTCTCCGGCGCGGTCAAGGCCGTGCGTGTGGCCGACACCCAGTCGGTCAAGGCCGGCGACGTGCTGGTGGAGATCGATCCGGCCGACGCCAACCTGGCGGTCGCCCGCGCCGACGCCGACTACCAGCGCGCCATCCGCACCATCCGCGGCGATCTGGCCACTCAGGACGCCCTGACCGCCCAGGTCGGGGCCCGCGGCGCCGATATCGGCCGCGCCAAGGCTCAGGTCGAAGCCGCCCGCGCCGAAGTGGCCAAGGCCAAGCTCGACTACGACCGCCGCCAGGCTCTGTCGGCCTCCGGCGCCGTCTCCGGCGAGGAACTCAGCACCACCAAGACCGCTCTGGCCAACGCCAACGCCCAACTGGCGGGCGCCGAAGCCTCCGCCGCCCAGGCCGTGGCCACGCAGAAGGCCGCTCAGGGCCAACTGGCCGCCCAGGCGGTGATGACCCAAGGTTCGGTCAACGACAATCCCCAGGTCGCCGCTGCGCGCGCCGCGCTGAACACCGCCAAGCTCGACCTGGAACGCACCACGCTGCGCGCCCCGGTCGACGGCGTGGTCACGCGCCGTCAGGTGCAGGTCGGCCAGCGCGTCCAAACGGGTACGCCGCTGATGACCATCGTCCCTACGGGTCAGGTCTACGTCGACGCCAACTTCAAGGAAGGCCAGCTCAAGAAGGTCGGCATCGGCCAGCCGGTTGAGATGGAATCCGACCTCTACGGCGGCAGCGCCAAGTTCCACGGCAAGGTCGTCGGCCTGTCCGGCGGCACCGGCTCTGCCTTCGCCCTGATCCCCGCCCAGAACGCCACGGGCAACTGGATCAAGGTGGTGCAGCGTCTGCCCGTGCGGGTCCAGCTGGACCCTCAGGAACTGGCCGCCCATCCGCTGCGCGTCGGTCTGTCGATGAAGGCCAAGATCGACACCTCGCACCCCGGCCAGGCGTTCGCCCACTAAGTCAGCACGCGTAACAGGAGGCCGTCATGGCCCGCCCCGCCCCCGCCGCAGCCGCGGACGGCAATATCGAGATGACCGGCCTGCCCATGGTGCTGGCGGTGGCCACCCTGGCCTTCGCCAACTTCATGGTCGTGCTCGACATGACCATCGCCAACGTTTCGGTGCCAAACATCGCCGGCGGTCTGGCCGTGTCGCCCCAGGAAGGCACCTGGGTGATCACCTCCTACGCGGTGGCCGAGGCCATCACCGTGCCCCTGACCGGCTGGCTCGCCAGCCGCTTCGGCGCGGTGCGCGTCTTCACCATCGCCATCGGCATGTTCGGCCTGTGCTCGCTGCTGTGCGGCCTGGCGCCGTCGCTGGGCTCTCTGGTGGTGTTCCGCATCATGCAGGGCCTGTCCGGCGGCCCGATGATGCCCCTGTCCCAGACCCTGCTGCAGCGTCTCGTACCCGTCAAATTTCGAGCCCAGACCATGGGGCTATGGGCCATGACCACGCTGGTTGCGCCCATCATGGGCCCCGTGCTGGGCGGCTCGATCTCCGACGCCATGGGCTGGTCCTGGGTGTTCTTCATCAACGTGCCGGTGTCGGTTCTGCTGGTGTTCATCGCCCTTCGCACCCTGCCGCGTAAGGATCTGACCCAGCGTCTGCCGGTCGATTTCATCGGCCTGGGCATGCTGATCACCTGGGTCGGCGCCATGCAGATCATGCTCGACAAGGGCGAGGAGCTGGACTGGTTCAACTCGCCGATGATCGTCGGGCTGGCGGTGATCGCGGTGGTCGGCTTCCTGTCGTTCCTGATCTGGGAGCTGACGCAGGAAAACCCGATCGTGGACCTTAGGGTCTTCCGGCATCGAGGCTTCTCCGCCGCCTGTTTCGCCATGACTCTGGCCTTCGCCGGCATGTTCTCGTCGATCGTGCTGATCCCGCTGTGGCTGCAGACCAACCAGGGCTACACGGCCACCTGGGCGGGCTATGTCACCGGCTTCAACGGCGCCCTCGCGGTAATCGCCGCGCCTATCGTGGCGGGGATGGTGACCAAGATCGATCCGCGCCGGCTGGTGACCTTCGGCATCCTTTGGATGGCCATGGTGATGTTCTGGCGCTCCAACCTGCAGCAGGGGTTGTCCTTCCATCAGCTGATCCTGCCGCAGCTGGCCCAGGGCCTGGCCATGCCGTTCTTCTTCATTCCGCTGATGACCCTGGCGATGGCTACGCTGGAGCCGCGCGAGCTGGCGTCAGGAGCTGGCCTGCTGAACTTCGTGCGGACCACGGCGGGGGCCTTCGCCACCTCGCTGACCACCACGGCCTGGTCCAACTCGACCACGGCCAGCCGCACCGCCATGGTCGACAACCTGCACAACGCCAATGGCGTGGTGGGTCAGATGACCAGCGCGGGAATGTCGAACCTGCAGGCCCTGACCGTGCTTGAGAACACGGTGCAGAGCCAGGCGGTGATGGTGGCGACCAACCATGTCTTCCTGGCCATCTCGACCCTGATGACGGTGTCGGTGGCGGCGATCTGGATCATTCCCAAGCCGAAGGGACCCCCGCCGGCCGCAGCGGCCAACGCCCACTAGGGCTCGAGTCTAGGGAAGCGCCTTCTTGATGGCGCTTTCCAGCTGCTCTGAGCGGAACGGCTTGGCCACCACCGGCCGTTCGCGGTGCTTCAGCGGCACGCCGGCTTCGCCGTAGCCCGTGGCGAAGATGAAGGGAATACCGCGTCCGGCCAGGATATCGGCTACCGGCTCGACGTTCTCGCCCGCCACGTTGACGTCCAGCAGGGCCAGGTCGAAGTCGCCGGTTTCCGCCAGGCTAATGCCCAGAGCCACGCGGGGCGCCAGGGCGGTGACGGCGCAGTCCATGCTTTCCAGCATGTCCTCAAGCATTAGAGCGATGAGGGCTTCGTCCTCCACCAGTAGGATGCGGCAGGGTTCGCCCGATTTGCTGATCATGACGGCTTTCGCGCGCGCAGGCGGCGATTTGTAGGTTGCAGCACGGACGCCATCCCTGATCCCCAAGTCGGGTTTCCGACTTAACTGCTCAAACGCGCGGATCGCCCGAAGGTTGCCGCGGCTAGATTGTTGTTTCTTCCACGCGGTTATTCGCGTGTCAGGTGTATTTCCTAAAGCGTTTAGGCCTACCGGCGCGCCACCACAACCATTGGCTGCGCGAATGACTGCAAGACGCCGCAAAAGGGAACCCGCCCCCATCCTCGGGCCCTTTGTCAGAATGCAGAGCCTGGCCTTCGTCAAACGCAGATCCCACAGCCTGTTCGCCCTGGCCCGGCGTGAGATCGGGCCGATCGCGGTGGTGCTGGCCCTGGCGGGCCTGCTGCTGTCGTTCCGCAACATCGCCGAAGAGGTGGGGGAGGGCGACACCCACGCTATGGACAGCGCCATCCTCTACGCCCTGCGCGTGCCCGGACATCCCGACATGCCCATCGGCCCCTGGTGGCTGACCACGGCGGCGACCGACGTCACTTCGTTAGGCTCGATCACCGTCCTATCGATCATCGTGTTTCTGGTGTTCGGCCTGATCGCCTCGCTGCGCCGTGCGCGGGAGGCCGTGGTGCTGCTGGCCGCCTCTGTCGGCGGGATCGTCATGACCGGTCTGCTCAAGGACGTGTTCCAGCGCGACCGGCCGCCTCTGGCGCTGCATTTGGCGCCCGCGATCAACGCCAGCTTCCCCTCTGGGCACGCCACCCTCAGCGCCACCGTTTACCTGACCCTCGGCGCCATGATCGCCCACTTCGCCCAGCGGCGGCGCGTGCGCGTCTATGCACTGAGCGCGGCGGTGATCCTGGCGGTGACTGTGGGCTGCAGCCGCATCTACCTCGGGGTACACTGGCCGACGGACGTGCTGGCCGGCTGGTGCGTCGGCGCCGCCTGGGCCCTGACCTGCTGGAGCGCGGCGCTGCTTTGGGAACGGCTCGCGGGCAAGCGCCTGACCACGGCGCCGAAGGCCCAGCACGCGCTGCCCACGACGGCGCACGGAGCCGACGCCGGGGTGCTGTCGGAAGGCGCCTAGCCCCAGGGGCCTTTGCGAACCGGCGCTTCGGTCGTCGGCACGGAGGTTGCCGCCGCCAACGAAGGCGGCGCGGTCCAGCCTAGCTCGGGCATCCGCATCAGGGCCTCGATCCGGTTCTCGGTCGCGGGATGGGTCGAGAAGAGGCCGTCGGTGACGCGTCCGCCGGACAGCGGGTTGATGATGAACAGGTGGGCGGTAGCCGGGTGCATCTCGGCCTCGATGTTGGGCACGCCCTGAGCATAGCTCTCGATCTTGCGCAACGCCGAGGCCAGGGCCTGGGGATCGCCGGACAGCTCGGCGCCGACCCGGTCCGCCTCGTATTCCCGCGAGCGGGACACGCCCATCTGCACCAGGGCTGCCGCGAAGGGAGCCAGCAAGGCCACCGCCAGGGTCCCGATCAGGCCGCCCCGGTCCTCTTCGTCGCGCCGCCCGCCGAACATGGAGGCGAACATGGCGATATTGGCCAGGGACGAGATGGCGCCCGCCAGGGTGGCGGTCAGGGTCATGGTCAGGGTGTCTCGGTTCTTCACATGGGCCAGCTCGTGCCCCATCACCCCGCGCACCTCCGCCCGGGTCAGCATGCGCAGCAGGCCGGTGTTGGCGCAGACGGCGGCGTGGGCCGGGTCGCGGCCCGTGGCGAAGGCGTTGGGCTGATCGCTGTCGACGATGTGCACGCGCGGGCGCGGCAGGCCTGCGCCGTCGGCCAAAGCGTAGACGTCATGGACGAAGTTGGAGATCAAGGGATCGGGGTCGGTCTCGTCCACCGGCTGGGCCCCGTACATGGAGAGCACGATCTTGTCGGCGTTCCAGTAGGAGAAGAGGTTCATGCCCGCCGCGAGGGCCAGGGCGATCAGCATCCCCGCCGGTCCGCCGATCATGTAGCCGACGCCGACGAACAGAGCGGTCAGGGCCGCGAGTAGGACATAGGTCTTGGTTCGGTTCATGCGCTAGACGTGGTGCGATCAGGGCGTGGGGGCAAGACCCCAGCAGTCGGGTAACTTGATGTTGCCCACGCTCGTCCAGACCCCGTTCGGGCCTGGGCTGAAGTGCAGGTCGCCCGGCAGAGTGCCGTGGTACTGGACCAGGAAGCTTCGGCCCTTCTTCTCCGGCAGGACGTTGGCGTAGTCGTCCACCTGCACGCCCCGGCGCAGGGCGCCCATGGCGATGTTGTCGCGCATCATGACGATGTCCTTGGCGCGCAGGGCCGGGCCCGTCGGCTCCAGCTCGTAGACGTTGGCGGTCGAGAAGGTGCAGCCCTGCATGCGGTCGACGGCCTCAAGCTGCAGGGCCGTATGGTCGAACAGGTCCGTGCGCGTCTGGGCCGTGGGCGGATCGCCCGAACCGGCGCTGGGGGCAAGGTCGAACCACTGGCCGACCACGCGGAACTCGCCGTTATCGCGCTGCATGTAGTGCACGGCGATGGCCCCGCCGCAGTCCTGGCAGTCGGCGGAGGCGCCGGTGGAGATCAGGGCCGCCCGGTTGCCGCCAATGTCTACCAGCAGGTGCGGGCTGAACTGCATGGTGACCGGCTTGCCCTTGATGGTCACGTCGTGCGGGGCGGTGTCCTGCGCCCCGAACGCCGTCTTGAAGGCGGCGGGCATGTAGATCGACAGGTCGGCGGTCTGTAGCGTCTCGGGCTTCTTCGCGCATGCGGCCAGGAGCCCGAGAGCGGCCAGCAGGCCGGCGCCGAGCTGACGACCCCCGGCCACGCTAGTCCTCGTCCATCTTCAACGCGGCGATAAAGGCTTCCTGCGGGATCTCGACCTTGCCGAACTGGCGCATGCGCTTCTTGCCGGCCTTCTGCTTGTCCAGCAGCTTGCGTTTGCGGCTGGCGTCGCCGCCGTAGCATTTGGCGGTCACGTCCTTGCGCAGGGCGCGCACCGTCTCCCGCGCGATGATCTTGCCGCCGATGGCCGCCTGGATCGGGATGACGAACAGGTGAGGCGGGATCAGCTCCTTCATCTTCTCGCACATGGAGCGGCCACGGCTCTCTGCGCGGTCGCGGTGCACCAGCATGCCCAGCGCATCGACCGGCTCGGCGTTGACCAAGATCGACATCTTCACCAGGTCGCCCTGGCGGTAGTTCTCGATCTGGTAGTCGAAGGAGGCATAGCCCTTGGAGATGGATTTCAGCCGGTCGTAGAAGTCGAACACCACCTCGTTGAGCGGCAGGTCGTAGATGATCATGGCGCGGTTGCCGACGTAGCTCAGCTCGCGCTGCACGCCGCGGCGGTCCTGGCAGAGCTTGATGACCGCGCCGAGATAATCGTCGGGCGTCAGGATGGTGGCCTTGATCCAGGGCTCCTCAATGCTCTCGATATGCATCGGATCGGGCATGTCGGCGGGGTTGTGCAACTCCATCACCGAGCCGTCGCGCAGGTTCAGGTGGTAGACCACGCTGGGGGCGGTGGCGATCAGGTCGAGGTCGAACTCGCGGCTGAGGCGCTCCTGCACGATTTCCAGATGGAGCAGCCCCAGGAAGCCGCAGCGGAACCCGAAGCCGAGCGCCACGGAGCTTTCCGATGAATAGACAAAGGCCGAATCGTTCAACTGCAACTTGCCCATGCTCACCTTGAGCGCCTCGTAATCGGCCGTGTTGATGGGGTAAATGCCGCT
>CAIYVC010000077.1 GCA_903929535.1 uncultured Caulobacteraceae bacterium | reverse complement strand
GGCGAGAACGGCGAGAAGCTTGAGCCGATCGAAGACGTGGTGATCGACGTCGACGACGACTTCACCGGCGTGGTCATCGAGAAGCTGTCGGCGCGCAAGGCCGAGCTGAAGGACATGCGTCCCTCCGGCGCCGGCAAGACCCGCATCACCCTGCAGTCGCCCTCGCGCTCGCTGATCGGCTATCAGGGCGAGTTCCTGACCGACACCCGCGGCTCGGGCGTGCTGAACCGCGTCTTCTCCCACTATGAACCCTACAAGGGCGCCATCGAAGGCCGCCGCAACGGGGTGCTGGTCTCCAACTCAGACGGTGAGACAGCTTCGTTCGCCCTGTGGAACCTGGAAGACCGCGGCGTCATGTTCGTGGGGGCCAACGAGGCCTGCTACCAGGGCATGATCATCGGCGAGAATTCCCGCTGGGACGACCTGGACGTCAACCCGCTGAAGGCCAAGCAGCTGACCAACGTGCGCGCCTCGGGCAAGGACGAAGCCATCCGCCTGACCCCGCCGCGCCGCCCGACCCTGGAACAGGCCATCGCCTATATCGGCGAGGACGAGCTGGTGGAGGTGACGCCCAAGGCGATCCGCCTGCGCAAGCAGGTGCTGAACCCCTCATTCCGCAAGAAGCGGGTGCGCGAGGACGCGTAGAATAAACACCCCCTCCCGGCCAGCCGGGAGGGGGTTTTGCTGTCAGGACCCGGTCGCCTTCTTGAACACCGTCACGCCCAGCGCGATGAACAGGACGAACAGGACCAGGAACAGGAAGAACAGGAACTTGGCGATGCCCATGGCGGCGCCGGCGATGCCGCCGAAACCCAGGGCGCCCGCGATCAGGGCGATCACCAGGAAGATCAGAGCCCACTTCAGCATGTCAGTCTCCAGCCGATTGCAGTGTCGTCTGGTCAACGCGGCTCAAGCGTAGCCGTTCCTGCCTTGGGTCTGGGGCGGGACTATTGGCTCCCGAGCGGATCAGCTAAGAGAGGGCATGGCCGAAGGCGACGCCCGCACCTCCAAGTCCGCTCCCGCCGAGGTCCAGACCTTCGGCAAGGGTTTCCTCTACGACATCTGGTACTTCGCCGCTCTGGCGAGCGACCTGCGGGCTGGAAAGCTGCAGCGCTACGAGATCATGGGCCAGCCGGTGCTGCTGGGCCGCGAGCGGTCGGGCGCCGTCTACGCCCTGCGCGACATCTGCCCGCACCGGGCCGCGCCCCTGTCCGCCGGCAAGCTGACCACCGACGACGCCGGCGCCGAGGCGGTGGAATGCCCCTATCACGGCTGGAAATTCCGCACCGACGGCGTCTGCTCCAAGATTCCCTCGCTGGTGGCCGATCAAACGATGGACGCCTCCCGCATCAAGGTGCGCCGCTATCCCGCCGTGCAAAGCCAGGGGCTGGTGTTCGTCTGGATGGCCTCCGAGGCCAACCGCGACGCCGAGCCCGACCAGCAGCCCCCGGTCTTCGAGGGCATCGTCGGCGGGGCGCCCAAGCTGGTCGACCGGATGGATTTCGACGCCCATATCGACCATGCGGTGGTGGGGCTGATGGACCCCGCGCACGGCCCCTATGTGCACCAGCAGTGGTGGTGGCGCTCCAAGGCCAAGCAGCTTGAGAAGGCCAAGCCCTTCGAGCCGATCGAGGCGGGCTTCCGCATGGCGCGCCATGCGCCGTCCAAGAACAGCCGCGCCTATGCCCTGCTCGGCGGCAAGCCGGAGACCGAGATCAGCTTCCGCCTGCCCGGCCTACGCTGGGAGCATGTGCGGGTGGGCGCGCGCCAGGTGCTGGCCCTGACCTGCCTGACGCCGGTGACCGATACCCGCACCCGCATCACCCAGCTGATCTGGTCTGACCATCCGGTGTTCACGGTGCTGAAGCCGCTGGTGCGTCTGGGCGCGCGCATCTTCCTGCGCCAGGACGGGGACATGGTGAACCTGCAGAACCAGGGCCTGCGCTACGACCCGTCTCTGCTGTGGATCGACGACGCCGACCGCCAGGCCAAGTGGTACCAAGCCCTGAAACGCGAATGGGCCGCCGCGCGCAAGGCGGGACGGCCCTTTGAAAACCCGGTCAAGGCGGCGGTGCTGCGCTGGCGCAGCTGATCTAGGCGCGGACCCCGCGCAGGATCAGCTCGATCTGCCGACGGCTGCGTTCGGCCAACTGCTCGGGCGACCAGCTGTCGAACAGGGCGCGGCGGTAGTTGGCGACATAGGTGTCCCACAGGACTTCGGACGTCAGGCGCAGGTCCGTCTCGGCCAGCAGTTCGCCCCGCTCCACGCCGCGGCGCAGGATGGCGGAGATGGAGTCCATCGCCAGGCCATAGCTCAGGCGGTCGCCGAACTCTCCCCCCAGGCCATGCGACCAGGACAGACTGACCGCCGCCTGCAGCAGGGGCAGCTGGCTGAAGTGGAAGGCGTAGCCGGCCTTGAACAGGCTCAGCACCGCGTCCTGCACCTCGGCGTCGAGCCGCTCGGCCCGGCTCAAGTCCTCGACAAGGCGCTGGAAATCCTCGGCCATGACGGCGTTGAACAGATCGGTCTTGTCCATGAAGCTGGCGAACACCGCGCCGGTGGAAAGCCCCGCCTCCGAAGCGATTTCGCGTATCGTGGAGGCTTCGTAGCCGCGCTCCATGAACAGATGCCGCGCGGCGTCCAGGACGCGGCGGCGGGTCTTCAGTTTGGACTGGGCCCGAAGCGACGTCGGGCCGTCGTCCTCCTGGCGAAGCGAAGAAACCATGTTCATGACTGCGTCCGTCGAAACGGCCGTCGCGCGCTCGGGTTTGAAACCCATAGCAGCCGCGTGCGGAGGCGCGTTTCTATGTTTGTGATTACGTCAAAGGTAAGCAGCAGACTCCGTGTCCGCAATATGGCTCCCCGAAATCGGAGCTTAGATTGCGGGTTCGCCACGTCGCATAGTTTCTCCGCAGCTTGACCATGGATAATGACCCAGAATGGGGCGCCCGTGTGGCAAGGCGGACTTCTAGCGCCGGGAGCGGCTGGCGGCTAGGGTGAGCCGATGAGCGACCCCCTGAACCTTCTGATCTACGCCTGCCTGTTCATCGTCCTGAGCATTCTGGCGTTCGGCATCTACGCCCTGTTCCGGGGCGGCGACTTCGGCCGCTCCTATTCCAACAAGCTGATGCGGCTGAGGGTGCTGGCGCAGTTCATCACCGTGATCGTGCTGATGGGCGTGATCTGGTGGCGCGGCCACGGGGCGCACTAGGCTCATGCGAATCTACACCCGCACCGGGGATCGAGGCGACACGGGGCTTTCGGGCGGCCGCCGGACCCGCAAGTCCGACCTGAGAATTGAGGCCCTGGGGGCGGTTGACGAAGCCAATGCGGCCCTGGGTATGGCGCGCACCCATACCGGGGCGGACGCCGTGCTCGATCCAATCCTGGAGACCCTGCAGCATCGCCTGTTCGACCTGGGCGCTGATCTGGCCTCGCCCGGTGCGGCGGGCCGCCTGAGTCAGGCGCACATCGATGCTCTGGAGACCTTCATCGACCGGCTGGAAGAGGACGTCGAACCGCTGCGGGTCTTTATCCTGCCCGGCGGAACACCGGCGGCGGCGGCCCTGCATCTGGCGCGCACCGTCGCCCGGCGGGCGGAACGCGCCCTGGTCAGGCTGGACGACAGCGGCAAGACGGCCGATCCCGCCGCCCTGATGTTCCTGAACCGATTGTCCGACCTGCTGTTCGTCGCGGCCCGCTACGCCAACCGCGCTGTGGGCGATATCCCCTGGCGCAAGGACGCCTAGAGCGGTCTAGCGCGACAGCGGGGTCAGTTTGGGCGAACCGAGCGGGCGGTGGGTCAGGTCGGGCAGGAAGATCGGCGTGGCGCAGATGCGCGTCTCCGGATCCCACCAGCCGCCGTTGTCCAGGCAGCGCTTGACCGGAAACACCCAGATCACCTGGTAGACCGCCACGCCGACGCAACAGAAGACGAACACGCCGGCGAAAAACAGCGCCATCCGATGGATGGTCCGGTTGATGGGAAGTTTGGTCAGCTCCATGACCTGTCCTATGGGCAAAGGCGGGGCGGGCTGCAAGCGCCGCGCGTTCAGGGCTCGATCAGGGCGGCCACGCGATAGAGCAGCTCGGATGGATCGAAGGGCTTCTGCAGCATCGGCTGAGCGCCCAGTTCCGACAGCACCGCCTCATGCTCCAGATAGCCGGTCATCATCAGGATCGGCTGGCCGGGCGTCTGGGCCCGCACGGTGCGCGCCACCTCCGAGCCGGTCATGCCGGGCATGGCGAAGTCCAGCAGGATCAGGTCGAACGGACCCTCTTCGGCCAGCACCTTCAGGCCCGAAGGCCCATCCACCGCCTCGGCCACGGCGTAGCCGGAGTCCTCCAGGAAATCGACGATGAAGCGGCGCACGTCCGGATCGTCGTCCACCACCAGCACGGTGGCCCCATCCGCGGCGCGGGGCGCCTCAACGGGCCGATCCGGACCGGCGGGGACCTTGGCCTCGGCGCTGACCGGCAGATAGAGGGTGACTTCCGCGCCGGCGTCCGGAGCGGTGTCCAGGCGTACGCCCCCGCCCAGCTGCTTGGCCAGGCCAAGGACCTGGCTGAGGCCCAGGCCCGATCCCTTGCCCAGAGGCTTGGTGGTGAAGAAGGGTTCGAACGCCCGTTCGGCGACATCGTCGGTCATGCCCGGGCCGGTGTCCTTGACCGACAGGGCGATGTAGCGGCCCGACTCCGGTTCGCTGGAGCTCTTGGGCGCGCCGAGGGTGGTCAGGGCCGTCGAAAGCCGCAGCACGCCGCCCTGGGGCATGGCGTCCCGCGCGTTGAGGGCCAGATTGAGCAGGGCCAGCTCCAGTTGAGCCGGATCGGCCAGGGCCGGAGGCAGACCGGCGGCCAGCACCCGCTCGACCTTGACCGTGCCGCCCAGGGTAGAGGCGAACAGCCCGCCCATCCGCTCGATCATGGCGTTGAGATCCACCGGCAGGGCTTCAAGCCTCTGGCGGCGCGAGAAGGCCAGCAGCTGCGAGGTCAGCTTGGCGCCGCGCTCTGCGGCCTGCACGGCGTTGTCCATCAGCTGGCGGGCGCGGTCGTCGGTGACCCGCTTGGAGGCCAGTTGCAGGCTGCCCAGCACCGCGGTCAGCACATTGTTGAAGTCGTGCGCCACCCCGCCGGTGAGCTGGCCGATGCCCTCCATCCGCTGGGATTGGCGCAGGGCCTACTCGGCCTTCATCTTGGCGGTGATGTCGTGGAAGGTGGCCACGGCCTGAACGATGCGGCCGTCGGCATCGCGGATCGGCGCGGCGGCGACCTCGAAGATCACGATCGAGCCGTCGGGCTTGCGGTAGCGCTGCACCATCCGGTCGGTGCGGTAGCCGCGGCGCACCGCGCGCATCAGCGGCTGGTTCTCCGAATTGCGGCGACGGCCCTGATCATCCACCGGGCCGTAGGGCAGAAGCTCGCCCGGCGTGGCGGGCTCGTCCGTGAGGGGATGGCCCATCAGATATTCGGCTTCGGAATTGAAGAATCGGATGTCGCCGGAGGGTGCGTCGGCCACCACGATGCCCACCGGGGTCTGTTCCAGGATCGAGCGCAGCTGAGCGGCGTTGCGCTCCGCCTCGATGGCCGCCATGCCCTCGAACCGCCGGTCGAACAGGGCCGCGACGCTGGCCAGGAACAGGACGAACACCAGGCCGCCCGAAACGGCGATGGCCAGGAAGAAGGGGTCAATGCCTCCGGAGACCCCGACAGCCGGCTGCAGATCGAAAGCGGCCACGCTGGCCCGGTGGCAGAGCAGCATGCCCAGAGCCAGAAGGATGCTGGCCACGGCGCGGCGGACCGGGGCGCCGCTCAGCTCACTGATCGCCATGCCGATGGCGGACGGAATGATCGCGCCCACCAGCGCCGCCACCAGCCAGGGATTGTGATAGCCCTCGACCTTCAGGCCGATGAGCCCTTCCATGCCGACGAAATCGGCCACCGCCATGGTCGCGCCGACCACGCCGCCGCCGATCAGGCTGAACAGCAGGTCCCGCGAACGGCGCGACATCAGCCAGAAGGCGAATCCGCAGCCCGAAATCGCCACGGTCACAGCGGTCAGCATCACCGGTCCGTCGAAACTGCCGGAGGCGCCGGAGTACTGGCCCAGCAGATGGACCTGGTGCATCGCCCAGATGGCCAGGCCGAGGGCGGCGGAAGCCGCGGTCAGCCAGGCGGCGCGGGCCCGTCCGACGTTGGCGTAGACCCGGCGGAACAGGTCGATGGCGGTCCAGGCCCCCAGAATGGAGATCACGACGGCCATCAGGGTGAAGACGGGGTTGGCGAGATTCATCGCATGGCCCTCACGCCAACAGGCGGCGGCGGCGAGCCGGCCAAGCCTAGCGACTGCGGTTTATGGGTCACAGGATGCATTGCAGTGCAACAAGCCCCTTCCCCGGCCCTATCGGTGTCGTGTTAGTACTCTCGTCTTTCCTAGCCGGACCCGCTCGGGACCGACAGAGGCTTTGTAGCGAGGCGACATTCAATGACGGAAATCAAGACCGTCGGCGTTATCGGCGCCGGACAGATGGGCTCCGGCATCGCCCATGTCTGCGCCTTGGGCGGTTACGATGTGCTGCTCAACGACGTCAATCAGGAGCAGATCGACAAGGGCATCGACGCGGTCCGCAAATATCTGGAGCGGCAGCTATCCAAGGGGCAGGTGACCCAGCAAACTATCGATGAAGTGCTCAGCCGCGTGAAGCCGGCCCTGGGCTATGCCGCCCTGAAGGACGCCGACATCGTCATCGAGGCCGCCACCGAGAATGAAGCGGTCAAGAAGGAGATCTTCCGCGGGGTGTGCGAGCACCTGAAGCCGGAGGCGCTCCTGGCCTCCAACACCTCCTCCATCTCGATCACCCGCCTGGCGTCGGTGACCGACCGTCCCGACCGCCTGATCGGCCTGCATTTCATGCGCCCGGTGCAGGTGATGAAGCTGGTGGAGATCATCCGCGGCATCGCCACCGGTCCGCAAACCTACGAGACCGCCGTCGCCTTCGCCCGTTCCCTGGGCAAGGAAACCGCCAACGCCGAGGACTATCCGGCCTTCATCGTCAACCGCATCCTGATCCCGATGATCAACGAGGCGATCTACACGCTGTATGAAGGGGTTGGGACGGTCGAGGCGATCGACATGGCCATGCGCCTGGGCGCCAACCACCCGATGGGCCCGCTGGAGCTGGGCGATTTCATCGGCCTGGATACGGTGCTGGCGATCATGAACATGCTGCACGACGGGCTGGCGGACTCCAAATACCGGCCCTGTCCCCTGCTGGTGAAATACGTCGAGGCCGGCTGGCTCGGCCGCAAGACCGGGCGCGGCTTTTACGATTACCGCGGGGAAAAGCCGGTTCCGACCCGCTAGGACACGCTCAAAACGGCGGCGCCCGCCTGCCCGCCTGACCAGTTTTGCTGCAATGCGGCGTAAAATGACGCCGATTGGCCGATCCGGAACGCGCGCGGACGCGCGGCCTGCTAGGCAGGAGTCATGATCCTGATCGCCGCCACCCTCGCCCTGCTCACCGCCCCGGCCCCCGCCGCCGACATGACGGCCTATGTCGCCGCGCCGCCCAAGGTCGAGATTCAGGAAGACGTCCGCCAGGTCGCCAAGACCACCTGCCGGGCCGAGGCCGACGGGCCGCAGCTAGCCCTGCTGCTGGCCTGCGCCCGCGAAACGCCGGGCGATAGCGAACTGCGCTTCATGGCGCGCCGGCCCTCGTCCAGCATCCGCTAGTCAGGCCTCCGGGCTCGATTACCCGCGCAGATTCCCTCCTAGAGCCGCGCCGCGCCCGCCGCCCATTATGCGACGGAATTTGAAAGTCTTGATCCAGGCCAAGGGCTCGTTCGCCCACCGGTTTTCCCCGATTGTGCAGGCTCTTGAGATGCCGGAGGCAAGCGGATGAATCGGTTCGGCAAGACAGCGGCGATCCTGGCCTGCACGGCCCTGTGCGGAGTCGCGGCAAGTGCGTCCGCCGCAACCAAAGCCAAAGCCGCCAAGGGCGACATCACCGGCGTGTGGATGGCCGAGCCGGCCTATTTCCTTGGCGCCAGGCTCATGCCTGAACCGGTGCTGACCCCCGCCGCGCTCGACCTGCGCAAACGCCGCGCCGTGGCGACCCAGAAGGGCTATGTGCGCAGCGCCGGTAACATGCTGTGCGAAGGCGGCGGCGGTCCGTCGCTGTCGATGATCCGCTCGCCCTTCGAGGTGATGCAGGGCTTCGGCCGCATCAGCTTCATCTTCGAAACCGAGACCTTCAACCAGCCGCGCACCGTCTATCTGAACGAGAAGACCCAGCCGGCGACGCCCTATCCCAGCGAGAACGGCCATTCCATCGGCCATTGGGAGGGCAAGGTCCTAGTGGTCGATACCATCGGCTTCAGCGGCCGCAGTTCCTTCCCCGGCGGCGTGCGCGCCTCCGAAGGCGCCCATATCGTCGAACGCTTCGAGGTGTCCAAGGACGGCAAGGTCCTGACCGACACCCTGACCATGACCGACCCGGTCTCCCTGGCCCAGCCCTGGACCACAACCCTGAAGTACGACCGCATGCCCAATACCGAGGAACGGTTCGAGGTCACCTGCGAGCCGGACCTCGACGCGCTGAAAACCCTCGACCTGGAAGCCCTGAAGGACGTCGACCCGCTGGTCGCCCGTCTGGTCGACCCCAACACGCGGCCCACCGACCCCGCGCTCAAGATCAAGCCGAACTCCTAGAGGAACCCGGGACATGAATTCCCTGTCTAAGACTGCTCTGAAAATCGCCCTGCCGGCGGCCGCCGTCCTGGCCTTCGCCGCCCCCGCCTTCGCCCACCACGCCTTCAACATGTTCGCACTGGATCAGGTGGTCACTGTCACCGGCACGGTGAAGACCTACGACTTCAAGATGCCGCACGTGTGGATCTACATCGTCGCCAATACGCCCAAAGGGCAGGAAGACTGGGGCTTCGAGGCCCACAGCCCCAACCTGGTGGCGCGCAAGGGCTGGAACATGACCACCCTGAAGCCCGGCGACAAGGTCAGCCTGCGCATGCATCCGATGAAGGACGGCTCCAAGGCCGGTAGCCTGATCGACATGACCCTGGCCGATGGCCGCAACCTGTGGAACGCCCAGTCGCTCAACCAGCCGTGATCGCCGGTTTGACCCGCCGCGCCGCCGTCGCCCTCACCGCCCTGGCCTGCGGCCTCGCCTGCAGCGCCTTCGCCCGCGCGCCGCACAAGGCTTCGGCCCCGTCGTCCGGCGACATCTCCGGCGTCTGGATGGCGCAGGAAGCCTATATGCATGGCACGCCGCTGAAGCCGGCCCCGTCCCTGACGCCCGAGATCGCGGCCCTGCGCGCGCGCCGCGCGGCGGCGGTGGCCAAGGGTTATGTGCGCAGCGTGTCCAACATGCTCTGCCAGGGCCGCGCCGGCCCCTCCATGTCTCTGATCCGCTCGCCGGTGGAGATCATGCAGGGCTTCGGCCGCGTCACCATGATTTTCGAGAACGAGACCTCCAACCAGCCACGCACCTTCTATCTGCTGGAGAAGAAGCACCCCGACACGCCCTTCCCCACCCGCAACGGCCACTCCATCGCCCATTGGGAGGGCAAGACCCTCGTCGTCGACACGGTCGGCTATGACGGCCGCAGCACCTGGCCCAACGACATCCCGGCCTCCGAGCAGGGACATCTGGTGGAGCGGTTCAGCGTCTCAGCCAACGGCAAGGTGCTGACCGACCATCTGGTGATGACCGATCCCAAGACCTTCACCAAACCCTGGATCATCGACCTCAAGTACGACCGCCTGCCCGACACCGAAGAGCGGTTTCAGGTCAGCTGCGAGGTCGATCTGGACGCCCTGAAGACCCTGGACCTGGAAGCCCTCAAGGACGCCGACACCGAGGTCGCCCGGCTGGTCGATCCCAACCTGCGCGCCACCGACCCGGCTCTCAAGATCGCGGCCCAGCCCAAGTAGCGCCATTGCGCGCCATACGTTCCGGGGCATAGGCTCGATGCCGTTCCGGAATTGAGGCCCTATGGAAGACGATGTCAGCCTGCGTCAGCTGAAGGTGCTGAGCCTGTTGCTGGAGGTCGGCAGCCTGACCCGCGCCGCCCAGATTCTCGACGTCAGTCAGCCCACCGTCAGCAAGATCCTGGCCCGCCTGCGCGCCCATTTCGGCGATCCACTGCTGGTGCGGGTCGGCGCCGCCATGTCGCCGACGCCCAAGGCGCTGGAACTGACCCAGCCGCTGCGCGCCCTGCTCACGGCGTCCGACACCCTGCGCGCCTCGACCCAGTCCTTCGACCCGAAAACGTCGCCGCGTGAGTTCACCATCCTGCTGAACGAGATCGGCATGATCCAATTCATCCCGCCGCTTATCCGGCGGTTGGAGGCGGCGGGATCGGGCCTCAGTCTACGAGCCATACCGTTGGACCCGCGCCCGATCGGGCCCCGGCTGGAGGCCGGTGAGGCGGACCTGGCCCTGGGTTTCCTGCCCGAAGCCGCCCAGACCCTGCGCCGTCAGCACCTGTACGACGATGGCTATCTGAGCGCGGTGCGCGGCGACCATCCTCGGCTGAAGGCGGTCGCCACGGCCAAGGGCTTCTGGAGCGAGCGGCATGTGATGATGACAACGGTCAACGCCGGCCACGCCGCCAACCGGGCGCTGGGCGATATCCTGTCGGCGCGGCTGAAGCCCGAACAGGTCCAGGTGCGGCTGCCCAGTTTCATGATCGGGGCCCATGTCGCGGCGGTGACCGACGCGGTGGCGACCCTGCCCGCCCGCCTGGCCCTGGCGCTGGCTCCGGGCCTCGGTCTCAGCCTGTTTGAACCGCCGTTCGAGATCGAGCCGATCCAGATCGACCAGTTCTGGCACGAGCGGGTGCAGCACGACGAAGGCCATCGCTGGCTGCGGTCGCTGATCTTCCAGATGGTGGGAGCGCCCTCGCGGGCCTGACGCTAGGCGGCGGCCGCGTCGTCGACGAGCAGGCCATCCTCGAAGTCCTGGAACAGGTCCGCCAGCTCGTCATAGCCGATGATGCGCGGCTTGCCCTTGGGCATACGGTAGCGCCAGAAGCTGACCACGTGCTGCACAGCGCCCAGCTGCTCGCCGATCTGCAGGAACATGGCCGGCGCCGACAGCAGGAAGTCGCGGAAGCTGACCGGATTGTTCTGCACCGTCAGCTGGCGGTAGGCGTGGTTATAGACGTTCAGCAGCGCCTCGACGTTGGCGAAGGACGAGCGCAGCCTCTGCTGGATGCGGACCTTGGCGGCGTTGATATAGGCCGCGGTCTCGCTGTTCTTGGGCCCGCGCCCCTGGATCTGGCGGATTTCACCCAGGCACTCGTCCAGAACCGCCTTCAGGTCCGTGTAGACCCACTTGTAATAGAGGAAGCCGCGCCAGCTGAAGACGCCGTCCATATACTTCTGGTCCGACAGGCCCAGGGTGTATTTCAGGGGCTCAAAGCCGCTGTCGGGGGTGTTGGACAAGAGCTTGTCCACCAGGCGGGCCGAGGCCTGGGCGGCGCCGCGCTCATTGCCGGTCGACAGCACCACCAGGGCCAGAATCTCGTCGCGCACGAACTCGACCATGCGCTGCACGTCGGCATCGGAAATGGAGAAGTAGCCGCGCGCCGGCTCGATATCGTGCATGCGCAGATGCTCGCGCAGCAGGAACGGGTCCAGCGACGGCAGGGTGTCGATCAGGTCGAGAATCTGGCGGTCGCGCGAACCGGTCCGCAGATCCTCGCCGAACGCCTGTTCGGTGATGGCGTCGAAGCCGGCCTGGCCGATGAAGAAGGAATGGGCGCCCGAACGCAGGTCCGTCCCGTCTATGGGAATCAGCACCTTGGTCATGGTCGGCCGCGGCGAGGGGAAGTTGCCGTATTCGTGCGGGCGCAGCCGATGCTTCAGGATGATGGAGCGGTTGAGCATCCGGTTGCGGAAAAAGGGATTGAGCTGGATGTCCTGATCGTCGGGGAATTTCCGATGTACAGCCAATAGGTTGAGCACCCGCGCCGTGGACGCGGAGTGTTCCAGTGCCGTCAATCGGCGAAGACCTCGGTCCAGATCCATGTAAACGCGTACGCCCGGGGGAAATTCAGGAAATATCCGAAGCCGCCAAGCGACACCCCACCCTTGGCGCGCCCGGTTGAGTTCCATGGACAACCAATCGGGTAAAGGTCGCGTTTACGCTGAAGCTTGGCGGTGTCGCAGGCCCTGTCGCAGCAAAGCCCCCCGACACTACGGCCCGAGCCGTAGCTTCGCGCCACGGCGGCGCCTAAGATCGCGCCTTCGCAGGAGACCCATCATGGCCAGCATCACCGCCCTGGCGGAAATCGGGGCCCTGGTGGGCGATCCGGGCCGGGCCAACATGCTGGCCGCCCTGATGGACGGCCGCGCCCTGACCGCGCGAGAGCTGGCCGGGTGCGCCGGCATCGCGCCTCAGACCGCCAGCGGACACCTGGCGCGACTAGTGGCCGCCGGTATGATCCAGGTAGAGCGCCAGGGCCGCCACCGTTACCACCGGCTCGCCTCCGCCGAGATGGCCGCGATGCTGGAAACCATGATGCAGGTCAGCGCCGGGGCCAAGCTCGCGACACCCCCGCGCACCGGCCCCCGCGACGAAGCCATGCGCGCGGCGCGCAGCTGCTACGACCATCTGGCCGGGCCCCTGGCGGTGGCCATAACCGACGGACTCGTCGCGCGAGGCGGCCTGGCCGATGACGGCGGCGCCATCACCCCGGCCGGACGCGCTCTGCTTGCGGATTTCGGCATCGATCTCGATGCACGCCCCTCCGGCGCCCGTCCGCTTTGCCGTCTGTGCCTGGATTGGAGCGAGCGGCGTCCGCATCTGGCCGGAACGGTAGGGGCCCTGATCCTGGAGCGCAGTCTTGAACTCGGCTGGGTGCAGCGGCGGCCCGCCAGCCGGACACTGACCGTCACCGCCGAGGGACGCCAGGGCTTCAGCCGCCTGTTCGGCTAGAAGAAGAGCTTGCGCACGCCCAGGCTGAACACCCGCCCGGACGGGTCGATATAGCCCGGCTGGAAGCTGATCGGCGTGCGGCCCGAAGCATCGGTCACCTTGATGCGCTGATCGAACAGATTGAACAGGTTCAACGTGATCCGCGTGCCGCGCAGCCAGGGGTGGCGCTGGACCACCGTGCGCATGGCCCCGGCGTTGGCGAACAGGCGGATATTGACGGTCGAAAGATCCGAGAAGGTCAGATCGCCCGCGCCATTGGCCGAACCGCCCTGGACGGTCGTGCCGCTGAGCCAGTTGGCGCTGAGAGAGGCGCCGAGGTTGTTCTCGGTGTAGCCGAGCTGGCCCTCCAGCTGATGCTGGGGCTGGCCGCCGCTGGCCCCCGCCGCGGCGCCGTGCAGCAGGTCCAGCAGGGGCCCGCCGTTACGCACCAGCATCCGGTCGTCGAAATAGATGGTGTGGTAGAGGGCCACACGGAAACGTCCTTGCGGCTGACCGCCGCCGCCCGGGGGACCGCCTCCGGGGAAACCGCCGCCGAAACCGCCACCGCCTCGTCCGCCTCGGCCTCCTCCTCCACCGCCACCACCACCGCCTCGGCCACCGCCATCACCGCCGCGAGGCTGCCCGCTGGGCGCAGGCCCGCCGTCCGCAGGAGGAGGAGGCGCCGCTCCGTCTGCGGGTGCAGGGGGGACGCCGTTGGCCGGCGCTGCGGCCTGACCGTTAGCGGCCCTCTGACGCCGTGCCGCCACTGCCGCATCAAACCCCGGAGGACGCGGGCGCGGCGGGGGCGGTTTGCCGACCGGGCGCGAGTAGTTGAAGCCCCAGCGCAGCTGCTTACGCTCGCTCCAGGCGAAGTTGACGGGCCGGTTGTCGACCTCGACGAGGGCGCCGGAACTGTCGCGCAGGAATCGGTCGGGGAAGGCCGCCTCGATCTGGGCGGTGTCCACCGGGAAGGTCTGGATCGGATTGTCGATCCGCGAGGCGGTATAGTTGGCGGTGAGGGTCAGGTCCCAGGCGGCCACCGGCTTCCAGGTCAGCCCCGCCTTGAACACATCGCGGTGGTCGGCGATCAGCGAGCGAGTGCCGCCGCTGATCTGGGTGACATCCACCGTCTGACCGGTGGCGAAGTCGAAGATGCGCGCCCCCGCCGTCAGGATCAGCGGATTGCCCAGCTGCTGGATCGAGGGCGCCTGCTCGTCGCGGGTGTGCGAGACGATCACGGTGACGCCGGTGACCGGCTTCCAGTTCATGCCGTAGCCGAGCGTGGTCAGGGCGCCGAAGCCCGACAGTCTATCCACTGCCACATTGGCGTTGACCGACAGATCGCCCATCCACGGCAGCACCTTGTTGCGCGTCGAGGTCAGCGGCAGATCGAGATTCATCTGGCCGTTCAGATCGTTGCGCGACAGGCGGATCGCCTGGGTCACACCCAGGCGGGTGGAGGAGGTGGCGAAGCCGCTCTGAGTGTCGCCGGCCTTGAAGCTGGCGAACAGCGGTCCGGCCCAGGCCTGCAGCAGCGGCCCGGCGGCCAGCGCCTGGACATTGCCGCTGTCCGACACCGACCGCGCCGTGTTGCGCGGCAGAAGGGCGATCAGAGAGGCGGGCGGGGCGGTGAAGGGGTTGAAGGTGGTGGAGCCCGAGGTCAGCAGCGCCTGCAACGGCGCCGGATTGACCCCCACATCGCTGACCGTGGTGGAATCCCCGTGGTCGTAGTTGCCGGTCAGATTGAACCGCCACTTGTCGACGTCGCGGTTGAGCGTGCCGCCCAGGTGCGCGGTCCAGCCGTTGGCGTCCTGGCGCAGCGGCCCGAAGCCATTGAGGTAACGGTCCACCTTCACCGGCGAGGCGAACGGCGAGAAGGGATTGCCCGTGGGAACCACCAGCCCCAGGCTCGGCAAGCCGCGCAGGCTTTCGGACGAGGTCGCGCCAAGCGTCGCGTTCAAGGTGGATCGGAAACCGTTGCCCAGCGCCTTGGCCACCACCGCGTTCGCCGACAACGATTGGGTCGCCGCCGACAGATCGCGGACCGTTCCGATATCGGTGCTGTTGGCCGCGCCGGTGAAGTCGCCAAGCGTCAGGGGCCGCGTCCCGGCAGCGGCAGGGACGCCCGCCACCGTCACCGGCCGCCCCGCCAGGGCGCTCAAGGCCGGGTCGATCTGGCCGCCGCCAGTGGCCGCCACCACATTGCCGCCCACCGCATAGGGCTGGCTGGAGGTCTGAGAGGCCAGGCCCCGCGCCGCCTCGGTCAGGTCCGAAGAGCCGTTGTACTTGAGGTCCAGATTGATGCGGTTGTCGCCGCGCACGCGGAACTGGTCGCCCTCCGCCTGGCCGTTGACCTGGCCCCCGTCGGTGGGCCCGCCGCCGCGCAGGTCGGCGGTGACGGAGCGGAAACGGGGCCGCAGCACGATGTTGACCACCCGCTGATCGGCGGTGAAGCCGTACTTCAGCGCCACCTCTTCCGGCAGGATGTCGACCCTGAGGATGGCTTCGGTGGGGATGTCGCGGATCTCGTTGAAGCCGGAGATGCGCCGCCCGTTGAGCAGCACCACCGGCGCCTCCCCGCCCCGACCCCGGCCGCTCGCCGTCTCCGGCGCCAGTTCGTCCAGCAGCTCTGTGAGGGTGGAGACCCCGTAGGACTGGATATCGGCGGGGCTGAGCATCAGCTCCGGCGTGATGTCGCCCACCACCGCCCCCGGCAGCGTCGCATAGGTCGGCTTGGCCCCGGAGACGACGATTTCGGAAACGGCCGTGGCGTCATCGTCGAGGTCGGCGGGCACGGTCGGCCGCTGCGCGCGCGGACGCGGCGCCGGCTTGGCGGAAGGCGCTGGAGGCGCGGCGGCCTTCGGCGCGGGCGCTGGAGTAGTCTGGGCAGACGCAGGGCCGACAATGAGAACGGCCAGCAGCGGCGCGGCGCAGACGGTATGCGTCAGCAGCCGGGTCAAACCCCGGCCCACACCACGCTCCTGAACCGAAACCCTGAAAACCACCCGTCCCTCTTGCACCGCACACCACCGTTCAAACAGCGGGAATTTGCCGCCGGGTTGCGTGGCCGTGTCGAAAGTTTGCGAGTTCAATCAAACTCGCCTCACTGAGTGCCGCCAGCGCATAGAGCTGCGGTTCATGATGCATCCATGGCCAAATCACGTGTCGGGGATATTCGCCTCACCAAATCTGAAGCGATGGGGCGGGTTCGCCAAAAAGGAACTGGGCCCGAATTGGCGCTTCGGAAGCAGCTCTGGGGACGAGGCATTCGGTACCGCCTCAATGTGAAGAAATTGTCTGGCACTCCTGACCTAGTCATTACCAGGGCCAGACTGGCTATTTTCGTCCATGGTTGTTTCTGGCACAGCCACGGTTGTTCGCGGTCTGCAAAATTGCCGCGGACGAACCCAGAATTTTGGGTGGCAAAGCTACGCAGAAACCAGCAACGTGACCGGGAAGCGCAAGCAGTGCTTTCGGCTGGCGGTTGGCAATGTGTTGTGATCTGGTCATGCGCAGACGCCGCCAAAGCCGCAGATCAAATTATCGAAATGGTCGCCGCGAAAACCAAACCCTCTAGCTAGAGGGTTGCCCTCGGGAAAGTTTGGCGCGCCCGGAACGATTCGAACGTCCGACCCTCAGATTCGTAGTCTGATGCTCT
>CAIYVC010000076.1 GCA_903929535.1 uncultured Caulobacteraceae bacterium | reverse complement strand
CCTCCTGCTCGCGCAAGATCGCGATGATCTGCTCTTCCGTGAACCTTGATCGCTTCATCCGTCCGTCCCTTTCCTGGGGCGGACTCTAATTATTCCTGGAGGAGTTTCAGGGGGTCACGTCAGCCTCCAACCCCTCGTACTGGGGGGTGAAGCCGCACTTGGAGGCGGTGTTGACGATCAGCAGCACCTTGCCGCGAAAGTCGGCCAGAGGGACGGGCGCGCCGTCGGCGGCCCGGGCGGTGAAATCGTAGATGCTGGTCATGACGCAAGGCTCCACTCACCGGCATATGGCGGGACGAGCGGACCCGGGGCAAGCATGGCGCTACTGCTCGTATTCGAAGCCGCCGCCCTTACCCTTTTTCGGCGCGCCGAAGGTGTAGACAAGGCCAGCCATGACGATCTGGCTGTCCTGCCGGCGGACATAGTCGTCAGTCAGCGACGCGGTGACCGACAGCCGGCGCTGACGCTGGCCGGCGAAGGCGTCCGAAACCGTCACCACCATCGCCCAGTCGGGCCTGAGCTGGCGTCGATAGCCGAGGTTCAGCAGATTGACCGCGTCCAGATAGCCCTGCGGGGTCAGGCGGCGATCCGCGCGGCTGACGGAAATCTGGGCGCTGTCGGCTGCGGTCGGGCGATAGTCGAGACTGGCCTTGAGATTGAGTCCCGTGGTCGACTTCAGGCCTCGCAGCCCCAGGCCTGAGGCGTCGATCTGGCTCAGGAATAGGTTGCCGCTGAGCCCGTAGCCGAGCTTGGGTCCGATCTTGCCATTGAGGTTGAACTCGATCCCGCCCGCCCGGGTGTTGGGCAGGTTGGCGCGGGTCGCCAGCACCACGTCGGGGCCGATCGGGCGCACGATGTCGGTGACGGTGTTACGGTCGAAACGGAGATAGCCGGTCGCGCCGTAGCTGAGGTCGCCGCGGCCGTCGCTGTAGCCCAACTGGTAGGACCAGGTGTCCTGCGGCAGCAGGTTTGGGTTGCCGGCCCGCAGATTGTGCGTGTTCTGCTGGTCGATGAAGGGGTTGAGCGCTTCGGGGTCGGGACGGCTGATGCGGCGGCTGAGGCTGGCCGAAAGCTTGGCCGTATCGCCGATATCGCGGTCGAGGTGCAGGCTGGGGTAGACGCCCACATCGCGGCGTCCGCCGGGGATATGGCCGACAAGCTGCAGCATCGCGACATCGGCCTGCTCGACCCGCAGGCCCGCCTGCAGCCGCCATGGCCCGAGCGGCGCCTGATACTGGCCATAGACGGCGTTGATCCGCTGGCGATAGCGAAAGTGGTTGTCGGCGGTGTTGCGGGAAGCCGTGCCGCCGGGGCCGGTCAGGGCGTTGGCGTTGTCGTCGAAATCGTTGTGATCGTCTTCCAGATCGTAGCCGAGCTTGAGTTCGCGGCCGCTCGCGAGCGGCAGGACGTAGTCCGCGCTGAACTCGTCCTTGCGGATGGCAAAGGCCAGATGCAGGTCGTCAAAGGTCGCGGGACCGGACGGAACGGCGAAGGTATTGCGATAAAGGTAGCGCTCCTGCTCGCGCGAAGTTGAGCTCTGCAGGCCGATGCTGAGGGTCTCGCCCGGACGGCCGAGTTTCTGCTCGAAATGCAGGGCCCGGCTTTCGTCCGAACTCCAGTCATGGCCGTCGCTGTGGCGCAGGGAGCTGGCGGTCGGCGTGGCGGGGCCGACGCGGTCGTTCTGGTCGAAGAATCGTACGCCCTTCAACTCGCGGTGGCTGAATGAGCCGCCCAGCGCCTGGCCGGCGTCCAGATCATAGTCCACGCCCGCCTTGATCGAGGGAACCAGCCGGCGGAAACGCTCGTCGATGATCTGGCGGCTGGGCGTCTGGACACCGGTCGCGGGATCGACCGCCACGCGGTCGTCGGTGCTGAGGCGCTGACGGCTGTCCTGCCGCAGGCCGATGCCGCCGGAGAGCTTGAGCCGGTCCTTGTTGTAGGCGCCCTCCAACGCGGCCACGAAGCGGCGTTTGTCGCCGAGGGTCAGCTGGCCCGAGCCCGAAAGGCCCGTCTTGCCGGTCTTCTTGGTGATGATGTTGATCACCCCGCCCGAACCCTCGGCCTTGAATTGGGCCGGCGGGTTGGCCAGCACCTCGACCCGCTCGATCTGGCTGGCCGGAAACTGCTGCAGGCTGAGGCCCTTGGCGGCGCCGGTGAACTGGGCGGACGG
Organism: uncultured Caulobacteraceae bacterium; assembly: GCA_903929535.1. Lineage (GTDB taxonomy): Bacteria > Pseudomonadota > Alphaproteobacteria > Caulobacterales > Caulobacteraceae > BOG-938. Next base: position 13,694 of record CAIYVC010000076.1, on the reverse strand, counting down.
CTTGCCGTCGACCAAAACGGTGACGTTGGAATCCCCGCGCAGGCTGAGCCCGCCGTCCGGATCAACGGCCACGGAGGGGATGTTGTTGAGAATGTCGGCGGCCGTGCCCGAGGTCGCCTGCAGGTCGCGCGAGACGGCGTAGACCGTGCGGTCGATGCGGTTCTGGGTCTGCTGGGTCTGGCCGACGACCACGACCTCCTGCACCGCAGGCGTCGGCTTAGCGGTCTGCGCGCGCGCATCCGGCGCAAAGGCAAGCGCCGACAGAACCACAGGGGCGACAAGCCGCTTCATCGAATCTCCCGGCGCACTCCACCGGGCGCTTCCGATTGGCAATAGTGGGGCCGGCCCGGCCACGAGATGGACCGCACGTTGAAATGCGCCAATGTGGCCGGGCCGGGATAGTCCGCCCTGATCGGGCCCTTACTTGGTCAGGCCCGCCGAGCGCAGTTCGGCGCGCGAGGCTTCCATCTGGGCGGCGAACTCGGGGTTCTGCATCATCATCATCGCCAGTTCCGTGGCCAGGGTGTGGCTGGCTTCGAGGTCCGACGCATAATGAGCGGCGCAGATTTCGCGGCTGTAGGCGTATTCCTGTGCGCGGGTAAGGATCGCCTGAGCCTTGTCCGGCATCAGATTGGCCAGGATGTAGCCTTCCGAATAGCTGAGCGTGCCGTGACCGCTGGGATAGGAGGTCAGGGGCGCGGCGCCGGGCTTGTAGTCGCAGGCGCGCATGCTGGGGTCGATCGCCCAGGGACGATTGCGCAGGAAATAGCGCTTGGCCATGTTGGCCGCGACCGACTGCTCGTTCTCGACCACCGCCAGCAGCTTGGCCGTGGCCGGCAGCTTCTTCAGATCGAACTGGGGACCGAGGGTCTTGTAGAACAGCTCGGCGCTCTCGTGCTTGTCGTCCCAGTCGGCCTGGGCGAGGCGGTCCGGGGTGCGGGTCTTGTACAGGCGCTGAATCTCAGCGAGCTCGGCCTTCTGCTGGTCCGAACCGTCCTTGGGCGGGGGCGGCACCAGACGCGCGACATCCAGTTGCGCCTCGGTCAGCACATGCAGCGTCTTGGGCGGACGGGCGGCCGCAGGGGATGGAGCGGTCTGCGCCAACACGGCGGTCGCGCTCAGGACGAGGGCGACCGAGGCCGCCAGAAGTTTTCCGATCATGTGGACCTCATTGCCGCTGGGCGGCGGTTGCAGGAAAGACGGCCAAAAGCGGCCTAGGCGAACAGCAGGGCGACGGGGACCAGCAGGCCGCCGGCGAACAGCGCGGCGGAAATGGCGCGGTCGCGCGGGCTGCGGGCCGCGAGGCAGAGTCCGATGAGGGTGGAGGCGGCCAGGGCGACAGAGGCCGCGGCGGCGAAGGCCTTGAGCAGGATCTGCGACACCGACTGGCGCGGCAGGGGCTTGGCGATGGCCGGCTTTTCGCGGGCTTCGCCCTTGGCGGGCGAGGCGGGATCGGACTTGAAGGCCTGATCCTTGTGCAGCTGGGCCGCCGCCAGAACCAGGGGCGACGGGCGGGCGCCGTTCTCGACCTTGTGCCAGTGGTAGACCTGGGCGAAGCCGGTGATGGCGAAGAACAGGAAGGCCGGCGCGAACAGGGCGCCGCAATAGACGTGCGCCCGCCGCAGCCACATCGGCATCGACTGGGGCTTGGCTTTGGCCCGGGCCGTCACCGGCGCCGCCGTCGGGAAAGTGATCTTGTTCATGAAGTCACCATGCGTAGGCGACCGGCGGGGAGGCGCCGGCCGTCGTTGCTGAGAGGGATCAGAACTTGGCCTTGAGGGTGATCTGGTAGCTGCGCGGGGTCTGGTAGAGCGGCGCGTTGGCGGCCCCGCCCTGGGCGGAGGTCAGGGCGAAGTTGGGCGTGCCAGGGATCAGGGCCGAGCCCTTGACCGAGGTCAGGATGCGGCGGTCCAGCAGGTTCAGAATCTGCGCCTCGATGCTGTAGCGGCCGATCTTGTAGGTCATCGACAGGTCGGCCTGGTTGAAGTCGGGGATCAGGCCCGTGATCGGGGTCAGCACCGCGTTGGCCACGCAGACGCCGTTGGGCGCCGAGGAGCATTTGGCGGCGGTCAGATACTGGGAGCCGACGAACTTGGCGTTGAGGCTGGCGATGAAGGTGTCGTCGGCGTTGAAGACATGGCTGTGCTGGTAGCGAACGCCGGCCGCGGCCACCCACTTGGGCACGCCGGTCAGCTGGACGTTGTTGGAGAGCGGATTGGACTTGTCGTTCTTGCCGACCGAGCTGTTGAGCGAGCCGTTGGCGTAGACGCTGAAGCCCGCGGGCAGGACGTAGGAGCCCTGCAGCTCAATGCCCTGGTAGAGGGCCCCGCCGCTGTTGGTGGAGTAGGACTGGCCCGTCACCGCGTCGGTGAAGGTCTGCAGCTTGTGCTCGAACACGATGTAGTAGATGTCGCCGTCGATCGACAGGTTGTTGGCGGTGAACACCGAGCCCAGCTGGTAGTTGGTCGACAGCTGGGGCTCGACCCGGGTCGAGCTGAGGTCGTTGACGTAGAGGGTGCCGATCTTGGGCACCAGGAAGCCCTGGGCGTACTGGGCGTAGACCGACCAGTTGGACTTCACCTTATAGTTGGCGGTCAGGAACGGGAGGGTGCGGGTGTAGACCTGATCGGCGCCGAGCACCGGCTGGCTGCCGGTCGACAGCTTCTCCACCGGCGCGTTCACGCTGAGATCAAAGTGGACGTACTTGATCCCCGGGGTGACGATCAGGCGCTCGTTGGGCGTCCATTCGAACTGGGCGTAGTTCTGATACTGCCGCCAGCCTGAGAACTCGTTGTACTGGATGCTGAGCGGCACCTGGACGATGACCCCTGAGGGGCCGGGCTTGGTGGCCACCTTCTCGCGGTAGTCGGAGCGGCCGGTGAGGGCGTCGATGTCGAGGATCTGGCGCCAGCTGGCGGCGCGCTCGTACATGGTGCCGACGGTCAGCTTGCCGAAGCTGAAGGTCTTGGTGAACTTCAGGATGTCGCCCAGAACCCGGTATTCGTTCTTCTTGTAGTAGGCGGGGATGCCGGCGGTCTGCAGGCTGGCCGGGTAGGCCGCGCCGAGGGCCGGATAGACCGGACCGGGGGTCAGGGTGACCTTGTTGGCCGAGGCGGCGGCCAGGTTGTTGGCGCCGGACTCCGTCGTGTTCACATAGGCGTAGCTGTAGACGGTCTGGTCGACGGCGAAGCCGCCGCCCAGGGGGCCGGCCAGACGGGCGTATTCGAAGTCCGTCTTCTTCTTCACATAGTTGTAGCCGTAGTAGTTCTGCAGCGTCGGGTCGTTGCTGAGCGAGAAGTTTTTCCCGAACTGCTCGAGCTGGGCGATGCTGGCGTCGCCGACATCGGACTTGTTGTAGATGCCGACGGTGCGGGTGAAGAGAGCCGTCAGGGTGAAGTCGTGCGGCAGGGGGACGCTGCCCTTGACCAGCTGGGTCGAGTTGTTGGTGAAGTTGTTGGTCAGGTAGCCGTTCGACTGCAGGTGCTGCACGTTGAACAGGAAGCGGGCGCCGTTGAGCTGCTTGACCTCGCCGCTCTGGCCGGTGAGCACCGACTGGGTGGTGGCGAACGAGCCGAACGTGGCCACGCCTGCGAGGCTGCGCTGGGTCTCCAGCGGCAGCGAAATCAAGTTGATGGCGCCGCCGAAGTTGGCCTGGCCGAGGTCGGTGGCGTTGCCGGGGCCGCGGTCGATGATCACGCCGCCGATGGTCGAGTTGGGGAAGAAGGCTGTGCCGTGGTGGCTGGGGCCGTTGGTGTCGCCCCAGGCGATGCCGTCGTAGGTGACGTTGTAGGCGCCGTCGGAGAAGCCGCGCAGGGAGATCTTGCCCCCGTCCGACAGGCCCGAGCCGTTTGGCGAGGCGCCCGCGACCATGGCCGGGGCGAACACGGCGATGGTGCTGAAGTCGCCGACGCGGGGCGCCGATTCCTCCATGAACTTGCGGGTGATGATGGCCTGGGGTTCGACCGAGAGCAGTGAGCCGCGCACCGGCGTCACCGTGGCGATCTGGCTGCCGCCCGCGGTCACCACGATCTGATCGACCTCGGGCGCGTCGGCGATCGGCGCGGCCGCAGCGTCCGCGGCGTGGGCTTCAGGCGCGTAGGTCAGCAGGCCGGCGGCCAGGATCAGGACGGCCAGCGAACAGGCCAGCGACCCGCCGAGGCGGTGCGGTTGAGTCATCGGTAGTCCCCCAGGATCCAAGATGGCCCGGCGCTTAGGTGCGCTTCGGACGCCGGCCTTTCAGCAGGAGGACCGAGTCTCTTCAAGTGAAGAAACGATGACTACTTCAACTACTAAATATGACAGCGGGCAAAGAGCCGCTTGATTCAATTATAGATTATCTAAATACTTTGTCCGAGCACTGACATTTTGTCACACGCTGTTCATGAGCACAGTGCGCAACGGCGAGTTCGACGTACACGGGGTCAAGGCGCGCATCCGCTACATCGCCCCTCGGCCCGAGACCAATCCCTGGTACTGGGGCTTCAACCTGGAGACCGGCTGGACCGACCGCCACCTGCAGGATCGCCCCTGGTCGGCGGAGCTGCGCGGCATTGCCGGCTATGAGGGCAAGCGCTGGATCGTCTCGATCAACCCGACGGTGGAGACCGATGGCGACAACCGCTTTGTCGAACCCATCTCGATGGAGCTGCAGAGCAAGGTCGGCTACCGCTGGAACGACAAGTTGATCGTCGGGCTGGAAAGCTTCAACGAGTTCGGGCCGGTCCGCCGGCTCGGCGAACTGCGCGATCAGCCGCAGATGCTGTACGCCGCCGTCGATGTCGAACTGCCCAAGGGCGAACTGAACGTCGGGATCGGCCGCGGCCTGACCGGCCATTCGGACGGCTGGGCGATCAAGACGGTGTTCGGCTTGCCCCTGATGCCCGCCAAATAGAAAGGGGCGCCGCCGAAGCGACGCCCCTCAGGCTGTTCCACGAAGACGAAGCCTAGAAGGTCCACGTCACCTTGAAGTTGCCGGACAGCGGCTCGATGGCATGTACCTGGAAGTCGTTGACCCCATCGACCGGTTCGCCGCGCAGACGTGAAGCGTAATAGTAGGCCGCGCCGTCGGCCCGGGTGTTGGTCAGGTTGAAGGCGGTGGCCTGAAGCTTCAGGTGCGAATTGACCTTGTAGCCAAGGTCGACGTTGAACTCGCTGTAGCCCTTGTCCTGCGGATACTCGTCGCCGTCGCTGATCGGATAGGGGCCCAGATCGCGCCACTGCAATCCGCCGAACCAGGGTCCCAGGTTGTCGATCAGGACGCCGAACGACCCGATGAAGGTCGGCGCGTTGGTGATGAAGGGGCCATCCAGGCCGAAGTTCGCGAAGGTCGCGGCGCCGCCTGTGTAGCGGGCCTTGGAGAAGGCCAGGTCAGAGTTCAGCTCGATCCAGGGGAAGGGCCGATACTGGGCGGAGAACTCGATACCCTGGCGGCGGCTGGGCGCGCTGGCGCTGTCGTTGCCCGAGTCTGCATTGTATTTCTGCTCCGACTTGAAGTCCTCTTGGAACAGGGCGACCTGTAGTTGCAGCTTGGGGACGATGTTGGTCCGCACCCCAATCTCTTCGCCCTGAGATGGCGACATGAGGGGGGTCTTGCCCGCCGCGAGAGGGCTGCCCTCCAAAGGCACGGTGCCGAACACGCCGCGCACGTCGTCGGAGTGGAAGCCACGCCCGGCGCTCACGTAGAATTCGGTCTGGTAAAAGGGGCCGATCACCAGGCTGCCCTTGGGCTGGAACAGATTCTGGTTCGCCGTGCCCTGGAACCCGGTCACCAGGCTGTGGTCGCTCGCCTGATAGAACTCTTCGCGCACGCCGACGATGGTGCGCAACCAGGGCGTCCAACGGGTGGTGTCCTCGGCATAGAGGCCGGTGTCATTCAGTCCCACCTTGTCGACGTTACAGGCGTTGAGCGACGTGCGTTGGAAGTTGTAGCGCGGATCGGTCGACAGCCGGGCGAGTGTGGTCGGAGCCGGGGCGTTAGGCCCTGCGCCGAGGCTGGAATCCCCCAACTGGCTGCAATAGTTCAGGCGTGTACGCTGCAAGGTGTGGCGCTTGTCGATGTACAGATCGTCATGGCGGTATTGGACGCCGAAGGTGGTGTCGTTCTGGATGCCGCCCCACATCTGATGCCAGGTGGCGTAGGCTTGGCCGCCGGACGTGTCACGCACTTCATCCTGCTGTTCCTGGTCGCCATTGACTGGATCATCGACGAAGTGGGTGAAGTTGTTCCACAGCGTCATGCGCGAATGGATGAAGTAGCCCGAGGCGGCGAACTGCCAGTTGTCCAGCTGATGCGCCCAGTGGGCCGACAGGCTGGCGCGCTCGGAGCTGTTGCCGTCGGTGGGGTCCAGCGTGCCGTAGCGGCTGATCAGGCCCGAGGTGATGGCGCGCAGCGGCTGGTCGGTGGTGAAGTTGCCGTCATCCTTCAGGTACATGCCGGTGACGTTCCAACCTTCGTTGGCGCCGCCGTGGCTGTAGCGAAGAATGCCGGTGTACTTGCGGAAGTCGTCCGGGTGATCCCACGGACCATCGACGTGGCCGTAGTAGACCGCACCCAGCAGCCGGTCGTCCTCGCGTGGATGGACGGTGCCCCCAGCGAAGACGTTGTACATGCCGAGCGTCCCGCCGGTGACAGCGAGCTGGTTGGGAACGGAGTCCGCCACCTTGACGTGGGTTGAGGCGACCGACCCGAAGTCGCCGACGTTGGCGTAGTAGGGGCCCTTGGTGAAATCCAGGCCCGCCGCCACTTCCGGAATGAAGAAGTTGACGTCCGAATAGCCCTGACCGTGCGCGTTGGTCGGTCGATTGATCGGCATGTCGTCGATGAAGTTGGCGATGTCAGTGCCGTGGTCGAGGTTGAAGCCGCGCACCAGATACTGGTTGGCCTTGCCTTCTCCGGAGTGGGCCGTGACCACTAGGCCCGGGGTGGTTTCCAGCAGCTGGCCCGGACGGTAGATCGGCCGCAGCTCCACTTCCTTCTGCGTCACCGAGCCCTGGCTGGCGGTGGCCGCCACGCCGATCAGGTTCACGCGCGAGGTGGTGACCACCACTTCGTTGACAGTGGTGGGGCTGTTGGCGGTCGCCTTGGCCGCGGGGGCGGCGGGCTTGGCTGCGGGGGCAGCCGGAGCGGTCGTCTGGGCCGAAGCGCCATGGGCCATAGCCAGGGCCGATATGCCGGCCAAAAGCTGAACCAAGCGGCCGGTTTTCAGCCGCAACTCACCCGTGGAATTCGTCATATATCATCCCCGATTTGACGCGAGCGTGCGTGCCTGCGCCGCCCTCTTACAGGACCGGGTACGCGTGCCAGGCGAAAAGCCCTCACACGTTATGATATAAAATATAGCGTTATTTTTGTTATGTTGTACGCAGGCCTCAGCCTGGGCGTTTTCAGGCCGCCCGAGGCTGCTGGTAGCGGGCGATCTGGTCGAAGATCGACGCCATCGCATGCTCGGGACGCTGGCCGTCGTCGACGATCTCGCCGGTGGCGTAGATCAGGGCCAGGCGGTCGCGGGCGCGGCTGACGCGGCTCTTCATGGTGCCGATGGCCACGCCGCAGATTTCGGAGGCCTCCTCGTAGGACAGACCGCCGGCGCCGATCAGGATCAGGGCTTCGCGCTGTTCGTCCGGGATCATCGACAGGGCGCGGCGCAGTTCGTCCAGTTCCAGGTTGCCTGACGGGCTGTCGACGGCGACCAGGGTCTGAGCTGCGACTTCCGGATCCAGCGGCACGCTGCGCCAGGAGCGGCGCTTGTCCGAATAGAACTGGTTGCGCAGGATCATGAAGGCCCAGGCCTTGATATTGGTGCCCATCTCGAACCGCGCCCGGTTGACCCAGGCCCGCGCCACGGCTTCCTGCGCCAGGTCTTCAGCCTCAGTAGCGTCCCGGCAGAGCGAGCGGGCGAAGGCCCGAAGCTGGGGGATGATGGCGACCAGGGCGGATTGGAAGGCGGTGTCGGCGTCGGTCTGAGCGGTCATTTAGGGTCTCCGGCAGGCGATCGAAGGGACTGATCTGCAAACGAAACGCCGCCGAAGCCGTATGGCTCCGCTTGTTGCCAAAAAAATTTGGCGGACCCCGGATTTTTTTTCCGAGATCCGCCGCGCGTCAGATTCGTCCCATCAGCAACAGGATCACGACGATCAGCAGAACCAGGCCCAGGCCGCCGCTGGGATAGTAGCCCCACGAGCGGCTGTGCCCCCAGTTCGGCAGGGCGCCGATCAGGGCCAGGATCAGGATGACGATGAGGATGGTGCCCAGCATGGAGGCGCTCCGAATGATCGCCGGCGTGGTCGCGGGCTTCCTCTCAAACGGCTGCTGGGTTTAGGCGTTCCCCTCCGTGGTCAGCCGACTCCGACCAGGGCCAGCAGGGCCACGATCGAGGCCGCCGCGAGGGTCACGATGCCGAGGCCTCCGCCCAGCACGCGCAGGCGGGTGTTCTCCAGCGTCTTGGACAGGGTGTAGGCGGCGGCCAGGCGGCTGATCACCAACAGGGCGCCCAGGATGTTGACCGCCATGGCGCTGGCGCCCGCGGCTTCGGCCACGAAGATCAGGATCAGGCCGATCGGCGCCTGTTCGGTGAAGTTGCAGTGGGCGCGGATCGCCTGGGTCAGGGCGGCCACCCCGCCGTCGCCGGCAACGACCTTGCCCTTCACGCGGTTGACGATGACGTTGACGGTGAGGGCGGCGCCCAGCAGGCCGAGGACGGCGGCGTAGGGCGTAACGATCAAAGGCATGGACAGGGACATGGCTTGGCTCCGTTCGCCGGATCGGCCGCGCCCCCCATGGACGTCGCGCTCGTTCGGCGCCTTTAGACGCGCCACCATACGCCATTTCGACAATTGCGCGCCGCGATCCTATCGTGGGGCCGGGGAGGGGCTCCGAGGATCCGTATCGTCAGCATCGCCGCGGCTGTTTGCGCGCTGCTCGCCGGTTGCGGCGGGCCGGGCCTGGACCAGCTGGCGGCCGGTCCCAAGGCCGTGGTGGCCGAGGTGCGCAGCGGCGACGCGGTGGTGCTGCGCGGCGGCCAGTTCGTGCGGCTGGTGGGGGTGGAGGCGCCCAAGGGCGACGCGCCTTACGCCCTGCAGGCCCGCGACGATCTGGCCAAGCTGGTGCTGGGGCAGGAGGTGCAGCTGATGTTCGGCGGTGCGCGTCAGGACGCCTACGGCCGCACCCTGGCCCATCTGCGAATCGCCAAGGGCGGCGCCTGGGTCGAGCAGAAGCTGCTTCAAGCCGGCGACGTGCGCGTCCACACCTATCCCGACAACCGCGCGCTGGGCCGCGCCATGCTCGACGCGGAAGCGCGGGCCCGCCTTGCCAAACGCGGGCTCTGGGCGCTGGCCGACTATCGGGTGAGGCTGCCTGACGAGGCGGCCGCCAAACCGTTTGGCTTTCAGCTGGTGGAGGGTCGGGTGACTGTCGCCGCTGAAGGGCGCGATGGCGTCAGGGTCGATCTGGAGCGCTGGGTCAGCGCCGAGGTCCCGGGCAACGCCGAGGGCGCTTTCGCCGCGTCGGGCGTGCCCCTACAGGACCTGCCCGGCAAGCTGGTGCGGATGCGCGGTCTGCTCAGACCCGGCTCGGGGGAGGCGGTGCTGAGGCTGGATCACCCCGAGCAGATCGAGGTGCTGAAGGAGCCCAAATAGCAAAACGCCCGGTCGCGAGACCGGGCGTTGGCTAGTCGATGGGTTCAGCAGCCTTTCAGGCGGCCTTCTGCAGCGACTTGGTCAGGATGCCGATGGCGGCGTCGCGGTCGATGCGCTCGATGGCGGCGACTTCACGGGCCATGCGGTCCAGCGCCGACTCATAGAGCTGGCGTTCGGAATAGGACTGCTCGGGCTGGTTGTCGGCGCGGTGCAGGTCGCGGACCACTTCGGCGATCGAGATCAGATCGCCTGAATTGATCTTGGCTTCGTATTCCTGGGCGCGGCGGCTCCACATGGTGCGCTTCACGCGGGCGCGGCCCTTCAGGGTGGTGAGCGCCTGAGTCACGACGTCATTGGCGGCCAGCGGACGCAGGCCCGCGGTCTTGGCTTTGCGCGTGGGCACGCGCAGCGTCATCTTTTCGTGGTCGAAGGTAATCACATAGAGCTCAAGAGACAGACCGCCGACTTCCTGGGTTTCGATACCCTGGACCTGACCCACGCCGTGCGCGGGATAGACGACATGATCGCCGATGGAGAAATCGTGACCGGTCTTGCTCATGGACAACCTCTTCTGGATTGGGCCGGGGGGCCTCTGACTTACGCCGTCGTTCTGTCTGCAAACAATGACAGGCTCTCGCTCCCCGCGGCGGCAGGGATGGAAACCTCATTGCGAAGTCGTTTTTAAGTCACTCTTGGCTTTCGCTAACGCGTGGCCGCGTTCGGAGACAGACGGGGAGACGACAACAGCCGCTCTCCCAGCGTCGAAGAGGACCTTACCACAAAAAGTCGCATGAATAAAGCGTTGGGGGTCCGGTCAGGACCACGGGGTCGCGGGTCGCTGAGTCAGGAGCCCTTGCCGGGCTTGACGCTGAAGTACTTCTCGAACTTACCCGTCTCCGTCTCGAACTCTTCACGGTCCGCGGGCGGTTCGCCTTTGAGCGTGATGTTCGGCCAGATTCTCGAATACTCCGAATTGATCTTCAGCCACTTGCCGTCGGCGTCGTCTTCCACGTCCGGCTTGATCGCGTCGACAGGGCATTCCGGCTCGCAGACGCCGCAGTCGATGCACTCGTCCGGATTGATCACCAAGGTGTTCTCGCCTTCGTAGAAGCAGTCCACCGGACACACTTCAACGCAGTCCATGAACTTACATTTGATGCAGGCATCCATGACGATGTAGGTCATCGTGGTCTCGCAGGCGGTGGAACAAGACGCTGTCGCGCGGGGCCGGAAATGTCAGGCGCACCCGCAGCTTGTCAATGGGGCGCCTCGCAATAGAGAGCACGCGCCTCCCCGGCCGGTCCCCTCCGCTCGCCCACCGCCTGGACCTGCACCTCGATCAGCCGTCCGCCGATGGCGAACACCAGCCTGTCGCCGGGACGCACCGCGCGGCTGGGCTTGTCGACCCGCACCGGCTCCGCGCCCGCCCGGATCAGCCGCACCCGGCCCTCCTCCAGGAAGCGCGCGGCCAAGCTCCGAGTCTTGAAGAAGCGCGCATGCCACAGCCACAGGTCCAGGCGGCAGCTGTCGTCATGACCCTGATCGGGCGCGTGCTGATGACTGGCGCTCATGCGGTCTTGGCCGCTGGCGTGGCGCGGCGGCGGCGCAGCTTGCGGGCTCGGCGGGCAGGGGCGGGCTTGTCCTTCAGGGCGGCCAAGGCGGCGAACGGCGAGCCCGAAGCGGGAGCGGAGTCGGTCGGCTTGGGCTCGGATGGCCGCCGGCGGCGCCAGGCGACCGGTTCGCCCGGCTTGGGTTTGGCGACGGGGGTGTAGCCGATGGTGCGCAGCACGGCGGCGGCCTCGCCGGCGGTCCAGCCGAGATCATGCAGGGTCTGATCGGACACCACCGTTCCGCCGCCTTGGCGCGGCGCGGCGCGCAGCAGGACGTCCAGCTTCTCCAGCGCTTCCACCGGCACGGCCATCGACCCGATGGCGCGCAGACCTCGGGCCGCCAGGGCCTTGAGCGAAGGGACGGGGAAGGGCAGGGGGCTGATCTGGTTGATCGGTGGGCGCCAGACGCGGCCCGGCTCGCCGGAAAAGGCGGAGGTGAAGTCGCGCGCCTCGGCCCGCAGCAGGGCGGGCAGGAACAAGGAATGGGCGCCGAAGCGCACGCCAAGGATCAGCAGGGCGCGCCGTTCCGCTTGGCTCAGAGCCCGCACGTCCGCCTCGACCTCCGGGCGGGGCAGCACGCCACCTGCCTCGGCCAGGCGATAGGCGATGCCGCGCGCCAGACCTCGGACGCGCCCCTCAGAGATGGCGGCCTCCAGCTTCTTCAGGGACTTCAGTTTGCGACTCGCCTCCGCGGCCAGGAAGGCTTCCAGACGCCGCGCGGCGCGCTCGCGGCCTGCGGCTGGGCCAAGTTCACCGAACAGGCGCACGCGGGGCGCGAAGGGCCGGTCGCCCTCCACCCGCGCCGCCGCCTCGCCGCGCCACAGCACCACGCCGTTGGGCTGCAGAGCGAAGGCCTCGTCCGGCTCGGCGGCCAGCTGACCCAGGCGCTTGGCCACCTCGGGGCCCAGCGCCCGCTGGGCGACGGCGCGCAGGGTCTTATCCTCCAGCGCCGAGGCGCCGTGCACCGGGGCGAAGGCCAGACCCTTGAGGCTGCCGACGACATGGCCCTCCACCGTCACCGCCCCGTCTCCGGAAACGCCGGCCAGCAATTCCTGCTGCACGTTCAGCCCGCGCATCAGGGCGCTGGTGCGCCGGTCGATGAAGCGCTGCATCAGCCTCTCGTGCAGGGTGTCGGAGAGGCGGTCCTCCAGTTGGTGGGTCTTGGCCTGCCAATGGCCGGGGTCTTTCAGCCAGTCAGGGCGGTTGGCGGCGTAGGCCAGGGTGCGGACATTGGCCAGGCGGCCGGACAGGGCGTCGATGTCGCCGTCGGTGCGGTCCAGCCAGGAGAACTGGCCGGCGATCCAGTCCTCGGGCAGGCGTCCCGAACCCTCGGTCAGGTGCTCGAACACCGTCTTGACCAGGCTCAGATGCTCGTCGATGGCCAGCTTGCGGAAGTCCGGTGTCTGGCAGACCTCCCACAGGCGCAGCAGGTTGGCCTTGTTGCGGGCGCGCCGCTGCACGTCGTCGCTCTGAGACAACTGGCGCAGCACGGTCTCGTCCAGGCTCTCCTCCGACAGCTTCAGTCCCTGGCGGTCCGGGGGCTGAGACAGTGAGCGGGTCAGGTTGGCCAGGGACGAGAAGTCCAGGCGCGCGTTGCGCCATTCGGCGGCGGCGACAGGCTCGAAGGTATGGCTCTCCACCGCCTCGACCAGATCCTCGTCCATGTCGTCGCAGTCGCCGGTGACGCCGAAGGTCCCATTGCGCTGATAGCGGCCCGCCCGCCCGGCGATCTGGCCGACCTCCTGCGGATAGAGCCAGCGCATCCGCTTGCCGTCGAACTTGCGCAAGCCCGAGAAGGCGACATGGTCCACATCCATGTTCAGCCCCATGCCGATGGCGTCGGTGGCGACCAGGAAATCGACCTCGCCGGACTGATAGAGAGCCACCTGGGCGTTGCGGGTGCGCGGGGAAAGGCTGCCCATGACCACGGCGGCCCCGCCTCTCTGGCGGCGGATCAGCTCGGCGATGGCGTAGACGGCGTCGGCGGAGAAGGCGACCACGGCGGTGCGCCGGGGCAGGCGGGTCAGCTTCTTGGAGCCGGCGTAGGTCAGGCTGGAGAAACGTTCGCGGCCCTGGATCTCGGCCTCGGGCAAGAGACGCCGGATCAGGGGCGCCATGGTCGCCGAGCCCATGAACATGGTCTCGAACTTGCCCCGGGCGTGCAGCAGCCTCTGGGTGAAGACATGGCCCCGCTCCGGATCGGCGCAGAGCTGGATTTCGTCCACCGCCAGGAACTCGACCTCCAGGCTGAGCGGCATGGCCTCCACGGTGCACACATAATAGTGGGGCCGGGGCGGGATGATCTTCTCTTCGCCGGTGATCAGGGCCACCGCCCGCGCGCCGCGCAGCTTGACGATGCGGTCGTAGATCTCGCGGGCCAGCAGCCTCAGCGGCAGGCCGATCATGCCCGACGCGTGGCCGAGCATCCGCTCCACGGCAAGATGGGTCTTG
>CAIYVC010000075.1 GCA_903929535.1 uncultured Caulobacteraceae bacterium | reverse complement strand
GCTCGGCTTCACCGACATCGGCTTACGCACCAAAGACGCGCCCACCGGCCTCAACTTCTTCGTCCCTGTAGACGACGCGCTGCGCTTCCTGTCCGCCGAACCCCGCTGACACAGTCCCGCACCTGTGAGTTGCGCGCTCATCGCCCTGCCCCGATGCTAATCCCATGATCCGGATCGGCGTGGATTTCGGCGGCACCAAGATCGAGGCGGCGGCGCTGGACGCTTCCGGCGCGGTCGTGGCGCGCGAGCGGGCGGCTAATCCGGGGAGCTATGACGCGGCTCTCAAGACCGTCGCCGATCTGGTGCGGACGGTGGAGACCAAGGCCGGCGCCGGCGGCTCTGTCGGGATCGGCATGCCGGGCTCGATCTCGCCCAAGACGGGGCTGATCCGCAACGCCAACAGCCAGTATCTCAACGGACGCTCCCTCGGCGAGGACCTGGAGCGGGTGCTGGGCCGCCCTGTGCGGCTGGCCAACGACGCCAACTGCATGGCTCTATCAGAAGCCACCGACGGAGCGGGCGCTGGCGCCAGGGGCGTGGTGTTCGGCGCCATCCTCGGCACAGGCTGCGGCGGCGGGGTGGTGCATGGCGGCCAGCTGTTGGAGGGCGCCAACGGCGTGGCGGGCGAATGGGGTCATACGCCCCTGCCCTGGCTCACCAGTCAGGACCGCGCTCCACCCTGCTGGTGCGGGCGAGCGCACTGCCTGGAAACCTACATCTCTGGCTCGGGCTTCGAGGCCGACTACCAGCGCGCCACCGGCCGCAAGCGCAGCGCGCCGCTGATCGTCGAGGACGCCCGGGGCGGCGAACGCTGGGCCAGTCAGGCGCTGGACCGCTACATTGACCGGCTGGGCCGGGCCCTGGCGGTGATCGCCGACATCATCGACCCGGAGGTGATGGTCCTGGCCGGCGGCATGTCCAACGTCGCCGAGCTTTACGAGCGCCTTCCCGCCGTGGTCGCCGAGCGGGTCTTCTCCGACAGCTGGTCCTCGCCCATCGCCCGCGCCGTGCACGGCGATTCCTCCGGCGTGCGCGGCGCCGCCTGGCTGTGGCCGCTGGATCAGACCCGCACGGGCGTGCGCGAAACCGCTCCGGCGTGAGCGACCCCGCCCTCTGCCGCGACTGCTTCTGGAGCGGCCCGGCCCCTTCGCCCCGACGCTGTCCGAAATGCGCCTCCCCCCGGCTGATCGTGCACGCCGAACTGGAGCGGCTGACCATCGCCCACATGGACTGCGACGCCTTCTACGCCTCGGTGGAGAAGCGCGACCGGCCAGAGCTGCGCGACCTGCCGGTGATCGTCGGCGGCGGCAAGCGTGGGGTGGTCACCACCTGCTGCTACATCGCCCGGATCAACGGCGTGCGCTCGGCCATGCCGATGTTCAAGGCGCTGAAGCTTTGCCCGCAAGCCACGGTGATCAAACCTGATTTCACCAAATACCGCGCCGAGAGCCGGCGCATCATGGCCAAGCTGGAGACCCTGACGCCGCTGATCCAGCCGCTGTCTCTGGACGAGGCCTGGATCGACCTGACCGGCTGCGAGCGGCTGCACGGCGGCCCCGCCGCCTGGGTCCTGGCCCGGCTGCAGGCGGAGATCGAACGGGAGACAGGGCTGACGGTTTCGGTGGGCTTAGCCGCCAACAAGTTCCTGGCCAAGATCGCTTCGGACCTCGACAAGCCGCGCGGCTTTTCGGTGATCGGCGGCGCCGAAGCCAAGAGCTTCCTGGCGACCAAGCCCGTCTCGATCCTGCCGGGCGTGGGACCGGCCTTCCAGAAGTCGCTGGCCATCGCCGGTTTCCAGACGGTGGGCGACCTGGCTCGGGCCGACGCGCGTCTGCTTGCGGACCGGTTCGGGGTCTATGGCCTGCGCCTGTCGCAGCTGGCCCAGGGTCAGGACGCACGGGCGGTCGATCCGGATCAGGAGCGCAAGAGCGTCAGCGCCGAGACCACGTTCAACGACGATCTGAGCGCGGTCGCCGACCTTGAGGATCAGCTGTGGCCGCTGTGCGAGAAGGTGGCCCGTCACCTGCGCCGCGACGCCATCGCCGGCCGCGCCGCCGTGCTGAAGCTGCGCACCACCGATTTCAAGATCATCACCCGCCGCCGCACCCTGGCGGTGCCGACCCAGACCGCCAAGGGGCTGTTCGCCGTGGCGCGCGAGCTGCTGGCCCCCGAGGCCCACGGCGTCCCCTATCGCCTGATCGGCATTGGTGCGACCGAACTGGTCGATGCCCTGGGGCCAGCCAGCGACCTGTTCGCTGGGGACGAGGCCCGGGCCCTGAAGAGCGAGCGGGCGATGGACGCCCTGCGGGAAAAGTTCGGCGCCGACGCGGTGCGCAGCGGCCGTGCGCTGAAAACCAGCCGACAGGCGGACGAGCCCTAGGATCGCCACACGCCTCGCGCTATCTCAATCGCCTGATCCAATCCGTGGAGCCGCCATGCCCACCGTCGAAAAACGCCTCGCCGCTCTGGGCATCACCCTGCCCCAGCCGGTGGCTCCGGTGGCGAACTACGTGCCCTTCGTGCGGGTGGGCTCGCTGGTTCACATCTCCGGCCAGATCTCGATCGACTCCGACGGTGGCATCAAAGGCACGGTAGGAGCCGACGTCGACCTGGAAACCGCCATCGCCGCGGCGCGGCTGTGCGGCGTGAACCTGATCGCCCAGATGAAGGCGGCTGCAGAGGGAAACCTCGCCCGCGTCGTGCGGGTGGTGAAACTCAACGGCTTCGTCCAGGTCGGTCCGGACTTCATCGACATCCCTAAGGTGATCAACGGCTGCTCGGACCTGATGGTCGAGGCCTTCGGCGAGGCCGGGCGCCATGCCCGCTCAGCGGTCGGGGTCTATCGCCTGCCCTTGGGTTTCGCTGTCGAGGTCGATGCGGTGGTGGAGCTGACGTGAGCCACCAGGGCCGCCTGCTCAGCGCGCCCATCGCTCACCGCGGCCTTTGGCGCGTCGGCGGGCCGCCGGAAAACAGCCTGGCCGCCTTCGACGCCGCCTGCGCGGGCGGTTACGGCATCGAGCTGGACGTCCGCCTCAGCGCCGACGGCGAGGCCATCGTCTTCCACGACGACGCGCTGGAGCGGCTGACGGCGGAATCCGGCCTGACGGAAGAACGGACGGCGCAGGAGCTGGGCGAGCTGCGCCTGCTCGGCTCCGATCAGACCATCCCGACGCTGGAGCAGGCCCTGAACACTATCGCCGGGCGCTCGCTGGTGCTGGTGGAGTTGAAAACCCTGCCCGGTCAGGAAAGCCCCCTGGAAGCCCGCGTCGCCGCTATGCTGGCGGCCTACACAGGCCCATGCGGCGTGCTCAGCTTCAACGCCGAAGCCCTCAACGCCGTCGCCGCCCACGCGCCCGGTCTAATACGCGGCCTCAACGTGGGAACCGAGGAAGAACTGGCCGAAATCGACGGCGCCCGACCTCATTTCCTTTCTATATCCATAGACTTGTCCGACCATCCTCGCGTCGAGGACTGGCGCGGCGCGGGCCGCACCGCCATTGCCTGGACTGTGCGCAAGAGCGCCGACTGGGAACGGCTGTCGGCCCTGGTCGACAACCTGATTTTCGAGGGCTTCGCTCCGTGAGCGACGGCGAGGGCCTGCGCGCCGAGGTCTCGGTTCACCGCCGCATCGCCGAGATCGGCAGGAAGGACTGGGATGTCTGCGCAAATTCCTCAGATCATGCAGACAACCCTTTCATAAAATTCGATTTTCTGAATTCCTTGGAAGAGACGGGATGCGCCGTCGAGCGCACCGGCTGGGGGCCCAGCCACCTGCTGTTGCGGGACGGCGCGGGCGAGCCGGCGGCGGCCATGCCGCTCTATCTGAAGGCCCACTCGCGCGGCGAGTACGTGTTCGATCACGCCTGGGCGGAAGCCTATCAGCGCGCGGGCGGTCGCTATTACCCCAAGCTGCAGAGCTGCTCGCCCTTCTCCCCGGTGACTGGATCGCGCCTGCTGGTGCGCGACGGCGTAGACCGCGAGGCGGCGCAGAAACTGCTGATCGGCGGCGCCCTGACCCTCTGCGAGCGACTGGGCGCCTCGGGCGTCAACGTCACCTTCCCCACCGAGGCGGAATGGCGGCTGATGGGCGATGAAGGGCTGCTGCGGCGCCAGGACCAGCAGTACCACTGGTTCAACCAGGGCTACGCCGACTTCGATGGCTTCCTGGCCGCCCTCTCCTCCAACCGGCGCAAGACTATCCGGCGCGAGCGGCGCGACGCCCTGGCGGCGGTCGAGGTCGTGCCCCTGACCGGCGGCGACCTGAAGGAAGAGCACTGGGACGCATTCTTCGACTTCTATACCGACACCGGCGAGCGCAAGTGGGGTCAGCCCTATCTGAACCGGGCCTTCTTCTCGCAGCTGGGCCAACGGATGGCCGATCAGGTGCTGTTGCTGCTGGCGCGCAAGGACGGTCGCTGGGTCGCCGGGGCGCTGAACCTGATCGGCGGCGATTGCCTGTATGGCCGTCACTGGGGCTGCAGCGAGGACATCCCCTTCCTGCATTTCGAGCTTTGTTACTACCAGGCCATCGAACACGCGATCCGCCTGGGCCTGCCGCGCGTGGAGGCCGGCGCCCAGGGCCAGCACAAAATCGCCAGGGGCTATCTGCCCGCCGCCGTCTATTCTGCCCATTACATCGCCGACCCGGCCCTGCGCACGCCGGTGGCCCGTTACCTGGAGCAGGAGCGCGAGGCGGTGAAGCAGGAGATGGACTGGCTGGCGGAGGAGTATTCGCCGTTCAGAGCCGAGTGACCGCCAGAGTCAGTGGACGTCGAACCCGTCGGCTTCAGCCTCCGCATCCGTGAGCTCTGTCCTGTGGCCCACCGTGGGGTGACTGCGCAGCCAGTTCACCGCCGCCAGCAGATAGCGGCGGTCCTTGGCCAAAGGCGAGGCGTGGCTCACGCCGGGCGCGTCGAGCAGCCAGGACTCCTTGGCCCTCTGCACTTCCTCCAGCCCCGCCGCCCGCCAGGCCTTCGACGTCGCCGCCTCGGGGTCCTTGTCGCCGACCACCACGGCCAGGGGGATGTCGTCCAACACCTTCTCGCGCCGGCGCACCAGCTGCAGCCCTGGAATGATGGCGAGGTCTTCATCGCGCGCGGTGCGCAAATGGTAGAGGTTGCCGAGCGCCCTGCGCTTGTCGAGCGCGGACTGGCCGTCCAGCCCCGCGCGGGCGGTCAGCCAGTCGGCGATCAGCGGCGCCAGGCCGGCATGGGCCGCCGCGACGGTCAGGTTGGCCAGGGTCTTCTCCTTGGCCAGGTCCTCCATCAGCACGGGGAAGTCGAGATCGTCGCTGTTGACGCCGTTGACATAGACCAGGCCGGCCACGCGGCTGGGCCATAGTTCCGCGAACTGCTCGACATAGAGCGCGCCGTTGGAATGGCCGACCAGGATGACGGGCCGTGTCTCGCCCAGACCGTCCAGCACCGACTTGAGCTCACGCGCGATGGCGGCGGGATCCTCGCCCATTGTCTTCGGCGGCGAGCGGCCCAGGCCGCTGCGGTCGTAGGCGCAAACCCGGCCGCCCTGGGCCAGCAACGGCAGCACCTGCTCCCAATCGGTTGCCGTGCCGAAAAGGCCTGATTCCAGAACGACGGTGGGCGAGGCGCCAGGCTGGCCGCGGCAGTCGACATGGATCGGAGCGGATGGCGGCGGGGCATCCGCCCTCGCGCAGGCGCCGAGCGCCAGGCCGGATAGTGCAAGCGCCGCCCATACACTTGATCGAACCATGTTCTCGCTCCGCAGGGGCCAGCGAGCCTGGACCCGCGCCCCACGTCAAGAGGCTAGCGCCCAGCTTCCACGTCCTGCGCCAACGCCTCCTTGATCGTGACTACCTCCGGACCGCTGGAGGTCGTGAAGTCGAGATCAAAGGGTTCCAGCGGCTGGCCGGACAGGCCGACGAAGTCGCGCGTCGGCGCATGGTTCAGACGCAGACCATAGGCGCTGTTCTTCTCCACGCGGCCCTCGATCCTGAACGTCTTGCGATCGCGGGTCAGCTTCACCACCCGGTCGCCCCAGGATAGCGGCGATTTGAGCTGCGGCGCGTCCAGGAAGGTGCCGTCGCAGGCCATCGGCAGGTCGAAGGTGATGCGCAGGACCAGCCGGCCAGGCCGCACCACCGCGCCCTTGGCGGGAAAGGTGCTGACGACCTTGGGCGCGGGCACATCGGGCGATGGCGGCCTGCGGGGCTGGAGGCAAATAACAGGCGGAGTGACCGTGACGCCGGTCAGAGGCGCCTCGGCGGAGCCGGCGGCGGCAGGCAGGGCCAGAACGGCTATGGCGGCGACGACGGCTTTCACGGGGCTCTCTTACCCACGATGCACGCCATCGCCCAAGCGGTCTACTTTCGCCGGCCCCGGGACGGGCCGAACAGGCCGCGAAGCCCTGGGCGAAGCACCGAAACGCCGAGAATGAGCGGGCTGAGAGCGACCGCCAGGGCGTAGCGCCAGGGATTGTCGGCGCGCTTGCGGAAGTACCGGATCAGGCCCCGGCCCTTGTGGTACTCGACCGTGATCGGGTGCTTGTGGCTGGTGGAGCCGAGGTGCTCGACCGTGGCGGCGGGCTGGAACACCACCGAACCGCCCATGCGGCGCGCACGCCAACACAGATCGATGTCTTCCACATGGAGGAAATAGCGCTCGTCGAAGCCGCCGAGCCGCTGGAAGTCCTCGCGGCTCATGTAGAAGCAGGCGCCCGAGATGGTCGGCACCAAGATCGGCGCCGTGGGGATGGCCTCGTCTTCGCGGTGGATCTCGAACTTGCGCAGGAAGGACAGCGACAGCGACAGATGGCTGAAGCTGAGCAGGGTGGTGACCGGGGTCACCTCGCCGCGGCGCCCCCCGCGCTGCTCGCTGCCGTCGGTATTGAGCACCCGCGCGCCCACCACGCAGGGTGAAGAATGACCCTCGGCCCCTTCCAGCAGGGCGGCGACGCAGCCGGACTGCAGATAGGCGTCGGGATTGAGGATGATGAGGTGCTGGCCCTTGGCCGTACGGGCGCCCAGGTTACAGCCGCGGGCGAAGCCGATATTGCCGTGCCCCTGCACCAGCCGGAAACGCGGCTCCTGCTCGGCGATCTCGCGCAGCCGCGCTTCGTCGTCGGGCGCGGAGCCGTTGTCGACCACCACGAATTCGTCGATCAGCGGCTCGCCGAGCACTCGTGCGATCGAGTGGAACAGCGCGGGGCCGGTCTTGTAGACCACCATGATGACGGACACCGCCGGCGGTTCGCTCGGCAGCTGAGTCAGTATGGCGTCGGCGCGGATCGGGCGGAAGTCGCTGCTCATCAGGCGAATTGCGGGTCCGTTTTGGCGGGCTGCGGCGGGGGACCGGCCTCGCGTTTCAGATCAGGCGCCAGTGCATCATGGCTGAGCAGGGCTGCAGCCTCTTCTACGGATAGAATGGTTTGGCCGTCAGAGCCCAGGCGGCGCAGCGCCACATTGCCTGACTCAGCCTCGTTGCGTCCGACCACGGCGATCACCGGGGTTCTGGCCACGGAGTGTTCGCGGATCTTGTAGTTGATCTTCTCATTGCGCAGATCAGTCTCCACCCGCAGCCCCGCGGCCTGCAGCTTGGCCGCGACGGAGCGGGCATAGTCGTCCGCATCCGAGGTGATGGTGGCAACGACAACCTGAACAGGAGCTAACCAAAGCGGGAATTTGCCGCCGAAGTTCTCGATCATGATGCCGATGAAGCGTTCGAACGATCCGAGGATCGCCCGGTGCAGCATCACGGGCCGCTGCTTGGAGCCGTCCTCAGCGGTGTATTCCGCGTCCAGACGTTCGGGCAGCATGTAGTCGAGCTGCAGTGTGCCGCAGGTCCACTCGCGGCCGATGGCGTCCTTGACCACGAAGTCGAGCTTGGGCGCGTAGAAGGCGCCGTCGCCCTCGGCGATCACTGGCTCCACGCCGGCCAGACGCGCGGCCTCGCCCAACATGCCCTCGGCCTTGTCCCAGAAGTCGTCGGTCCCGATGCGCATCTCCGGCCGCGTGGCCAGGTTGATGTAGGCGGTCTGCATGTCGAAGTCGGCATGGACTGACCGGCACAGGCGGATGAACTTCTCAGTCTCTTCCACGATCTGGTCTTCGCGGCAGAAGATATGGGCGTCGTCCTGGGTGAAGGCGCGTACCCGCATCAGCCCGTGCAGGGCGCCGGAGGGCTCATAGCGGTGGCAGGCGCCGAACTCGCCCATGCGGATCGGCAGTTCGCGATAGGAGCGCTGGCCGAACTTGAACACCTGGACGTGGCCCGGGCAGTTCATCGGCTTCAGCGACAGCACCTCGCCCTCGACCGTCTCGCAGACGAACATGTTGGGCCGGTATTTGTCCCAGTGGCCGGAGGCCTGCCAGAACGACATGTCCAGCACCTGGGGCGTCTTGACCTCGATGTAGCCGGCCTCGTCCAGGCGGCGGCGCATATAGGCCTCCACAACTCGCCACAGGACCCAGCCCTTGGCGTGCCAGAAGACCATTCCCCGGCCCTCTTCCTGCATGTGGAACAGGTCCATCGCCTTGCCGATGCGGCGGTGGTCGCGCTTCTCGGCTTCCTCGATGCGGTGCAGGTAGGCGTCCAGGTCCGCCTGAGTCGCCCAGGCGGTGGCGTAGATGCGTTGCAGCTGGGCGTTCTTGGCGTCGCCGCGCCAGTAGGCGCCGGCCAGCTTGGTCAGCTTGAAGGCCTTGCCGACAAAGCCTGTCGAGGGGAAGTGCGGCCCCAGGCAGAGGTCCTTCCAGGCGCCCTGGAAATAGACCGAGATGTCCTCGCTCTCCGGCAGGTCGCGGATCAACTGAGCCTTGTAGCTCTCGCCGATCGATTCGAAGTGGGCGATGGCGTCGTTGCGATCCCAGACCTCGCGGCGGATCTTCTCGTTGCGGTCGACGATCTCGGCCATGCGCTTCTCGATGGCCGGGAAGTCGTCGAGGCTGAAGGGCTCCTCTCGGGCGAAGTCGTAATAGAAACCGTCCTCGATGGCCGGGCCGATGGTCACCTGGGTTCCGGGAAACAGCTCCTGCACGGCCTCAGCCATGATGTGGGAGGCGTCGTGCCGCAGAGCGTCCAGCGCTTCGGGCGATTCGCGGGTCAGCAGCTCGAACTTGCCGCCATGGGTCAGCGGGCGGTCGAGGTCCAGCAGCGCGCCGTCGAGCTTGACCAGCACCGAGCGCTTTTCCAGCGACTTGGCGATGGAGGCGGCGACATCGCGCCCCGTCGCACCGTCTTCGAACTGACGAACGCTGCCGTCGGGAAACACCAGATCGATCATAGTTCGGACTTCCAATTCCCTATCCCAGCGCGCGGCCCGGGCGGCGGAGGATCATACCCCCACCTCGCCATGGGGCGGCAACGGCAAAGCCGAGCCAGCGCTAACTTGCCGCCCTGCACAGGCCCATGCCCGATCAGAACGTCCGCGGCATACTCCGAGCAGGTCGGCGTGAAACGGCACTGGCGGCCGATGAACGGCGACAGCGCCCCTTTGTAGAGCGTCAGGGCGAACCTGATCGAACGCTCGTAAAGGCCGGTCATTACGTCGATTCCCATCGGAATACGGGCTGCGCGACCTAACACGGCAAGCCGCGCCGCGCCACCTGCCGTCCCGTGTCGAAATTTTTCAAAACGTGGCCTTGTCATTAGAACAAGTCCGATATATCTAACACTTCGATACATCGAACTTGTATCGAATTAGAGAGAAACCATGAGATTTTTTGGACACCATCACCATCCCTTCCACCGCCACGGCGGCGACCACGGCCATGACCACCATGAACGCGGCTTCGGGCGCGGCGGCTTCCGCCGGGGCGGACGCGGCGGGCGCTTCTTCGATCAGGGCGACCTGCGCCTGGTCATCATGGCCATGCTGGCCGAGCAGCCGCGCCACGGCTACGAGCTGATCAAGGAGATCGAGGACCGTCTCGGCGGCGCCTATTCCCCCAGCCCCGGCGTGGTCTATCCGACCCTGACCCTGCTGGAAGACCTCGGCTACGCCACGGTCAGCCAATCCGACGGCCCCAAGAAGCTCTACACCGTCACCCCTGAAGGTATGGCGTGGCTCGAGCAGAACAAGGCCACGGTCGACGCCCTGTTCGCCCGGATCGATCAGGCGGGCTCCGGCCGCGACTTCGCTCCACGCATCATGCGCGCCATGGGCAATGTGAAGCTGGCTCTGCGCCTGCGCCTGTCCCAGGGGTCGATGACTTCCGAGCAGGTCGACCGCATCGCCGCCGCCCTGGACGCCGCCGCCCTCGAAATCGAGAAAAGCTGAGCATGGGTGCCGCCTCGGTCAGGGTCCCCACGACCCACGCCAGCCGCTACCTGCAGCAGCTGTGCCAGCACTGGAGCCACAAGTTCCCGGTGGAGTTCACGCCGCAGAACGGCCGGATCGAACTGTCCGTCGGCGTGCTGATCCTGGACGCGGACGCCGAGGGCCTCGGCCTTCGGCTCGACGCTCCGGACGATCAGTTGGCCCGGATGGAAGACGTGGTGGCGGAGCACGTCAAACGCTTCGCCTTCCGCGAGGAGCTGCAGTTCAATTGGGTCGAGACGGCTTAGCCTTCTGAGCGGACGACGGCAGCGAGCCGACGTAGGCCGCCAGGTCGATCATGTCACGCTCCGACAGGTTGGCCACGATCGGCTTCATGAAGGCCGCGCCGGGGCCGTTCCGCGAGCCGATCTTGAAGGCGTAGAACTGGCGGAAGGCGCCCGTCGGGAAGCGTCCGGCGATCGGCGGCCCGACAATGCCGCCCCTGAGACCCACGCCGTGGCAGCCCTCGCAGGCCGGGCGGGCCGACCCGTCGCCCTTGGCCAGGGCCTTGCCGCGAGCGATAGCGCCCACCGGCACATAGGCGGTGAAGGTCATGCGCGGATCACGCATCTCGAAGCGCTCGAAGTCATCGGGGCCTTCGATGATGCGCTGGCCCAGGGGCTCGCGCTGACCGCCCTTGTTGAACTCATAGAGGAAGCCGTTGGGCGTCGTCTTGGGCACGTCGGCCGTCTCGACCACCTTCACATGCGAGACGTAGGGCAGTTTGGAGAAGTACTTGAACGCCTCCACGCCGTCCGCTTCGGAGGTCTGGCCGGCGGTGATGATCATGTTGCCGGCGGGACCGAAGTGGGAATCCATCAGGGTCCGCGCGCCGGAGCGGAAGTCGGCCAGCTGCTGGGTCAGGTAGGCAAGTGGCATGCCCGCCAGGTCGGCGTTCTCGGCTCGTCCGTTGCCGTTGGGCAGGTGGCAGTAGCCGCAGGCAAACACGTCGCTGCGCCCGCCCTTGACCGCGGGGGGCATGGCCGGATGCGCCTTGGGGAACCAGTCGACCGCCGTGGTGCGGTCCTTCAGCGCCTCTTCGCTGAGCTTGACGCTGGAGCCTGGAAGCTTCTGGTCGACCACCTTGCTGGGCGGCCCGACGGGCTGGGTGACCGGGAAGGCCCACAGAGGCGGCTCCGGCGCCTTGTCCTGAGCGGCGACGCTCAGCGGTATGGCCAAGGCCAAGATGGATGCGCCCAGCACGAAAGCCTTCATTCGCCCCTCCCCTATTGTTGAGGCGAGTATTCGGCCCCGCTCTGCGTCGGTCAATTCGCTTTGTGAAGGGATGGCGTTAGCCTCACCGGATGACTCAGCAGCTGTTCCTGACCGCCGTCCTGGTCCACGACTACGACGAGGCCATCGCCTTCTACACAGGCAAGCTCGGCTTCGAGGTGCGGCTGGACAACGTCCTGTCGCCGACCAAGCGGTGGGTGGTGCTGGCGCCCGCCGGGGGCGGCAGGGGCTGCATTCTGCTGGCCAAGCCCGAGAACGAGCGCCAGTCGCAGGCGGTGGGCAATCAGACGGGCGGGCGGGTCTTCCTGTTCCTGGACACCGACGACTTCGAGCGGGACTACAACGCTTACTTGGAGCGGGGCGTCCGCTTCGTGGAGCCGCCTCGGGTGGAGGACTACGGGACCGTCGCGGTATTCGAGGACCTCTACGGCAACCGTTGGGATCTGATCCAACACACCGGCGACTTCGGGATGCCCGCCTAGGAGGCCCGGTGCGCGGCCTCCACCACCGCCTCGAAGGCCAGCATGGTCGAGGCGTGGCGGGCGGGATAGTCGCGCACGACTTCCAGCACGCGGAGGTCGGAAAAGCGGCCTTGCGGCGGGGCGCCGCCGTCCTTGAGCATGGCTTTGAGGGCGTCGCGGGCGGATTCAAGTTCGGGGATGCTCGCGCCGATGACATTGGCGCCGAGCACGGCGGCGGAGGCCTGGCCCAGCGCGCAGGCCTTCACGTCCTGGGCGAAGTCGGCCACGCGGCTGTCCTGCAGCACCAGATCGACCACGACGCGGCTGCCGCAGAGCTTGGAGACCTTCTCCGACGTCCCTTGCGGCGCCGTCAGCCGCCCTGCCCTCGGCATGTTGGCGGCCAGGGTCAGGACCTTGGCGCTGTAGAGGTCGTCGATCACCGCTAGCCCCGATCCCCCTCGGCGATGGCGGTCCCGGCCTTGACCTTCTCCAGGCGCGCCACGACGTCCTCGTTGAACTGCTCGAAGCCCTTCTGCAGCTGCCGGCGCCGGCGCTTGCCGATACCGGACCCGATCAGCCCGTCCCAGATCTCGCCGTTGGACAGGATGCAGTTGGTGTCTTCCTCGCCCAACCGTTCGATCTCGATATAGCGGATGCGCTTCACCAGCCCGGCGTTGGCCGAAATGGTCCAGATGATCTGCTCGTTGGGCACCCAGTCCATCACGGTGGGGGTGATGGTGGTCGGCTCGGCGCCCGGGAAGACTTCCTTGATGGTCAGCTTCTGGGCGATGCGCAGCAGGCCGTGGACCTCCGGATAGACGGTGCTCCACTCATGCCAGCGGCCGAGGTCGGACAGCACGTCCCAGATGGCCTTGGAGTCGCTGGGCACGCCCCTGCGGTGTTCGATCTTGATCATGTCAGGCTCTAGGTAGGTTCGGAGACGCCAAGGCGCCATGTCGCGCCGGTCGGCCCGTCCATGACAACGATGTTGAGCGCGGTCAGTTCGTCGCGGATATGGTCCGCCGTGGCCCAGTCCTTGGCCTTGCGCGCCTCGATGCGCGCGGCCAGCAGGCCCTCGACCTTGGCCTTGAGCTCGGTGTCGGCCCCGCCCTCGAACCAGGCGTCCGGCTCGGCCTGCAGGAAGCCCAGCAGCCGCCCAGCGGCCAGCAGGGCTGACTTGGCCTCGTGCTTGGCGCCGATGCCTTCCGCACTCTCCAACTCCTTGGCCAGGGCGAACAGTTCGGCGGTGGCGCGCGGGGTGTTGAGATCGTCCGAGACGGCTTCCAGGAAGGCCTCGGGCGGCGCGGCGTCCGGGTCGAAGGTGATGTCGGCGTTGCGCAGCAGTGCGCCGTAGAGCCGGTCCAGCGCCTTGCGGCTCTGGGCGATCAGATCGCCGTTCCAGTCCAGGGGCGCGCGGTAGTGACCGCTCAGCAGCGCCCAGCGGATGGCCTCGCCCGGGTACTGCTGCACCAGGTCGTGGACCAGCACCACATTGCCCAGGCTCTTGCTCATCTTCTCGCCGGAGAAGTCGAGGAAGCCGTTGTGCATCCAGTAGCGGGCATAGTCCCCGGGCTCGCCGGAGTCATGAGCGGCGCAGGACTGGGCGATCTCGTTGGTGTGGTGGGGGAAGATCAGGTCGTGGCCGCCGCCGTGGATGTCGATCGGCAGGCCGAGCGCCTTTTCCGCCATCGCCGAGCATTCGATATGCCAGCCGGGGCGCCCCTTGAGGCCCTGGGGCCCGGTCCATTCCGGCTCGCCGGGCTTGGACGGCTTCCACAGCACGAAGTCGGCCGGATGGCGCTTGTTCTCGGCCACCTCGACGCGGGCGCCGGCGATCATGTCGTCGAGCGAACGGCCCGACAGCTTGGAATAGCGC
This sequence comes from uncultured Caulobacteraceae bacterium, assembly GCA_903929535.1. Lineage (GTDB taxonomy): Bacteria > Pseudomonadota > Alphaproteobacteria > Caulobacterales > Caulobacteraceae > BOG-938. The sequence goes on along the minus strand of CAIYVC010000075.1, from coordinate 20,696 downwards.
CCCGATCCGGCGTCATAGGCGCCGACATCGAACAGCACCTCGCCCGCGCTCTCATAGGCCAGGCCGCGCGCGATCATGTCCTCGATCAGCACGGTCATCTCGCCGATGTGGGCGGTGGCGCGCGGCTGCTGATCGGGCGTCAGGGCGCCCAGCGACGCCATGTCGGCTTCGTAGATGGCGGTGAATTTGTCGGTGATGGCGGAGATGTCGACGCCCTGGGCGATGGCCGCGGCGTTTATCTTGTCGTCCACGTCGGTGATGTTGCGCGCATAGGTCACCCGGCGCTCGGGATAGAGACGCTTCAGCAGCCGGTAGAGCACGTCGAACACGACCACCGGGCGCGCATTGCCGATGTGGGCGTAGTTGTAGACCGTCGGCCCGCAGACATAGAGCGTCACCCGGTCCGCATGGGCTGGGACGAAGGCGCGCTTCTCGCGGGCGAGGGTGTCATGCAGATACAGGGTCATACTTAAGCTTGTCAGGTTATTGCGCAGGCTCGCGGTTGCCCCATATACCCATGTGTCCTTCGGGAAACCACGCATCGGTGTGGTTTTGGCGCCCGGCGCCCGGCGATGATCCGCCGCGAAGGTGTGGAAGGGGTGGCACGCGTCATTCCAGGGCCATCGCCCTGGCGCAACTCAGCCCCGAGGTTGAACCCGCCATGGACGCCATCGTCAACAAGCGCAAACTGGTCGACGCCCGCGACCTTCCCCAGCCCCGCACCCTGCCGGTCGCCGACCGGCCGAGCCGCGAACAGGCGCTGGAAGCCGTGCGCACCCTGATCGCCTGGACCGGCGACAATCCCGACCGCGAGGGCCTGCTGGATACGCCGCGCCGTGTGGTGGACGCCTACGGCGAATGGTTCGACGGCTATGACGCCGACCCGGAAAAGGAACTGTCTCGCGTGTTCGAGGACGTGCAGGGCTACGACGACGTGGTCATGCTGCGTGACATCGAGGTGGAGAGCCACTGCGAGCACCACATGGCTCCCTTCCTGGGCAAGGCCTATGTCGCCTATGTCCCGACCAACAAGGTTGTCGGCATCAGCAAGCTGGCGCGGGTGGTGGAGATCTTCTCCCGCCGTCTGCAGACCCAGGAAACCCTGACCCAGCAGATCGCCAACACCATCACCGAGCACCTGAAGCCGGCGGGCGTGGCCATCCTGATCGACGCCGAGCACCAGTGCATGACCACGCGCGGCGTGCACCACCGTCACGTCTCGACCCTGACCACTCAGTTCACGGGCGTGTTCAAGACGGACCAGGCGCTGCAGGACCGGTTCCTGAGCTTCTGCAATCGGAAATAGCCTGGAGGATGCGTCCGGCTCTTTCAGGGCCCCCACCTACCGCTCATCCCGGCGAATGCCGGGACCCAGATCATAAAGCGGGCCGTCTGGGTCGGGGGCTCCGTTCAACTCCTCATAAAGATCGCGCCAGCTGGGGTTCTCCTCCTCGATCAGCAACAGCTTCCAGCTGCGCCGCCATTCCTTGATGCGGCGCTCGCGGCTGAAGGCGTTTTGGCGAGACGACAAGCTTTCGAACCAGACGAGCTGGTCGTAGCCATGGGTTTTGGAGAAGCCTGAACAGGCCTTGGTCTTATGCTGCCAGACGCGGCGCGAAAGATTGTCGGTCGACCCGACGTAGATCGTACCGTTGCGGCCACTGGCGACGGTGTAGACGTAGAAACTCACTTGGCGGTTCAGCCATATGATCTGGGTCCCGGCATTCGCCGGGATGAGCGGATTTGGGGTGGTGGTCGAGCGGCATCGAGGGGGAAAGCTGGCTCTAACTTGGACAGTGGCGCTCCTATCTCCCCGCTTTCGAGTTCCGCCACGGCCCAGGGCTCCTGGGACAGGACCGACCAGTCGGGCTTGAGGCCGAGGTCGCGGCAGATGTCGGCGACCAGTTCGCTCAGGGGCCGGTCCAGCACGTCGCCGTACTGATCTTCGTCGTCCAGCCGTTCGCCGGCCTCGATGAGCATGCGGTCGAGGGTTTCCTCGATCTCTTCGGCGTCGGCCTTCTCGTATTCGGTCTTGATGACGCGCTCGACGATCCGCTCGACGCGGGCCTTGCGGCCGTATTCGGGGGTGAGACGACGGGCGATGTCCTGCGCTTCATCCCGCGCCGAGACCGCGCCGGACTCCAGGGCCTGAAGGGCCTCAATGCGCTTGGACTGCAGCGCCACGGTCAGGCGCACGGCGCGCGAGACGCGGGCGTAGGCGAGCGACACGTCGGCGGCCACAGGCGCTTCATCTTGGGCCTGCTGCCCGGTTGCCTGGCGCTCGACAGCCAGGGCGATCTCCAGTCCCGCCTCAGCCAGACGGCCCAGCAGCGCAAGCTGCCGCTCGATGAGCGGGCGCGCCCAGTCGGAGTCTGGGGCCGGTTCGGGAATGGGAGGGGTTTCAATGCTCATGTTTGGAACAAATCATGAACTGAGTCTTTTTGGATATCAAGACGCGAAGGGAATGGCGGCGAAGGGTGGAAAGCGGACTTCACCTCCCAAAATCCAGCTCATTTGCGCGTACTCGCGTTTGAATTGAACCGCCGCATCAAGGCGTCGTTGTGTCGGTATGGTTTTGCATTCTGAACGCATAGGCGAGGGACCTCGCCTGCTCATGGTCCACGGCCTAGGTGGAAGCATACGGTCGTGGGACACGATCGCGCCGGCGCTTAGCCGCTCTCGTGAATTGGTCCTCATCGACATGCCCGGACATGGGCGCTCGCCGCCAGTGCCGGGACGGCAAAGCATTTCCGCCTTCGCCGACGCTCTTACCGACTTCATCCAAAGTGAGGGGCTTGGCGCGGTGGATTTGGTCGGCAGTTCCGTGGGCGCCCGCTTGGTGCTGGAGCTGTCCCGTCGCGGCGTCGGAGGCAATTGTGTAGCGCTGGATCCAGGCGGGTTCTGGCAAGGCTGGGAGACGCGGTTTTTCCAGACCACCATTGGAGCGTCCATCAAGCTGGTCCGAGGGCTCCAGCCCGTGATGCCGTTCCTGTCACGGCATGCGATCACCCGGACACTGCTGTTGGCCCAGCTGTCCAACAGGCCTTGGGCGCTCGCGCCGGATGTGGTCCTGACGGAGATGAAGACCTTCTCCGCCACGCGGGTGTTTGACGACGTCGTGCACGAGCTGGCGACTGGCCCCTTGCAGGCCGGAATGGATATCACGCCCGGGCGTGTGACGATTGGCTGGGGCCGCCAGGATCGCCTGCTCCTGCCCCGCCAAGCCCATCGTGCTCAGGCCGCCTTCCCCAAGGCTCAGCTCCATTGGTTCGAAAACTCCGGCCATTTTCCGCACTGGGACGTCCACTAATTCGGGGGAAGATCACTTCCCCGAGATTGAGTCATGCGCGGGTGCTGGCTCGGACTACTGCGCTATGGCCTTCGTTAGGCAAAATCAGTGTCTGTATGTCGTAAAGTTAGGCGATCCGCCTTACGGCAATGACGCCGGTGCGGCCCGGGTGAAGGAAGCTACATTCCGCCCCGGTCCATGCATGAAGAACTAGAGGGACCATCACGAGCAGGCGTGGTGTCGACTATGGGTGGGGAGCGGTCTAAGCAGGTTTCCGCCAAACCGCGAACACAGCATTCTGCGTCGAGCTCATGGCCTTTTTCATGTGGTCGTAATCGACATCTGACAACCCCTTTAGATATCCAAATATCTCGGACTCGCCGGTAGCGCCTTGGGGAAAGGCGCAGGCCAACTTGTCCTCCGGACCAAATAGCAGCCACCAAAAATCGATGCCCCACGGCCCACTGTCATTTGTCTCTATGGCAATGCCTGTGAGGTCAGCGTCGCTGATTGAAGAGACCTGCCCTTTAGCGTCGGTCACGGTAATCATCTGGCCGTTGATGGACAGCAACCACTTGCTCTCGGGTTGAAGGCCCGACGCCCCAGCTTTCTTTTTGAACAACCCGAACATCGGCATCTCCCGCCGCGTCAAAGGTAGTTGAGTGGCTCGCTTCCGGAAAGCAGCCCTTCCCAGCGTCCGAGATGGGTCGAAAGTAGACCTCCGCGCCATATGATCTGGGTCCCGGCCGTCGCCGGGATGAGCGGTGGGTAAGTCGGGCTCCCGCCATGTCTTGTTGGAACCAAGGTCCTTGGCCCTCGTTTGTTGCAGATCGGATGGCTGGCGCGCCTGCTGCCCATCGCAAAAGAGGTCACGCCATGAAGATCATCAAGACTGCATTGGGACTGAGTTCGTTCCTGGCCATCATGGCCGCAAGCTCGACTGTGCCGACGGTCGCCAGCGCCCAGGGATCGACCTACGTCGCCTGTAACGCCGACGGCGATTGCTGGCGCGTGCACAACCGCTACGCCTACGGGGCCGCCGCGCCGATCACCTATTACAATGGCGATTGGTACGAGACCCACCGCACCGACGAGCGCATCCACTGGCGCGACGACCCGGCCAATGACCGCGGCTACTATATGCGCGGCGAGTGGCATGCCGATCCGGCCGCGCGCGCGGTGTCGGGCGGCGCGACGGGCGCCGGTATCGGCGCGGCCATCGGCTGTCTCGTGACGCTTCCGATCGGCTGCGCCCCGGGCGCGGCGGCCGGCGCGGCCATCGGCGGCGGCACGGGCGCTGTCGCCGGGGCGGCTTCCGCCCACAACTAGTTGGAGCGGCCGCTTCGGCGGTCATCCAAAGACGAAACAGAGGAGGTCCGGACACTCGTCCGGGCCTCCTTTCGCTTGCCGGGTTTGTGGCGACGGGTTTGTGATTGGGCCCGGCCGGGCTAACTAGGGGCATGAGCACATCCCCCCTCCACATGATCGAGCCCCATCCGTCGGGCGGGTACATCCTGGAGGAGCTGGCTGTCGGCATGACCGCCGAGAAGCGAGTCACCGTCACCGAGCAGCGCATCGGAGCCTTCGCCGAAGCCTCGGACGACTTCAATCCCGTGCATATGGACGAGGCGTTCGCCTCCAAGACCGCCTATCGCGGGCGGATCGCGCACGGGCTGCTGTCGGCGTCGTTCGGCTCGGCAGTGGTCGGCACGATCCTGCCCGGCGCGGGCGCGATCTACCTGAGCCAGACGCTGAATTTCCACAAACCGGTCCGCATCGGCGATGTCGTCCTGGCGCGCGTGACCGTCGCGACGATCGATGAGGCGGCGGCGCGGGTCGTCCTGACGTGCGAAGGCTTCGTGGGCGAGGACATGATCATGGACGGCGAAGCGACGGTCCGCGTTCCGCGCCGCCGGCGTCCCGCGAAGGCGGGCTAGACCAGAGGACAGCCAAGCCGCTGTCGACGCCCTAGTTGGCGTCGCGGCCTTTGACGAGCTTGAGCTGGCCGGTCTTGTTCGAAGAATCGCTCACCGCAGGGCCGCCCAGTTTGAGATCGTTGGGGAGCGTCTGACACAGGTCGATAGGCAGGGCGGGCTTTGACTGGCTCAAGCACAGCTTCTCGCCATTCATTTTCCACTTTCCGGCCAGGTCCAGCCCGCGTCGGCTCTTGCCCGTCCAGGAGCCGTCGGGCTCCAGCCAGATTTTTCGTGTCCGTCCGTCGGAATCGATGGTCAGGAAGGTATTACGGAACGCGGCTTTGACATTGGCGGGCGGCGCGTCGGCGGCGCGACTGACGATCGGCGCTGCGGTCAGGACGGCGAACAGAACGAGGGCGGAAGCTTTCATGACCTGCAAACGCTCCAGATCATCGGCGGTTCGTTTTGCCTGAACCTTTGAGGAAATTCGAGCAAGTCCCGCCCATCCGGTCTACCTATAGCCTCATGACCACATCCCCCTTCCCTCCTCCCGGCGACAAGGCCGCGCTCGAGCATGGCCCGGCGATCACCCCGCGCTTCGACGCCAACGGGCTTGTGGCCTGCGTGGCGACCCACGCCGACACCGGCGAGGTGCTGATGCTGGCGTGGATGAACGCCGAGGCGCTGAAGCTGACGCTGGAGACGGGCGAGGCCCACTACTTCAGCCGGTCACGCAATGCGCTGTGGAAGAAGGGTGAGACCTCCGGCCAGATCCAGATCGTGCACGAACTGAGCATCGACTGCGATCAGGACGCGATCTGGATCAAGGTGTCGCCCCAGGGCGACGGCGGCGCCTGCCACACGGGCGCGCGCTCCTGCTTCTACCGTGTCTATCAGGACGGCCGGCTGGTCGAACGGTCGTGAGCGGCGCCGAGAGCGACGACGTGGAAGACATCGAGCAGGAAGACCCGTCTGTTGAAGATGGGGGCCATACGGTCGAGATATCCCTGCTGCCCCAGGACGCCGGCGAGCGGCTGGACAAGGTGCTGTCGAGCCATCTGCCGGACCTGTCGCGCGGGCGGTTGCAGGCGCTGATGGCGGAAGGCGCCCTGACGCTGGACGGTCAGGTGATGTCCAACCCCTCGGCCAAGGCGAAAGCCGGTCAATATCATCTGCGCGTCCCCGCCCCGACCGACGCCGAGCCCGAGGCTCAGGATATCCCGCTCGATATCCTCTTTGAGGACGCCGACCTGATCGTGCTGAACAAGGCGGCGGGCATGGCCGTGCATCCGGGCAACGGCATCCCCGACGAGACCCTGGTCAACGCCCTGCTACACCATTGCGCGGGATCGCTGTCGGGCATCGGCGGGGTGGCGCGGCCGGGGATCGTGCATCGGCTGGACAAGGATACCTCCGGCGTCATGGTCGCGGCCAAGAGCGATGCGGCCCACGCGGGGCTGAGCGCCCTGTTCGCCGCCCACGACATCGAGCGGACGTACATCGCCCTGACGCGGGGGACGCCCAGCGCGCCGTCGGGCGTGATCCACACCCAGATCGGCCGCTCCAAGCACGACCGCAAGAAGATGGCGGTGCTGCGCTCGGGCGGACGTGAGGCGATCACCAAATACCGGGTGCAGAAGACCTTCGGGCCCCAGGAAAGGCCGATGGCTTCGCGCATCGCCTGCCAGCTGGAGACCGGGCGCACACACCAGATCCGCGTGCATCTGGCGTCCAAGAGCTCTCCGTGTCTGGGCGACCCCATCTATGGCTCCGGCGTCCCGGCGCTGGTGATCCGCGAGGCGATGGCGGCGGCGGGGTTGCACCGCCAGGCCCTGCACGCCTCGGTGCTGGGCTTCATCCACCCTGTGACCGGTGAGGCGATGCGCTTCCAGACGCCTCTTCCGGGGGACATGCAGGCCCTGGAAGCCCTGCTGGAACGGCTCTAGCCGCCTGTGCGAAAATATTTTCTGACCCAGATTGGGCTGAATTCCCCTTGGATTTCAAACCAGTCGGTACAGAAGTGTCGCGCGGCTCAGTTTTTCGGGGTCTTGCGCCCTTAAATAACTGCAACCGATACCTATCTAGCTCAGTTGTCGGGGGCGGTTAGCGCGGGGTGCGCCAGGACCGTCCGACACAAGGGGACCGGTCATCATGGCTGCAGCCAACACACTTTCAGTTATGTCGCCGGATGGCGGCCTGTCCCGGTACCTGACCGAGATTCGCAAATTCCCGATGCTGGCTAAGGACCAGGAGTTCATGCTGGCCCAGCGCTGGAAGGAACACCAGGACACCGACGCCGCCCATCAGATGGTCACCTCGCACCTGCGTCTGGTGGCCAAGATCGCCATGGGCTATCGCGGCTACGGCCTGCCGATTGGGGAAGTGATCTCCGAAGGCAACGTGGGCCTGATGCAGGCGGTCAAGAAGTTCGAGCCCGACAAGGGCTTCCGCCTGGCGACCTACGCCATGTGGTGGATCCGCGCCTCGATCCAGGAATACATCCTGCGGTCCTGGTCGCTGGTGAAGATTGGCACGACGGCGGCGCAGAAGAAGCTGTTCTTCAACCTGCGCAAGGCCAAGAGCGAGATCAGCGCCCTGGAAGAAGGCGACCTGCATCCCGATCACGTGCAGCAGATCGCCACCAAGCTGGGCGTGCTGAACGAGGAAGTCATCTCGATGAACCGGCGCCTGTCAGGCCCGGATTCCTCGCTGAACGCGCCGCTGCGCTCGGACTCCGAGAGCGAGTGGCAGGACTGGCTGCAGGACGACACTCAGGTCAGCCAGGAAACCGCTCTGGCGAATTCCGAAGAGAGCGGCATCCGCATGTCGCTGCTTCAGGAAGCCATGCAGGAGCTTTCGGACCGCGAACGGCACATTCTGACCGAGCGCCGGCTGAAGGACGACCCGACCACGCTGGAGCAACTGGCCTCGGAATACGGCGTCAGCCGCGAACGGGTGCGCCAGATCGAGGTGCGGGCGTTCGAGAAGCTGCAGAAGGCGATGCGGGCAGCGGCGGGCGAACGGCATCTGCTGGACGCCTAGCGCTCCCCGCGCTCAAGCAGCGAAGCGGTAGCGCGCTAAGACTGAGGCCAGAAAACGTAGGTCAAGACGATGGGCGCGTCCGCCACGGGCGCGCCCTTGTTACGTGCGGGCCGGACTTTCGTGGTCGCCAGGATGGCCTTGGCCGCCTCTCCGAACGCCGCCTGATCCGGCTTGATCGGCGAGGTGACGATGCAGTCGTGCAGCTTGCCGTCCAGCGCCGCCTGACACCGGACATCCACGGTCAGACCCTGGGGCAGCGGCTGCTTGGGGATCATCGACTTGTCGGCGGAGGGGCTCTGGCCTCCGACGATCTCGGGCGCGGTGTCGAAGGTCATCAGGTCGACGTCGGAGACGCCGTACTTGCGGAACTTGTCCACGACCGTGGGATCGTGCTGGACCGCCTCCAGCTTCTTGAGGTTGGCCTTGGGCTCGCCGATGGCTTCCAGCGTCAGTCCAAGCCCGAACTGGGCTTCGGCGTCGTAGGCGGAGCTCATGCTGATGGCGACCTGATAGGCCTGACGCGCGGCGGCCAGTTCATGGCTCTTGAGGCGCAGGAGGCCCACCCGGCGGCGGAAGGCGGGGTTGTTCTGGTCCGTCGTTATGGCCGCCTTGCAGGCATCAAGCCCCGCGGCCGGATCGACCGTCTGCAAACAGGCTTCGGCTGGGGTCAGCTGGGGCGCGGTGGGCTTGCCCGGCCCGCAGGCCTGAAGGGCCCCGGCAAGCGCCATGAGACCGAAGCGCGTGAAAACCTTGCCGCCCTGGATCATTTCCGCCCCCGATATCCTTGTTGCGGCCAGTATGGACCACAACGCCGCGGGGGGAAGGGCCTTAGGCGGCCGCCTGGGGCCGGGTTTCGGCGGGCGCCACCAGCACGAGGTTGGCGGCGAAGGTTTCGACCTGCTCCCTGGACAGGCCGTTCTCGCGCACCACCGTGCCGGTCAGATAGGCCTGAAAATGCATGGCCACGGCGCCGAGTTTGCGGAACTGCTCCTGGCCGTTGGACACCTCGACCAGGATGCGGGCCTGGGTGGTCAGCGCGCGCTGGGCCTGGACCGGGTCGGTCTCCACCGCGCCGACGGCGGACTGCACGATTTTCAGGGCCTGGTTGATCTTGGCCATCTTGGGCGAGCCGTCGTTGCGGCGTTTCTTGGGGCCGCTGTAGTCGGCGGAATTGAAGCGGCGGCGATCGGGGCCGATGTACTGGATGGCCTCGATCCAGTCGCGCGGCTTGCCCGACACCGCGTCGATCCGCTTTTGCAGGTCGCCCATGGTGTAGGGACGGCGCAGGAATTCGTGGATGCCGGCGTCCCGGGCGCCCAGGATCATGCCTGCGGTGGCGTCGGCGGAAACCATGACCATCGCCGCCTCGCGGCAGGCGAAGTCGCTGCGGCGCAGATCGCGGGCGAACTTCATGCCGTCTATTTCGGGCCCGGTGGACTCCACGAAGATCAGGTCCGGGTTGAGTTCGCGCGCCAAGGCCAGAGCATGCTCGGCGCCCGTCGAGCCATAGACCTGGCAGGAAGGGTTCAACCCTTTCAGCAGGTTCGCCAACATCTTGGCGTTGGGCCCGTTGGGATCGATCACGATGATGCGGGCGAATTTCATGGCGTACGGTTCGGGTCACTTCGGTGTCGGACCGAAGGAGCCTGCCACGCCCAGGTAAATTTCCGCTTACGGCTGAATCAGCGGTCCGCGAAGGGGTTGCGCATCAGGATGGTGTCGTCCCGCTCGGGGCTGGTGGACAGAAGCGCGACCGGCGCGCCGATCAGCTCCTCGATGCGCCGAACATATTTGATCGCCGCGCCCGGAAGCTCCTTCCAGCTGCGCGCGCCCTGGGTGCTTTCGCTCCAGCCTTCCATGACCTCGTAGATCGGCTCCAGCGCGCTCTGCACCTTCAGCCCAGCGGGCATGTAGTCATAGGTCTCGCCGTTCGCCGTGTAGCCGACGCAGATCTTCAGTTCGGCGAAGCCGTCCAGCACGTCGAGCTTGGTCAGGGCCACGCCGTCGATACCGTTGATCGCCACCGACTGGCGCACCAGGGCCGCGTCGAACCAGCCGCAGCGGCGCGGACGGCCGGTGACGGTGCCGAACTCGCGGCCCCGCTCGCCCAGGCGCTTGCCGTTGTCGTCCAGCAGTTCCGCCGGGAAAGGCCCCTCGCCCACCCGCGTGGTGTAGGCCTTGACGATGCCCAGCACGAAGCCGGTGGATCGCGGTCCCAGGCCCGAGCCTGCCGCGGCCTGGCCGGCGACCGTGTTGGACGAGGTCACATAGGGATAGGTGCCGTGATCGACGTCGAGCAGAGCGCCCTGCGCGCCCTCGAACAGCACCCGCTTGCCGTCGCGCACGGCGGCGTCCAACACCCGCCAGGCCGGCTGGGCGAAGGGCAGAATCTTGGGCGCGACGTCCAGCAGTTCCTGCAGCAGGCCCGCGCCGTCGAATTCCGGCAGACCCAAACCCTTGCGCAGGGCACCGTGGTGCGAGAGCAGCCGGTCGATCTTGGCCTTCAGCGCCTCGGGGTCGGCGAGGTCCGCCACGCGGATCGCCCGGCGACCAACCTTATCTTCGTAGGCGGGGCCGATGCCGCGACCGGTGGTGCCGATCTTGCCCGCGCCCGCCGCCGCTTCGCGCGCACCGTCCAGGTCGCGGTGCAGGGGCAGGATCAGGCAGGCGTTGTCGGCCAGGATCAGGATGTCGGGGGTGATGGAGATGCCCTGGCCGCCGATCTTCTCGATCTCGCTCAGCAGCGCCCAAGGGTCGACGACCACGCCGTTGCCGATGACCGAGGGCTTGCCCTGGACCACGCCGGACGGCAGCAGGCTGAGCTTGTAGACCTTTTCGCCCACCACCAGGGTGTGGCCGGCGTTATGGCCGCCCTGGAAGCGCACGACCATGTCCGCCCGATTGGACAGCCAGTCGACGATCTTGCCCTTGCCCTCGTCGCCCCACTGAGCGCCGACAACGGTCACATTGGCCATGGATACGGTTCCTCACCTGCCCAAGGCGTCCTTCCGCCCTTCGACAGGTCTCGGCGGGGAACGGGTAACAGGTTTTGAGACATACGGACCGGCGGCGGGGCCGACAGCGATGCGCGTGTCAGCCCCTAAGACCATCCGGACGGCTTAGCGTCAAGCGTCCCTTAGAACGCCAGGACGCGCACTTCCTTGACCCCGGCGGTCGCCTTGACCGAGGCAATCAGCTCCGCCGAGGGCGTCTGGTCGACGCCGACCAGGGCGATGGCGTCCTCCCCGGCTTCGACGCGGCCGAGGTTGAAGGTGGCGATGTTGATGTTGGCGTCGGCCAGCATCGAGCCCAGGCGGCCGATGAAGCCCGGCTTGTCCAGGTTGTTGACGTAGAGCATCGACGGCATGAAGCCGGCGTCCAGTTCCATGCCCTTGACCTCGACCACGCGCGGAACGCCGCCCACCACCGTACCGGCGAAGGCGCGCGAGCCGCTATCCGACACCACGGTGATGCGGATCAGGCTGTCGTAGGTGCGCGAGTCTTCCAGACGGGACTCGGTGACGGCGATGCCCCGCTCCTTGGCCACGGCAGGCGCCGAAACCATGTTGATCTCCGCCAGCATCGGGCGCAGCACGCCGGCCAGGGCCGCGGCGCTGAGCGGCTTGACGTTGAGCTTGGCCACGTCGCCTTCGTAGGCGATCTCGATCGACTTCAGGCCCGCATCGACCATCTGGCCGGCGAAGGCGCCGAGCTTTTCGGCCAGCGAGACGTAGGGGCGCAGCTTGGGCGCGTCCTCGGCGCTGACCGAGGGGCTGTTCAGGGCGTTGGTCACCGCGCCGGTCAGCAGATAGTCCGACATCTGCTCGGCCACCTGCAGGGCGACGTTTTCCTGGGCTTCGTTGGTCGCGGCGCCGAGGTGGGGCGTGGCGACGAAGTTGGGCGCGCCGAACAGAACGTTTTCCTTGGCCGGTTCGGTCACGAACACGTCGAAGCCCGCGCCGCCGACATGGCCGGAGTCCAGGGCCTCGCGCAGGGCCTCCTCATCCACCAGGCCGCCGCGGGCGCAGTTGACGATCAGCACGCCCTTCTTGGTCTTGGCCAGGTTTTCCTTGGACAGGATGTTGCGGGTCTTGTCGGTCAGCGGGGTGTGCAGGGTGATGAAGTCGGCGCGGGCCAGCAGTTCGTCCAGCTCGACCTTCTCAACGCCCATTTCCACGGCGCGTTCGGGCGACAGGAAGGGATCGTAGGCCACGACCTTCATCTTCAGGCCCTGGGCGCGGTCCGCGACGATGGAGCCGATGTTGCCGGCGCCGATCAGGCCGAGGGTCTTGGCGTAGAGCTCCACGCCCATGAAGCGGTTCTTCTCCCACTTGCCGGCCTGTGTGGAGATGTCGGCGGCGGGCATCTGGCGCGCCAGGGCGAACATCAGGGCGATAGCGTGCTCGGCGGTGGTGATCGAGTTGCCGAAGGGGGTGTTCATGACCACGATGCCGGCGGCGGTGGCGGCGGGGATGTCGACGTTGTCGACGCCGATGCCGGCGCGGCCGATCACCTTCAGCTTGGTCGCCTTGGCGATGACGTCCTTGTTGGGCTTGGTGGCGGAGCGGACGGCGAGGCCGTCGTACTGGTCGATGATCTCGATCAGCTCTTCCTTCGACAGGCCGGTCTTCACGTCGACCTGGATGCCGCGATCCTTGAAGATGGCGACGGCGGCGGGGGAAAGTTCGTCAGCGATGAGTACGCGGGGAGCCATGGGCTTTGTCCTTGGGTCAGCGCCGGGCCCCGAATCGTGTCCGAGGGCCCGGGCTAGGGATGTTTGAAGCGCGGGCCCTCAGGCCCGCGCGGAATTCAGGCGGCTTGCAGTTCGGACGCGAGGGTCTCGAAGGCCCAGTCCAGCCAGGGCGTCAGGGCGTCGACGTCGGAGGTCTCCACCGTGGCGCCGCACCAGATGCGCAGGCCCGGAGGAGCGTCGCGATAGCCGCCGGCGTCCAGGGCCACGCCCTCCTTTTCGAGGAGCGAACCCAGCTTCTTGGCGAAGTCGGCCTGGGCGTCGGCGGACAGGCCCGTGACGCGCTTGTCGACCACCTTGATGCAGACCGAGGTGTTGGAGCGGATGTCCGGCGTCGCCGCCAGGAATTCGACCCAGGCCGTCTTGGCCACCCAGTCGGCCAGCACCTTGAGGTTGGCGTCGGCGCGGGCTTGCAGGCCGGTGAGGCCGCCCAGCGACGAGGCCCACTTCAGCGCGTCCAGATAGTCTTCGACGCAGAGCATGGACGGGGTGTTGATGGTGGCGCCCTCGAAGATGTCGAGGCTGACCTTGCCGCCCTTGGTCATGCGGAAGATCTTGGGCATGGGCCAGGGCGGGCTGTAGCTCTCCAGCCGCGCCACGGCGCGGGGGCTGAGGATCAGCATGCCGTGGGCCGCTTCCCCGCCCAGCACCTTCTGCCAGGAGAAGGTGACGACATCGAGCTTGTCCCACTGCAGATCCATGGCGAAGGCCGCTGAGGTGGCGTCGCAGATGGTGACGCCTTCACGGTCCGCGCTGATGAAGTCGGCGTTGGGCACGCGCACACCGGAGGTGGTGCCGTTCCAGGTGAACACAAGGTCGGCGTCGCCGCGCACCTTGGTCAGGTCGGGCAGTTGGCCGTAGGGCGCGTCGAGCACTTCGACGTCCTTCAGCTTCAGCTGCTTGGTGACATCCGTCACCCAGTCCTTGCCGAACGATTCGAAGGCCACGATCTGCAGCGGGCGACCGCCGAGCATCGACCACATCGCCATTTCCATGGCGCCGGTGTCGGAGGCGGGCACGATGCCGATCAGATAGTCGGCCGGGACCTGCAGAACCGCGCGGGTCTGGTCGATCGCTTCCTTGAGGCGGGCCTTGCCGGGTTTGGAGCGGTGGGAGCGGCCGAGGAGGGCTCCCTGCAGGTTTTCAACCTTCCATCCGGGGCGCTTGGCGCAGGGGCCGGAGGAAAATTCGGGGCGAGCCGGGCGCATTGCCGGCTTGGCGAGGGTCGTCATGGATTGTCTCCCATCCTTACAGATGAGCAGCGCCCCGTTGGGAGGGCGTGGCCCGGGGCGGTTCATACACCAAGTCGCCCCGATGGCGAGCGAAAGTTTCGTGATCCGTCGCCGCGCCCCGGATGAACGGAAAACAACAAAGCTGAACGGTGCAGCCTAATCCGGTTCAGCCGCGTTTCATCTGCAAGGGACGATCATAGCCCTACGTTCGAAAGAGCGGTCGGGCTGGTCCCGAGACATTCAACCGCCGGCCTCCCCCCACCGGCAAGGAGATGAACATGATGAAGAAGATTATCCTTGGCCTCGTCGCTGTCGCCGCCATCGGCGCCGCTGTCCCCGCCTCCGCTCAGATCGTCGTGCGCGAAAACCGTCACGGCGATGTAGTGGTGCGTCAGGCCGGCGTCGTCGAGCACCGCGGCTTCCACCACCGTCACCGCGTCGTCTATTTCGACCGTTGGCACCACCGTCACGTGGAATGGCGCTAAGCCGTTCCGGCGGAGCTGAAGGCTAGAGTCTCAGCACCGCCTCATAGACTGTGAAAGCTTGGCCCGCGAGGATGACTCGCGGGCCATTCTTATGCGCGCCGATGTCCCCGCCCCGGCCCGGATAGGCCTGGTGGAAACGCAGATGCTCGCGGTCCAGCTTGGCCGAGAACAGCGGAGACAACATGCAGTGGGATGAGCCCGTGGCCGGGTCTTCGGAGATGCCGACCCCAGGTGCGAAGAAGCGGCTGACCACGTCGTAAGGGGATTTCTTGTCGGCGAGGGCCGCCACGCAGACGGCGCCGGGGCCACTCTTGGCCTCCATGCCGATCCCGCTGAGTCGGCGCAGATCGGGCTTGAGGCGGCGCACGGCGGTCTCGTCCTTCAGGATCGCTACCAGATAGACGCCCGCCCACACTTCCAGCACCTCGGCCCCCAAGGCCTCGGCCAAGCCCTCGGGTGGGGCGATGCTGACCGGATTGTCCGCGGGGAAGTTCATCTCATAGCGGCCGCCGGCCTCGGTCACATTGAGGACGCCCCACTTGGTGTCGAAGGTGATCCGGGGCGGTGCTCCCAGTTCGCGGATCAGCACGTGGCCGCTCGCCAGGGTGGCGTGGCCGCACAGTTGGACCTCCATCGACGGCGTGAACCAGCGCAGACCGAAACGGGCCGGATCGTCCGTCTTCAGCAGGAAGGCCGTCTCGGACTGATTGTTCTCCTGCGCCAGGGCCTGCATCCAGGCGTCCTCGGGCCAGGCGTCGAATGGTTCGACCACGGCGGCGGGGTTGCCGCGCAGAGGAGCCGAGGCGAAGGCGTCCACCAGCCACTGGCGCATCAGCCCGCCTCCCTCATCGCCGGTGTTTCCACGGTCAGTTCAGGCCAGCGCGCCTGGGCGGAGGCCACCACGCGCTCGAAGCCCGCGCGATTGAACGCCCGATGCGGATTGGGCCGCAGCCTCATGTCGGCCAGGTCCTGAAGCCCGAAGGGCGCCGCCACGCTGATCTCATCGTCAGCCTCCAGCCGGATGCCGACCGCGAAGGCCGGGCAAATGAATCGTTCAAGCGCTTCATCGGTATTGGCGAGGGCCGGATAGGGCTCGCCGAACTTGCCCTCGAACCAAAGATGCACCCGCGCCTGGTTCCTGACCTCGACCATCGCGTCCAAAGGCGGGGCGAAGGCCGCCGCCGCCCGGCGGATGTGCACATCCTCGGCCTCGTAGGACGAATCCGGGTCGAAATAGACCGCGTCATAGTCCTTCAGCCCATAGTCGGGATCGCGCCCGGTCCTGGCGTTCCAAACCGTCTGATAGACGCAGCCGGACACCAGCCGCCAATCGGGCAGATTCAGGGCGCGCACGCCCTGCAGCACCCGCATCAGGGTCGCGCTGGCGCGTACGGTGCGCTTCAGATCGGCCTCCAGGCTCATGGCGCCTCCCGCAATGGCCAGCCGTGATCCAGAGGCCCATGCCCGGCGCCCAGACCCGGCGCGCGGCGGATGGCTTCGGCGGTATAGGCCCAGGCGCGGGCGACCGCTTCCTCGAGCTTCAAGCCTTGCGCCAGACCGGCGGCGCAGGCCGAGGCCAGGGTGCAGCCGGTCCCATGGGTGTGGCGGGTATCGAGGCGGGGACTCTCCAGCAGCGTCTCACCGTCCTGCGTCATCAGCAGGTCGATCACCTGAGGGCCCGGCACATGGCCGCCCTTGAGCAGCACAGCACGGGCGCCCAGCGCCAGCAGCGCCTCCCCTGCCCGCCTCTGGCCATCCAGGTCCTCGATCTTGATCCCGGTCAGGGCCTCCGCCTCAGGCGCGTTGGGCGTGAGCAGGGCCGCGCGGGGGACCAGCAGGTTCAGGATCGCGCCCAGCGCCTTGTCCGAAAGCAGTGACTGCCCCCCCTTGGCGATCATCACCGGATCAATGATGGCGGGTGTATCCGGCGCACTCTCAAGGATTTCCGCGACCGCCTCGACCATTTTGCGGCTGGCCAGCATGCCGGTCTTGATGGCGTCCGCGCCGATGTCGTCGAGCACGGCTCTGGCCTGGGCGCGCATGATCTTAGGCGGGATGTCGAAGACGTCGGAGACGCCGAGGGTGTTCTGCACGGTGATGGCGGTGATGGCCGTGGCCGCGTAGCCGCCCAGCATGGTCACCGTCTTGATGTCGGCCTGCACGCCCGCCCCGCCTCCGGAATCGGAACCGGCGATGATCAGGACGCGGCCTTGGGAACTGGATGACATGGCGGCATATCTAGCAGGCCAAGCGCCACCGTGGGCGCGGATTTTCATCACGACAACGTTGGCTGCCATCCATTATATGCCTTGAACGTTATATTTCCTCGTGGCGATATGAGATCATGGAAAGCAGGCTGTTCGAGACACTCGCCGATCCCAGCCGCCGCCGCATCCTGGCGCTGCTGCGTCACGGCGAGCAATCGGCGGGCGATCTGGTAGCCGCGCTGCAGATGAGCCAACCGGCCGTTTCCAAGCACCTGAAGGTGTTGCGCGACAGCGGCTTCGCGGAGGTGCGGGCCGACGCCCAGAGGCGGCTTTACCGCTTGCGCCCCGAGCCGCTGGCCGAACTGGACACCTGGCTCGAACCCTTCCGCCGCTTCTGGAGCGGCAAGCTGGACGATCTCGAACGCTATCTGGACGCGGAGCACTGAGGATGGACGGACGACACGGCGCGGTCCTGAAGGTCGGCGATCACTACGAACTGCGCTTCGAGCGGCGCCTGAACCATCCGCCGCAGAAGGTTTGGGCAGCGATCACCGGCCCTGGTCAGATGAGCCGCTGGTTCGACACCACGCAGATGCCCGAGGACCTGAAGGTCGGATCGGTGATCCGCTTCCATCACGCCGTCATCGATCAATGGAGCGAGGGGCATGTCACCCGGCTGGAACCGGGCCGGTTGATCGAATGGGAATGGCGCGGCGTCTTCGGTCCGCCCAATCCGATCAGCTGGGAAATCACCCCCGAGCCCGGCGGCGGATGCCTGCTGGTGATGCGCCAGCGGACAGACGATCCGAGCATCCTAGCCCGCACCCTGGCCGGCTGGGATGTGTGTATCCAGCGGCTCGAGGCCGCGGCCGGAGATCGCGGCGATCTTGGCGGCGTGGGCGGCTGGGCGCCGTTGTTCGAGGCCTACAAACAGGACCTGCTGGCGGCAGGGATCACCGAGCCCCAGGCCGGCAAGCCCCCACCGCCGCCCAAACCGTAAGCGCCTGGACCGTCTCGCGCACGTCGTGCACCCGCACAGCATCCATCCCGGCCTCGGCGCCGATCAGCGCGCCCGCCAATGAGCCGCCCAGCCGGTCGGCGGCTTCCACCGCGCTGGCGTCGATGGCGCGCAGGAAGCGTTTGCGGCTGACCCCAAGCACGGTGCGCAGGCCCAGCGCCTTGATCCGGTCCAGGTGGGCTAGAAGGTCGAGGTTGTGTTCGAGGGTCTTGCCGAAGCCGATGCCAGGGTCGACCCAGATCGCTTCTCGCCGGACCCCCGCCGCCATCGCGGCCTCTGCCCGCTCGCCCAGGAAGGCCGCCACCTCGCCGACCACGTCCGCGTAGACCGGGTTCAGTTGCATGGAGGCGGGCGCGCCCTGCATGTGCATCAGGATCACGCCGCAGCCCAGTTCAGCGGCCACAGCCGCGCTGTCAGGCGCGAAACCCAGGGCGGTGACGTCATTCCAGATGTCGGCTCCGGCGGCGGCGGCGGCGCGCATCACCTGCGGCTTCATCGTGTCGATCGACAGCGGAACGCGGCTTTCAGCGCGGATGGCCTGCACGACGGGCAGTATCCGGGCGATCTCATCTTCGGTGGAGGTCGGCTGGGCGCCGGGCCGGGTCGACTCGCCGCCGATGTCGAGCATGTCCGCCCCTTCGCCCAGCAGGCGGCGGGCATGGGCTATGGCGGCTTCGGCATCGAGGAAGCGTCCGCCGTCCGAGAAACTGTCGGGGGTAACGTTCACGACACCCATGACCCGGGGGCGAGGGTCAGACATGGCGCCGGTCAGCCGCCATGGCGCTTCTGACAGAAGGTGGACTTGGTGGCGGGCACTTCGCGCCAGTCCTTGTCGGCCTTCTCCAGCCAGCCGCCGGGTCCCGGACCATAGGCGGTCAGGCGGTAGCATTTGTCGTCGACCCAGGCTCCGGGGCCGTAGTCGCCGCTGAACTCTTCGCCGCCCTCTTCCAGAAGCTCGGTCGGGGCGACGCGCATCAGGGTCAAGCTGTCGGCGGGCACCTTGCGGGGATCATCCGGGCCGACGGCGATCAGGGTGGGGTCCGGGGTCAGGGAGGCGCGGCCCGGCGCCGACAGTTGTTTTCCGTTGCGCAAGTCCACCATGATCGTGACGGTCACGCCCGGCCCGTTCATGCAGACGCCCGCGACGTTCAATGCAGGCGCATACCAGCAGACGACCGGCGGAGCCTTGCCGAACAGGTTGCCGTTCACATCCACCCAGTGGCCCGTCTTCAGATGCAGGGTGACGCCCAGCGGCGTGGCGCGCGCCACGTTGGGGAAGGTCTTCAGAATCTGGGCGGTATTGTCGTAGGTCGCGGACCGGGGGGCGGTTGCAGCCCGGGCTACCGGTGCAATCAACACACACGCCAGGGCGAGCATGAGCGCGACGCGCCCCCCTGCCTTGGTAAGCCCCTGAACCACGAACTGTCTCCCCGTTCTGGCTGGAAAGGACGAGGTTTGCGGAGTCGCGTCAAGCTGGCAGACCTGGGGCTTGTCGTCGCGGGCCTTGGTTAAGGCATCGTCTGCACCGACAGCAGATTGCCGTCTGGGTCCTTGAACCAGGCGACACGGGCCCCGCCGGGCGCATCCCAGACGCCGCGGGCGTCCTGGGCGTCGCCGAAGAACGGATAGCGCTCGAACACCACGCCCTTGGCCGTCAGTCCGGCCACCACCGCGTCGATATCGGCCACATCGAAGCCGATCACCGTATAGGGCTGGGGAACCACCACCGGGGCGCGGGAGATGCGCACCTTGACCCCGCCCGCCTCGGCCATAACGGCGAAGGCGTCCTGCGAAACGATCTTGAGACCCAGCACGCCTTCATAGAAGGCGCGGGCGCGGTCCAGATCATAGACGGTGGCGAAGGCGACGGCTTTGCTGTCTGCGAGCATCGCCACCATCCCCGGTCAGGCCGGCTGTGCGCCGGCGTCGCCGATCGGCAGAGGCGTCAGGGGCACCGACACCGACGGGCCGGTCGGACGGTTGTCCTCGGCGTCGTCACGCACCGGCGGGATGCCCTTCAGCGCATTGATGATCTCGTCGCCGGTCAAGGTCTCGTACTCGAGCAGGGCCTTGGCCATGATGTGCAGGTCGGCGAGCCGCTCGGTCAGGATGCGCTTGGCCTCCTCGTAACCGCCCTGGACGAGCTTCTTGACCTCGCTGTCGATCTTGCGCGCCGTCTCCTCGGAGATGTTCTGGGTGCGCGAGACAGAGTGGCCGAGGAAGACCTCTTCTTGGTTGTCGCCGTAGCTGACCACGCCCAACTCTTCGGAATAGCCCCACTGGGTGACCATCATCCGCGCCAGCTTGGTGGCCTGCTGGATGTCGGACGAGGCGCCGGAGGTGACGTGCTCGCGGCCGAAAATCAGCTCCTCGGCGACACGGCCGCCCATCAGGATGACCAGACGCGAAGTCATCTGCTGGAAGCTCATCGACAGCTTGTCCCGTTCGGGCAGCTGCATGACCATGCCCAGCGCCCGGCCGCGCGGAATGATGGTCGCCTTGTGCACCGGGTCGGTGTTGGGAACCGTCAGGGCCAGGATGGCGTGGCCGCCTTCGTGATAAGCGGTCAGCTTCTTCTCGTCCTCGGTCATGGCCATGGACCGGCGCTCGGCGCCCATCATGACCTTGTCTTTGGCCATCTCGAATTCCGACATGGTGACCGAACGCTTGCCCTTGCGCGCCGCCATCAATGCCGCCTCGTTGACGAGGTTGGCGAGATCGGCGCCCGAGAAGCCCGGCGTGCCGCGCGCGATGGTG
>CAIYVC010000074.1 GCA_903929535.1 uncultured Caulobacteraceae bacterium | reverse complement strand
TGATGCGGTTGACCTCTTCGAAGATGTACGGCGGCAGCCGTTGGATACGGTAAAAATCGGTTTTCATGGCCTGTCGGTCCTTCAAGACCGCATGGGAAGACTCTGGGACGCCTGGATAGACCGCCGCACGGCGGGTTCCAAGCAAGCGGATGAGGTTTTCGGCCTTCGGCGGCTACAGAGCCGGCGAAGGCGCCTTAGCTCGGTCCCGCTGGCTCTTGGCGAATGCCGCCGTCTTGTCCGCGTTTGCCGCCGCCTGGGCGGGAGTCAGCGGCGCTGCAGCCTTGTTGCGCTCTTCCTGGGCGAAGGCCTCGGTCCCGTACAGGCTCTGCGGATAGAGCACCTGTTGGGCCTGCATCTGCCGGCGCAGCCTCAGGGTATTGTAGATGTTGCGGGTCCAGGCGGTGGCCGGACGCACGTCGGTAGGCATGTCCGGAACCTGGCGGAAGCTGGGATAGGCCGCGTTGGTCGGATTGACTTGGCGCAGGTCCTCCGCCAGGGGCGAGGTCACGTCAACCGGCGGCTGGGCGAAGGGGTATTTGGGCAGATCGGCGCAGGCGCCGAGGCCCAAACCAGCTAGGGCGAGGCTGCCCGCCAGCATCGCTGTGCGGGGCCTTGTCCCTCGGTTGGATCGCACAAAGGCGTCGGCCATCACAAAAACCACAGGTTCGCCGTTCAATTCGGCTCCGGTCTTATGCGATGATACATCCAAACGGAAGGGCGGCGTCATGCCCAGGCTTAAGGATCAGCGGCGATGAAGCAGAAGACGACCGCGAAAAAGACCAAGCCCAAGTCCGCTAAACCTGTCGCCGCGACCGCCGCTAAACCGGCCGCGACGAAATCCGCGAAGGCCGTTCCCCTGCCTGCCGCCAAGGCGCCTGTGAAAGTCGCAGCCAAGCCGAAGCCCAAGCCGGCCCTGAAACCCGCAGCCAAGGCCCAGGTCGCGCCCGCTCCGCCTCCCAAGCCCCAGCCGGCTCCCGCCGCCTCGTCCAGCTTCATGCACGACATCGGCCCGCTCCTGCTGACCCCGGGCAACCGTGAGGCGGTCGAGAAGCTGTCGATGAACCTGGCCCGCGCGGCCCTCACCGCCCAAGGCGCCATGGCCGAGGCGGCCCTGCGCCGCGCCGAACAGCCGGCTTCCCTGAATAGCGATCCCTTCAACACCGGCCCCGCCTTCGGCGAGGTGCTCCGCCAGCTGGCCTCCCAGCCCGACCGGCTGATGCGCTCGCAGGCCGAGCTTTTCACCCGCTACATGGACCTGTGGCAGTCCACCGCCCGGCGCATCGCCGCCGGCGAGGCCGAGACCCCGATCGTCACCCCGACGGCCGGTGACCGGCGCTTCTCCGATCCGGAGTGGCAGTCCAACCCGATGTTCGACGTCATCAAGCAGTCCTACCTGCTGTCCTCCAACTTCCTCAACGAGCTGGTTTCCAGCGTCGAGGACGTCGAGCCTCAGACCAAGCGCCGCGCCGAGTTCTTCATGAAGATGATGACCGACGCCTTCTCGCCGTCGAACTTCCTGATCTCCAACCCCGCCGCCCTGCGCGAAGCGGTGGAGACGCGTGGTGAGAGCCTGGTACGGGGCATGGAGAACTTCGCCGCCGACCTGGAGCGCGGCGGCGGCAGCCTGCAGATCACCCAGACCGACGTGTCGAAGTTCGAAGTGGGCGTGAATGTCGCCACCGCGCCCGGCAAGGTGGTGTTCCAGAATGAGCTTCTGCAGCTGCTGCAGTTCGTTCCCACGACCGATACGGTCAGCGAGATCCCGCTGCTGATCTTCCCGCCCTGGATCAATAAATACTACATCCTGGACCTGCGCCCCGAGAACTCGATGATCCGCTGGCTGACCAGCCAGGGCTTCACCGTCTTCGTCGTCTCCTGGGTCAATCCGGACGGCAATCAGGCCGAGAAGGCCTTCGAGGACTATATGATCGAGGGCGTGCAGGCCGCGGTCGCCGCGGTATTGAAACAAACCGGCGCCAAGACGGTCAACGCCGTCGGCTACTGCATCGCGGGCACCCTGCTCTCCTGCACCCTCGCCTACATGGCCGCCAAGAAGGACGACCGCATCAGCTCAGCCACCTTCTTCGCCGCCCAGCAGGACTTCAGCGATTCGGGCGACCTGCGCCTGTTCACCGACGAGGACTGGCTGCGGGTCATCGAAGTCAGCATGGACAACGCCGGCGGATTCCTGCCGGGCCGGGTGATGTCCGACACCTTCAACGCGCTGCGGGCCAACGATCTGGTCTGGTCCTTCTTCATCAACAACTATCTGCTGGGCAAGGAGCCGCGCCCCTTCGACCTGCTGTTCTGGAACGCCGACCAGACCCGCATGCCCAAGAAGCTGCACATCGAGTATCTGCGCCGCTTCTATCAGGACAATGCGCTCAGCCAGGGCGAGCTGGAGCTGGGCGGGGTCAAGCTTGACCTGAAGAAGGTCAAGACGCCGATCTACGCCATGGCCTCGAAGGAAGACCACATCGCCCCCTTCCGCTCGGTCTATCGCGGAACCAGCCTGTTCGGCGGCCCGGTCCAATTCGTGCTGGCGGGCTCGGGCCACATCGCCGGCGTCATCAACGCCCCCTCGGCGGTCAAGTACCAGCACTGGACGCTGGACAAGCTGCCCGCCACGCCCGACGCCTGGACCGCCGAAGCCAAGGAACACCCCGGTTCCTGGTGGCCGCACTGGGCCGCCTGGCTGAAGGAACGCTCGGGGCCCCAAGTCCCCTCCCGCGATCCCGCCAAGGGCCCGCTCAAGCCGATCGAGGACGCGCCGGGCAGCTTCGTGAAGGTTAAATCCTGATGGCCCACGACGCTGAACACGACTGGAAGCACAACGGCGTGCGGGTCGTGCCGGGCGACTCGCTCGACAGCAACACGCCCCAGACCCCGGGCATGAACCGTGCGGCGGCCATCGACTTCGCCCGCGTCGGCGCCCAGAAGCTCTGGGCCGGCACGGTGCACATCCACGCCAACGCCAAGACCGGCGCCCACCACCACGGCGCCCTGGAGAGCGTGATCTATGTGATCCGCGGCCAGGCGCGGATGCGCTGGGGCGAGCGGCTGGAGTTCACCGCCGTCGCGGGCCCTGGCGATTTCATCTACGTCCCGCCCTATGTGCCGCACCAGGAGATCAACGCCTCGTCCGACGAGACCCTGGAATGCGTCCTTGTC
>CAIYVC010000073.1 GCA_903929535.1 uncultured Caulobacteraceae bacterium | reverse complement strand
TGACGCCTCGGTTGACGTGCGCCTCGGCGAAGTCAGGGCGGATGGCGAGGGCGCGGTCGATGCTGAGGACCACTTCGTCCAGGCGGCGCAGGTCGTAGAGGGCGCTGGCGCGGTTGTTGTGGGCTTCGGCGTAGTCGGGCTGCAGGGCGATGGCCTGCTCGCAGCTGGCCAGGGCGTCCTCGGGCCGCTTGAGGTCGCGCAGGGCGAGCATGCGGTTGTTCCAGGCCTCGGCGAAGTCCGGCTTCAGCGCGATGGCGCGATCGAAGCTGTCGAGGGCTTCCTGGGGCTGCTTGAGCTGCTGCAGCAGGTTGCCGCGATTGTTGTAGGCGTCGGCGTAGGCGGGGTTGCGGACAATGGCCTCGTCGTAGCTGGCCAGGGCGTCCAGCGGCCGGCCGAGGTCGCGCAGGGTGACGCCGCGGCTGAAGTGGGCCTGGGCATGGTCCAGCTGAAGCGCGATGGCGCGGTCGAAGGCGGCCAGGGCCTGCTGCGGGCGATACAGGTCGCGCAGCACGACACCCTGGTTGAAATGGTCCTTCGCCTGGGGCGGCTTCAGCGCGATCACCCGCGTGTAGCTGTCCAACGCCTCTTCGAGCCGGCCGAGTTCGCGCAGCGCCAGGGCGCGGTTGCCGTGCGCCTGGGCGAAATCCGGCCTGATGGCGATGGCCTGTTCGCTGCTGGCCAGGGCCTCCTGGTGGCGGCCGAGGCCGTTCAGCGCGTTGGCGAGGTTGCCGTGGGCGTCGGCCACGTCGGGCCTGATCCGGATGGCCAGGGCGATGATGTCGGCGCCCTGCTGCAGGTCGCCGGTCTGGATGAAGGTCACGCCCAGCAGGTGCAGGGAGTCGAAATACTCGGGATCGGCATCGAGTACGGCGAGATAGCGTTGACGGGCTTCGTCGATGCGGCCCGCCTGATGGAAGGCCAGGGCCTGGCCGTGCAGGGCCGCAAGGTCGGCGGCGTCCGATCGCTGCGTCTGCATTGTCAGGCCGGCTCCACGAATCGAATGAAAATACCACTTCGCGGTGCTCGACCGACTTGTGATCCGCCCAGCCCTTTTTTCGCCCTCCGACACAGGCTAGACCTTAGGGGAGAGTACGTTGCTCATCCCGAGGCTTACCGTCGTGAAACTCCACGGACGTTGGATCGCAGCAGCCGGCATCGCGGCCTTGAGCGTGGTCGCCCTGGCCGGGGTGGCGGTGGCTGTTTACGCCGCCTGGCTGTTCCACGACATGCCCAACGCCGCCGACCTGGTGGACTACCGCCCGCCGACCTCGACCCGGGTCTACGCCTGGGACGGCACCTTGATCGGGGAGTTCGCCAAGGAACGGCGCATCTTCGTGCCCTACGACCAGGTCCCGCAACAGGTGGTGCACGCCTTCCTGGCGGCAGAGGACCGCAACTTCTTCCAGCATGGCGGCATCGATGTGTCGGGCCTGGGCCGGGCGATGCTGAAGGACGTGGCCAACGCGGCGCAGGGCAAGCGGCTGGAGGGCGGCTCGACCATCACCCAGCAGGTGGCCAAGAACGTGCTGCTGGGCAATCAGGTGACCATGGGGCGCAAGCTGAAGGAGGCGATCCTCGCCAATCAGCTTGAGCAGACACTCGACAAGCAGCGCATCTTGGAACTGTACCTGAACGAAATCTGGCTCGGCTACCGCTCCTACGGGGTCGGCGCCGCCGCCTACAATTACTTCGGCAAGTCCTTGTCGCAGTTGAGTCTTTCGGAAGCCGCTTACCTAGGCTCCCTGCCTAAGGGCCCGGATAACTACCATCCGATCCGCAACAAGCAGGCGGCCATGCGCCGGCGCAACTTCGTGCTGGGACAGATGGCCAATGCCGGGTGGGTGACTCAGGCGCAGGCCGAGGCGGCGATGAAGGAAGACCTGGTCGCCCAGCCCGCTCCGTCGCGCGCCAAATACTTGGACGCCGACTATTTCGTCGAAGAGGTGCGCCAGCGCGCCACGGTCAGCATGGGCGATAAGCTGACCGAGGGCGGCTACTACATGCGCACGACGCTGGACCCCAACCTGCAGTCGCTGGGGCGCACGGCGCTGATGAACGGGCTAGAGGCCTATGACCGCCGCCACGGCTGGCGCGGGGCCTGGGGCTCGATGGCCAACATCACCGACCACTGGGAAGACGCGATCAAGGGCAAGGCCCCGCCCGCCGAACGGCGCCTGTGGCGCGCGGGCGTTGTGGAAGCCGCCGATGGCGCGGTGAAGGTGCGCGTGGCGGCCCTGGGTCAGGACAAGTCCGCGATCGGCTATCTGGAGCCCAACGACGCGGCCTGGGCCAAGCGCGGCAAGGGGCTGAAGCGCGGCGACCTGATCTGGGTCGAGCCGACCGCCGCGGCGGGCCGCTACAACCTGCGCCAGACCCCCATCGTCAACGGCGCCCTGGTGGCGCTGGACCCCTACAGCGGGCGGGTGATGGCCATGGTCGGGGGCTACAGCTTCTCGATGTCTAAGTTCAACCGCGCCACCCAGGCGCAGCGCCAGCCCGGCTCGTCGTTCAAGCCCTTCGTCTACGCCACGGCGCTGGAGAACGGCTTCACCCCGGCGCGGGTGGTGGAGGACGGTCCCATCGAGCTGCAGGGCTCCAAGCCCGGCGAGGTCTGGCGGCCTGAAAACTTCGAGCGCGACTTCCTGGGGCCGCAGCCGATCCGGCGCGGGCTGGAGCTGTCGCGCAACACCATGACCGTGCGCATCGCCCAGGCGATCGGCATGAAGAAGGTGCGCGAGACGGCGATCAAGGCCGGGGTGGTGGACGACATGCTACCGGTGCTGGCCATGGCGCTGGGGGCAGGGGAGACCACGCCGTTCAAGCTGACCTCGGCCTATGCCGCCTTCGTCAACGGCGGGCGCAAGGTGCAGCCGCACATGATCGAGCTGATCCAGGACCGCGAAGGCAAGACCATCTTCAACGCCGACAAGCGCGACTGCGCGCCCTGCAAGGTGGCCTACAACGGCGAGGACTATCCCACCGTGGACATGGGCGGCGAGCAGGTGTTCGACCCGATCACCGCCTATCAGATCACCTCCATGCTGGAGGGCGTGGTCCAGCGCGGCACCGGCGCCCAGGCCCGGGTGATCGGGCGTCCGCTCGGCGGCAAGACCGGCACCACCAACGAGTTCCGCAGCGCCTGGTTCGTGGGCTTCTCGCCGGACATGGTGGTGGGGGTGTTCGTCGGCTTCGACGACAACCGGTCGCTGGGTAACAACGAGACCGGCGCCGTGGCCGCCGTGCCGATCTTCATCGACTTCATGCAGAACGCCCTGAAGGGCACGCCGGTGCACGATTTCAAGGAGCCGGGCAACGCCCACTTCGCCTACGTCAACGGCATCCGCGAAGCCTTCCAGCCGGGCACCGAGCCCAAGACCGACCCGCTGGCGGCCCTGGCCTCGCCGATCCTGGCGCCGGGGGTGGTGCCGCAGGAAGGCGCGGTGCTGCTGCCCCCGCCGGTGACCCTGCTGCCGCCGCAGCCCGCACGGCCGCCCGCGCCGCCAAGGCCGGTGGCGAGGCAGGACGCCGAGCCCAAGGGGTTGTTCTAAAGTCAGGCGGTTGGGTGGTGAGCGGACATTCAAATCCGCCCGAGGTTCAGTCCTTCAGCGCCAAGGCGGGTACGCCGATGGAAACGGTCAACCCGTCGGGGCTCCAGTCGTATTCAAGCGTTCCATTGAACTGACGCAGGACCGTGTTTTTGACCAACGTGCTCCCAAAGCCGCTCTTGGCGGGCGGGGCCGGCACCGACGGACCTCCACGCTCGATCCAATCGATGACGACCCGATCCTGGGCGTGCGCCCAGCCAATGTGAACGCTCCCGCTTTGAGTGGTCAAAGGTCCGTATTTGGCGGCATTGGTCGCCAGTTCGTGGAAGACCAGAGCGATGCCGTTGATGGCTCTGTCGCCACAGGCGATCAGCGGACCTTCAAGGGTAAACCGCGTGTTGGCGTAGCCATCGCCAGACTCGTGGGGCAGGAGCACCGCCAAGAGCAGCGCCCGTAAGTCGGACGCCCTTGGCTCGCGCCCAACCTCGCGCAGGTCGCGGCTGACGAGCGTGTGAGCGCTGGCGAGGGCGTGAAGGCGTCCTGAAAGGGCGTCGGCCAGTTGCTCCTTGGTGTCAGCGTTCTTGGCGCTGATACGGATCATCCCGTCGGTCACGGCGAACAGGTTCTTGAGCCTGTGGCTCATCTCCATTGTCAGCGTCTGTTGCTGTTCCAAGGCATCCTGCAGCCGCTGTTCAGTCCTGCGTATCCGCAAGGCGACATCCACGAATTGAGCCAATTCGGTCAGGACGCGGGCATGGCCTCGATGGAAATGCTCTTCCTCGTCGGCGGCGATCCACAGGGTGCCCAGAGGCGTGGTCTCGCCGATATAGAGCGGCACCAGCAGCACCTCGGCCAGGGCGATGCCCGCATCGGCGACCCAGTTGTAATAGCGCTCAGGGTGCGTGGTCAGCACCGGTGCGTTCTGATCGAGCGTGATGCCGCACGGACTGAAATTGCGCGGGGTTGTCGCTCCGTCGAAGGGGGCCAGGGTTCCTCTCAGGAAGCACCAGCGGAACACCCCGGGAGACGGGTCGCTTTCGTAGAGGCTGAGACCGCCGGAAATCCCGCCGGTAAGCTGCATCGCGAGATCCACGAAACGCGGCAGAACTTGGTCGGGATGATCGGCCATTAGAGCGGCCAAGCTCTGTATTGCGAGCTTTTCTTGTAGATAATCAGCTGCTTCGGGAGAGTGTTTGTCGAGTTCTGGCGTGATGAAGACGCCGGAATTTTCCGGGAGGACTGTACTGATAATGTCCATGATCAGCCTCCGGGGAGGCTCAGCTTACAGATCGGCCCGAAAATTGGCAGGGATTTTTTCAAATTCTATAAGTCGGAAGCCCGCCTTAATCCGACCTGCCGAACGTCAGCCAAGGGCGCGGGCAAATCTCCAAGCGGCTTCTCGTCGACCTTGTATCGGTGCGGCGTGCGCGTTATCTCCCGCGCCCCGGCTCAGATCAGCGAGCCGGTATGGAGTTTCCCATGAGAGCGGATGTAGAGGCGGCCGCCGCCGACATCGAGCAGTCGATCGAACTGCTCAGGAGGCGTCTTTGACTGGGATGTCGCGCTCCGTAAACTGGACGAACTGAACGCCCGCTCCGAAGACCCGACCCTGTGGGACCGGCCCGAGGCCGCCCAGACCCTGATGCGCGAGCGCAATGCGCTGGCGGCGTCGGTCGAGACGGTGCGCGCGCTGGAGCGCGAACGCTCCGACGCCCTGGAATTCGCTGAGATGGCCGAGGCGGAGGGCGATACGGCCTCGCTGGAGGACGTGTCGGCGCAGCTGGCGGCGCTGAAGGCGCGGGCCGGGCGGGCGGAGCTTGAGGCGCTGCTGTCGGGCGAGGCGGACGGCAACGACTGCTATATCGAAATCAATTCCGGCGCGGGCGGCACGGAGTCCAACGACTGGGCGCTGATGCTCTTCCGCATGTACAGCCGCTGGGCCAACGCCCACGACATGCAGACGGAGCTGGTGGAAGAGACCGGCGGCGAGCAGGCGGGGATCAAGTCCGCGACCCTGCTGGTCAAGGGCCTGAACGCCTATGGCTGGCTGAAGGTGGAGGCTGGGGTGCACCGGCTGGTGCGCATTTCGCCGTTCGATTCCAACGCCAAGCGGCACACCTCCTTCGCCTCGGTGTGGGTCTATCCGGTGGTGGACGACACGATCGTGATCGACATCAACCCGTCGGACGTGCGCACCGACACCTACCGAGCGTCCGGCTCGGGTGGGCAGCACGTCAACAAGACCGACAGCGCCGTGCGCCTGACGCACATCCCGACCAACACGGTGGTGGCCTGTCAGGCCGGCCGTTCGCAGCACCAGAACCGCGACGAGGCCTGGAAGATGCTGCGCGCGCGCCTCTATGAGCTGGAGCTGCAGAAGCGCGAAGCCGCCGCCCAGGCCGTGGCCGACGCCAAGACCGACATCGGCTGGGGCCACCAGATCCGCTCCTACGTTCTGCAGCCGTACCAGATGGTCAAGGACCTGCGGACCAACGTGGAGACGTCGGACACCGCCGGAGTGCTGGACGGTGACCTGGACGACTTCATGGGCGCGGCCTTGGCCCAGCGGGTAGGGGTGACGCGCGACGCGGGGGCGGAAGCCTAGGGAACCGCTGCCGGTGGCGGAATAGCACCCCCCATTTCCGCTCATCCCGGCGAAGGCCGGGACCCAGATCGCATTGCTGAGCGTCGAGATTTTTGATCTGGGCCCCGGCATTCGCCGGGGTGAGCGGTCTGATGTCTTGGCCCTAGTGCGCCTTTTCCCAGTCGGGCTTCAGCGACGACCAGTTCTTCTCGCCGGTCGGCACGCGGCTTTGCGGGCCGCCCTTCAGGTCCAGCCATTCCTTGCGGTACTGGTCGAAGTCGCCGTTCACGGTCTCGGCGAACAGGTAGAGCTTGTCGTCATGGATATCGAAGGAGCCCTTCACCAGGTGCTTTGAGATATGGCCGTTGGCCACGCCCACCGCGCAGAAGCCGCCCCACTGGGGCGCGTACTTCTCCGGCGACGCCTTGAACAGATCGCGGTCCTTGTCGCTGGCGAACAGCCAGCGGGCGCCTTTCCAGTCGACGTAGATCGTCTCCTTGCCCTGCAACGCCTTGTGCTCGGTGAAGAAGCCCACCGTGTCCATGCCGCTGATGGCGATGTTGTGGTCCGAGCCCTGGGTGTTGATGGCCTCCTTGGCCAGGACGGGGGAAGCGAGGGCGAAGGCCAGGGCGGCCGCCGCGAGCGTGGTCTTGAAGAGGGTCACGATGGGTCTCCTTCTAGAAGGCGTAGGTGATGGCGGCGGTGATGTTGCGTCCCAGGCCCGGGGTGTAGATGGCCGAGGCGGCGGTGGCGCTGAAGGTCTGGGAAGCCGAGGAGATGTACTTCTTGTCCCCGAGGTTCTGGCCCTGCAGGAAGGCGCGCCATTTGCCCTTGGGATCGGCGTAACCGACCGTGGCGCCCCAGATGGAATAGGAGGGGGCGAAGGTGCGGTTCACATAGTCGACCGGGTAGGCCGACAGCACCGACTCCAGGTCCAGCGAGCCGTAGAAGCCAGACGCGTGGCTGTAGTGACCGCGCGCTCGCCGTCGAAATAGGTGGCGCGGACCTGATCCGGGGCGCCGCTGAGGTCGAGTTTGAACGGGATGGCGCCGTCCTTAATCTGGACCGAGGCGTCCCAGACGCCATCGACCTTAGCCGCGCGCAGGGGCGCCGCCTTGGCGTAGGGCGCTGAGAGCAGCGCGGCGGCGAACAGGGCCGAGGCCGCGGCGGCGGCGCGTTTTCCCGAACGGGACATGAGGGTCTCCTTGGACACCCGTAATCCTATTCATCCACTAGGAATTAGATCGACCGAGAAATTCTGGCAGCGCCTTGGCTTTTGTTGGTCAGGTCTGCGCCGAGTTCACCGCCGCCAGCACTTCGGCGGCGTGGCCGGCGACCTTCACCTTGCGCCAGATGCGGCGGATCACGCCCTTGGCGTCGATCAGGAAGGTGGCGCGGTCGATGCCCATATATTCGCGGCCGTAGAGGACCTTGGGCACCCAGGACTCATAGGCCTCGATGACCTTGGCGTCGGGGTCCGAGCCCAGGGGTACGGTCAGCTCGTACTTGGCGCGGAACTTGGCGTGTTTGGCGACCGTGTCCTTGGAGACGCCGATGACGACCGCGCCGGCCTTGTCGAACTCGGCCTTCAGGGCGGAGAAGTCCTTGGCCTCATTGGTGCAGCCGGGGGTGTCGTCCTTGGGGTAGAAGTAGAGCGCCACGGTTTTGCCGCTGAGGCCCTTGAGGGTGAGCGTTCCGGCGTCGTCGGTCTGCAGTTCGAATTCGGGGGCCTTGCTGCCAGCTTCCAGGGTCATGGCGCGCTCCTTAGACGGGCTTCAGCAGGACGATCTTCTTCTTGCCGGCGGCAAGCTTGATCGTTCCGTCCACGACATCGGCCAGCGTGACGAGGCGGCCCGCGTCCGGCTCGGCCTTGTCGTTCAGCTTCAGGCCGCCGCCCTGGGCGAGACGGCGGGCCTCGCCGCGTGAGGAGGCCAGCCCCGCGTCGTGGGCGAGGTTGGCCAGGGGCACGCCGGCCTGAAGGTCGGCCAGGGAGGTCTCCAGAGTCGGCAGGTCGGCGGAGGTGACGCCCTGTTCGAAGGCGGCTTCCGCCGTGGCGCGGGCGGTCTGGGCGGCGGCGCTGCCGTGGAGCAGGGCGGTGGCCTCGTCGGCCAGCACCTTCTTGGCGTCGTTGATGCCGGCGCCGGGCAGGGACTCAAGCCTGGCTATCTCGTCCAGCGGCAGGTCGGTGAACAGCTTCAGGAAGCGGCCGACGTCGGCGTCCTCGGTGTTGCGCCAGAACTGCCAGTAGTCGTAGGGGCTCATGCGGTCTTCGTTGAGCCAGACGGCGCCGGAGGCGGTCTTGCCCATCTTGGCGCCGGAGGAGGTCGTGAGCAGCGGCGTGGTCAGGGCGAAGGCCTGTTTGGCGTCCATGCGGCGGATCAGATCCACCCCGTTGATGATGTTGCCCCACTGATCCGAGCCGCCCATCTGCAGGGCGCAGCCGTGGCGGCGGTTCAGCTCCAGGAAGTCGACCGCCTGCATCAGCATGTAGTTGAACTCGAGGAAGCTCAGCGGCTGCTCGCGGTCCAGGCGCAGCTTGACCGACTCGAAGGTCAGCATGCGGTTGATGGTGAAGTGGGGGCCGAAGTCGCGCAGGAACTGGACGTAGCCGAAGCTGGACAGCCAGGCGTCGTTGTCGACCATGAAGGCGTCGGTCTTGCCGTCTCCGAAGGCGAGGAAGCGGCTGAACACGCCCTTGATGCTGTCGATATTGGCCTGGATGTCGGCCTCGGTGAGCATCTGGCGCTGGGTGTCCTTGCCCGACGGGTCACCGACCTTGGTGGTGCCGCCGCCCATGACCACGATGGGGCGATGCCCCGCCTGTTGCAGGCGGCGCAGCATCATCACGCTGATCAGGTTGCCGATATGCAGGCTGGAGGCGGTGGCGTCGTAGCCGACGTAGGCGGTGACCACACCCTCGCAGGCGGCCTTGTCGAGCGCTTCCAGGTCGCTGCACTGATGGATGTAGCCGCGCTCGCGCATCACGCGGACGAAGTCCGATTTCGGGCGGAAGGCGGCGGTATCGGTGTCGGACATGCTCGGGCTTTCGAAGCGGGCAGGCGCGTTTAGCACGGGAGTCTCCTGAATTTCGAGGCCGGAGACGTCTTGGCTTGAAGGGTGAGCTTCGTCTCCGGCCGGTTGGCGGCGGGACGGAAGCAAAGATCGACCGGCCGCTCGCTAGGTTTGCGAGCGGTAATAGAGGCCGCAGATGGGGCGGGCGGTGATCATGGGGCTTCCCATGAGCTTGAAGGCCGTGGCAGTCAAGCTGGATGCGCGTTCTCGGATTCATGAGCGGAACCTCGCTCGACGCCGTCGACATGGCGGTGCTGGACACCGACGGCGAGACTATTGCCGCCTTCGGGCCGGCGGGGGAGCGCAAGCTCGATCCGGGCGTGCGGTCGCTGGTGCAGACGGCGACTGACGATGCGCGTGTTTGGGCCTGGGGCGCGTCGGAGCCTGTCTCCTTTGTTCCGGCGGCGCGGGCGGTGGCTGAGGAGCATCTGGAAGCCGCGCGGGGATTCATGGCGGCCAATGGGCTCAGCGGCGCCGATCTGGACCTCGTGGGCTTCCACGGGCAGACGGTCTGGCACGAGCCGCCGGGGCGCACACGGGCCGAAGGGCGCACCGTGCAGCTGGGCGACGCGGATTTGCTGGCGCGGGGCCTGGGCTTGCCGGTGGCCTATGATTTCCGCACCGCCGACGTGGCCGCGGGCGGGCAGGGGGCGCCGTTGGCGCCCGTGTATCATGACGCGATACGTGGATATTCGGGACTTCCGGCGCCCGTGGCGGTCCTGAACTTGGGCGGGGTGGGCAACATTACCCTATGTGGCAGCGCCGGAATCTTGACCGCCTTCGACACCGGTCCGGCCAACGGGATGATCGATCTGCTGGTGCAGGCGCGAACCGACCGGCGGCTGGACGAGGACGGCGCTCTGGCGCGAGCCGGACGGGTGGATGAGGCGGTGCTGGCGGCTTATCTCGACCATCCCTACTTCTGGGTCCGAGGCGCCAAGTCTCTGGACCGATATGACTTTTCTCTGTCGCGGGTGGATCATCTGACGCTGGAAGACGCCGCTGCGACCCTGACCGCCTTCGCCGCCGCCACCGTGGCCCTGGGGGTGGAAGCCTGTCCTGAGCGGCCCTCGCAGATCGTGGCCTGCGGCGGCGGGCGGCATAATCCGGTGCTGCTGGCGGCGATACGGGAGCGGGCAGGGGTGCCGGTGACGAGCGCCGAGGATCAGGGCTGGCGCGGGGATTCCATCGAGGCGGAGGCCTTCGCCTATCTGGCGGCGCGGACTCTGCGGGGACTGCCGATCAGTTTCCCGGGGACGACGGGCGTGCCGGCGCCGATGACCGGCGGGCGGATCGCGCGGCCCTAGGCCGAGGCGGTTTCCAGGTAGTGGACGCTGAACAGCTGGTTGTCGTCGGTCCAATGGGCGGTCGGGCGGAAGCCGGCGGCGCGGGCCAGGGTCTTGAAGCCCTCCAGCGAGTATTTGTAGCTGTCCTCGACGTGGATGCGCTCGCCCTGGGCCAGGGGGATGGCGACGTCGCCCCCATCCTTGCCTGGAATGTGGGCCGTCTGGTCCGCCAGGCTTTCCAGGTGAATCTCGATGCGGCCGCTGGCGGCGTCGTAGCGGGCGCGGTGGGAGAAGGCGTCCGGGTCGAAGTCGGCGCCGAGCTCGCGGTTGGCCCGCACCAGCAGGTTCTTGCTGAAGGCGGCGGTGACCCCCTGAGCGTCGTCATAGGCCGGTTCGAGGATGGCTGAGTCCTTGCGCAGGTCCACACCCACGACCATCACCGAGCCCGGCCCGAGCCGGTCGGCCCAGGAGGCGAGGAAGGCGATGGCCTCGTCGGGGCGCAGGTTGCCGATGGTGGAGCCGGGGAAGAAGCCCATGCGAGGGCCGCTGCCGGGGGCCGTGGGCAGTTCGAACGGCTGGGTGTAGTCGGCGCAGACCGCCAGGACCGACAGGCCGGACTTTTCGGCGTACAGCGCCTCGGCGGAGGCGCGCAGGTGGTCGCGGGAGATATCGACGGGGATGTAGGCGTTGGGCTCGTCCAGAGCGTCCAGCAGGATGCGGGCCTTGAGGCTGGAAACGCCGCCCAGCTCGATCATCTGCACGCCTTGGCCGAGGCGCTCGGCGATGTGAGGCGCGATGGCGCGCAGGATGCCCAGCTCGGTGCGGGTGGGGTAGTATTCGGGCAGCTTGCAGATCTTCTCGAACAGGGCCGAGCCGCGCGCGTCGTAGAGGAAGCGGCAGGGAATGGCCTTGTCGGGACCGGACAGGCCGTCGATCAGGGCCTGGCGGAAGTCGCCGAGGTCCGGGCCGAAGTCGTGGAATTCCAGGCGCGAAGGCCGGTAGGCGCAGGCGACATCAAGCATCATCGGCCAGTCTCACGCCACTGAAGGCCCAGCGGGCGTGCGGGGGAAAGAAGTTGCGGTAACTCATGCGGGTATGCTCGGCCGGGGTCACCGCCGCGCCGCCGCGCAGGACCATCTGGCTGGACATGAACTTGCCGTTGTACTCGCCGATCGGGCCCTCGGGCGGCCGATAGCGGGGGTAGGGGCCGTAGGGGCTCGCGGTCCACTGCCAAAGCTCGCCGGTCATCTGCTGGAGACCGGAGATGGGGGCTGCGGCCTGGGGATGGAAGAGGCCGGAGGGTTCGGACGCGGCCATCGGATGATGCTGGGCCAGGGTTTCCCATTCCGCCTCGGTCGGCAGGCGCTTGCCCGACCAGCGGGCGAAGGCTTCGGCCTCGTAGAAGCTGAGGTGGCTGACCGGCTCGGCGGGGTTCAGGCGGCGGAGGCCCGAGAGGGTGAAGATGTGCGGCTGGCTGTCTTCGTCGCGCCAGTAGAGCGGGGCGCTCCAGCCCTCACGCTGCACGGCGGCCCAGCCGTCGGAGAGCCATAGTCCCGGGCGGGCGTAGCCGCCGTCCTGGACGAAGGCCAGGTATTCGCCGCAGGTGGACAGCCGATTGGCCAGTACGAAGGGCTCCAGCCAGACCTTGTGCCGGGGCCCCTCGTTGTCGAAGGCGAAGCCGGAGCCGTCGTGGCCGATCTCCACCAGCCCGCCCGGATGGGCGACCCAAGATAGGGGATGGGCCTCGCCGGCGGGCCAGGCGCGGGCAGGTGCGTAAGCGGGAGCCAGCGGGTTGAGCGAGAAGACGTGCTTGATGTCCATCAGGATCAGCTCCTGATGCTGCTGCTCGTGATGCAGACCCAGCTCCAGCACCGGCTCGATCTCAGACCACTCTTCATCGCTTGCGCCGGCGATCAGGGCGCTCATGTGGGCGTCGACGTAGCGGCGGTAGGCCAGGATGCGGTCGGCGGAGGGGCGCGACAGCAGGCCCCGCTCGGGACGCGGCCAGCGCTCGCCGACGGCCTCGTAGTAGGAGTTGAACAGGAAGCCGAACTGAGGGTCGAACACCTCGTAGCTGGGCAGGCGCGGGGCCAGCAGGAAGGTCTCGAAGAACCAGGCCATGTGCGCCAGGTGCCACTTGGTGGGGCTGACGTCGGGCATGGACTGGATCTGCTGGTCCTCGGCGCTGAGGCCGGCGGTGAGGGCCAGGGTCTGGCCGCGCACGGCGTCATAGCGCCGCATCCAGGACGGGCGCCGCGCATCTTCGGAGCCTGTCCGCTGGCCTGGATTCGCCGCCGCCAAAAGGTCGCCCCCGTCCGCTGTTTCCGCGTAAACACCCGCCGAACTTGGGCAAACGGTACAGGACGTCCCGCGTTCCCCCAAGCCAAGCTGATGTAGGAAGCCGGCGCCAGGTGTGCGTTCACGTCTCAGTTACAACGCAATTGCGGCGCCTTATGTGTGGGCGCCAGAAGTCTTTCTAATCGCAAGGCAATCGCTTTTGCCCGACGAGTCGTGTATCAGCCTCGGCAGGGTGTTCACGGAATGTTGAAGCCTGGGGCCGCTCCCTCGGCCCAGGCCACGCCGCGCGACGGCGACGAGGAGTCGACACATGACTGCATCTGTCCAGCTCGCCGAACTTGAGCCGCGCCTGAAGGCGCCGGCAAACGACGGCGCCATCGAGCTCACCATCCTGATGCCTTGCCTCAACGAGGCGGAGACCCTGGCGGTTTGCATCGACAAGGCGCGCGGCTTTCTGGAGCGTTCGGGCATCGTCGGCGAAGTGCTGATCGCCGACAACGGCT
Source organism: uncultured Caulobacteraceae bacterium (assembly GCA_903929535.1). Classification (GTDB taxonomy): domain Bacteria; phylum Pseudomonadota; class Alphaproteobacteria; order Caulobacterales; family Caulobacteraceae; genus BOG-938. The sequence goes on along the minus strand of CAIYVC010000073.1, from coordinate 57,106 downwards.
CCACCGACGGCTCGCAGCTGATCGCCGAGGACCATGGCGCCCGCGTGGCGGCCATTCCCGAGCGCGGCTACGGCGCGGCCCTGATCGGCGGCATCGCGGCGGCCAAGGGCCGTTTCATCATCATGGGCGACGCCGACGACAGCTACGATTTCGAGAAGCTGGACCTGATGGTCGAGCGCCTGCGCGGCGGCGACGAACTGGTCATGGGCAACCGCTTCAAGGGCGGCATCAAGAAGGGCGCCATGCCCTTCCTGCACAAGTATCTGGGCAACCCGGTGCTGTCGTTCCTGGGCCGCCTGCTGTTCCGCATTCCGGTGGGCGACTTCCACTGCGGCCTGCGCGGTTTCTCACGTGAAGCCATCCTGAAGCTGCGGCTGAAGAGCCCCGGCATGGAATTCGCCAGCGAGATGGTGGTGAAGTCGGCGCTGCATAAGGTGAAGATGGCCGAGGTTCCGACCATCCTGTCGCCGGACGGCCGCTCGCGTCCGCCGCACCTGCGCACGTGGCGCGATGGCTGGCGCCACCTGAAGTTCCTGCTGCTGCACAGCCCGGCGTGGCTGTTCGTCTATCCCGGCTTCGCCATGATCGCGATGGGCCTGCTGGGCTCGGCCCTGCTGAGCCACGGGGCGGTGCACATCACCCCGCGCATCGAGCTGAACATCCACACCATGGTGGTCTGCTGCTTCGCCGTGCTGATCGGCGCTCAGTTGGTGGCCTTCGGGGCCCTGGCCCAGCGTTACGCCATGGTCGAGGGCTTCCTGCCCGCGCCGGCGGAAAAGCTGGAACGGCTGATCCTCGGCATGACCCTGGAGCCGCTGCTGCGGGTCGCGGGCGTGGTGATGGCCGCGGGCGTCGCGGGCTGCATCTGGGCGGTGACCAGCTGGGCTCATAGCGACTTCGGGCCGATCCTCTACGACAGCATCCTGCGCGTGCTGGTGCCGTCGCTGACCGCCGTCGCGGTGGCCGCGCAACTGGCCGCGACCGCCTTCCTCACGTCGCTGTTGACCATCCGCCGCTAACGCGCTTTCGCTAGCTTTATGGGTCGCTTACCGCCGCTTCTGGCTCTGCTTGCGGCGACGCTGCTGATGATGTCGGTGGCGTTCGCCGACGGCAGGCCGACGGTGTTCTACGACTCGCACAGCTACTCGGTGATGGGGCGCAACCTCATCGAGGTGGTCGAGGAATACCCGGCCTCCATCAAGTTCAAGATGTACAAGGGCGTGAACTGGGGCGATGAGCCCGTTCCGTCCGACCGGATGATCGATCCGCTGGTGATGGGCGCGCGCTCGGCGCTCTACGGCGTGCTGCTGCACGGCGCCTATCTGATCGGTTCGCTGTGGCTGCTGGCCGGGATCCAGAGCTTCCTGGCCGCCTGGGTGGTCTATCTGCTGTGGCGCACGATCGCTCCCAAGGCGCCCGGCTGGTCCTTCCTGGTGATGACCGCCGCGGTGGTGGCAGGCACCAGCCTCTCCTTCTTCACGACCTTCGCCATGCCCGACGTGTTCGCCGGCATAGGGGGGGCCGCCTTTGTCCTGCTCCTGACCCAGACCGACCGGCTGAAGCGGCGCGAGATCGTCGGGCTGTGGCTGCTCAGCGCCTACGCCATGGCCATCCACAAGTCGCACCTGGGCACCGGCGCGGTGATGGCGGTGGGCGGGGCCTTCCTGGTCTGGCTGATGGGTCTGCCGCTGGCCAGCGCCGGGCGACGGATGGCGCTGCTGCTGTCGGCGGCGCTGCTGGCCTGGTTCGCCGGCTTCGTGGCCGAGGGGACCTATCACGCACGCACCGGCTACAAGCTGGGCCATCCGCCGTTCATGATGGCCCGGGTGCTGGCTGACGGACCGGGCGTGGCCTACATGCGCTACGCCTGCGCCCACGGCGAAACCTACGCCGTCTGCAAGTACCAGGACAACGTCGTCCGTTCGACGAACATCAAGGAGTCGGTGGAGCTCAACTCCAACCTGATCCTGTGGTCCGACCGCAAGACGCTGGGCGTGTTCAACCTCGCCGACCGGCCGACGCGCACGCGGCTGGAGCAGGAAGAGACCCGGTTCGTCATCGGCGCCTTGAAGTTCGATCCGGTGGGGGTGACCCTCACCGCGCTGGAGAACTGGGGCGACCAGCTCGTTTCCATCCAGGTCGACGATCCCCTGCGCAACCCGGCGGTCTACCTGCGGGGCCGCTACTGGAAGACGACCTTCATCCCGCAGATGATCCCCAATTTCGACGCTTGCCGCCCGCCGAACGACTGCCGCCCGCCGTTCAGGTTCGAGTACCTGGCTGATTGGCATGGGGCGGTGATGATCGCGACGGTCCTGCTGCTGGCCTGGCGGCTGAGCCGCAGGGACGTGCGCAAGGCGGTGTTCGCGCGAGGCCTGCGGACAGACGATGAGGCCGCGCGGGTGGCCAGCGTGATCCTGATGCTGGCGGCGGTGACCCTGGTCAATGCGGCGGTGTGCGGGATGCTGTCGGGGCCCTTCGCTCGCTACCAGTCGCGGCTGAGCTGGCTGATGCCGGTGGGGGCGGGGCTGATGATGTGCGCCCTGCCGATGGGCCTGCCGGCTCTGGCCACCTGGACCAAGCGGATGGTTTCGCATGTGCTGGAGCGCTGGGAGCGGCTGCGGGCGCAGCCGGTGATCGGGCGTTTCCTGCCCCCGCTGAACGGCCACTTCGCGCGCTTCTGCGTGGTGGGCGGCCTGGGTTTCATCGTCGACTTCAGCGTGCTGAAGGCCGTGGTCGGGGTAGGGATGTCGCCGATCGGCGGACGGATCGTATCCTTCCTGGTGGCGGTGATGGCGACCTGGCTGGTCAACCGGGCCTGGACCTTCCGCTTCCACGCGGGGCAGCAGTCCCTGCTGAAGGAGCTGTCCCGCTATCTGGCGGTGCAGTCGGTCGGGTTCGCGGCCAACTTCGGCGTCTACACCAGCATGGTGGTGGGCATCGCGGCCCTGCAGGGGCGGTTGCTGCCGCCGATGATCGCGGGAACGGCGGCCGGCCTGTTCATCAACTATCTTGGCGCCAAGCACCTTGTGTTCCGGCGGCGCGCCTCCGCGTCCTGAGGTCGGCCTTCGGCGCTCTTCGCGCTGAAAGGGAAAAAATCCCTGTTATGCCGCCCAAGTAGAGGCGCCGGATTCGATCCGACGTCGGCCGCTGCACTGTCTCTGGCGGCATCCATGATGCCGCAACTCTATGAGAAGACTATGCGGACAGACTGTATAACTTCCACGTATACCATTTATTTTTATGAAAGTGAGAGGCGATAGGCGTCTATTCTCCCGATGTGGCGGCAATGTCGTCAATTTCCACTCGATTATCGGATGTGATATTCTTGGTTTTGACCAAAGAGAGTCCGTGGATTTCGGGTCGGTTGTCAGGTCAATCTTGAAATTAGACCTTTTGGCTAGATGACGGCGGGGCTCTACGCCCTTAGTGCTCTTGCGTCGCGGTTTCGGCGCTTGGCCAAACCATGTTCACGGGGGCGTTGTCTTCAGAGGATGAATACGCTGGCCGGGGCCTTGTGATGCACGCCGTGGTCGTCAGCCGCTTCCCAATCTATCGGGAGGCCTTGACGCGTCTGGTCGGCGCGACATTCGCGCCCCAGGCCGCCGAAGGCTTCGCCACCCTGGCCGACGCCCTGGAGGATGTCCGCCTGCGGCCCGTCGCGATGATGGTGCTGGAGGCCGATCCGCAGGACCCCGAGTTCCGTGATCTGAGAGCGACGGTGGAAGCGGTCGCTCCGGCGCCGCTGGTGCTGTTCGCCGTGCTGTCGCCCGCCGAGGTGCAGCTGGCCTATGAGGCGGGGGTGCGCGGCTGCATCCCCAAGACGGCGCCGCCGGACCTCATCAGCGCGGCCTTGCGCCTGATCCTGGCGGGCGGGCTCTATTTCAGCGACTTCGCCAACATCGGGGACCGCCAGAAGACCGAGGCGCCGCTGCGCTCGCGCCTGTCGACCCGCCAGCTTGAGGTGCTACGGCTGATCGAGCTGGGCCAGACCAACAAGGAGATCGCCAATGCGCTGGGGATCTCGGTGGCCACGGTCAAGCTGCACGTCCAGGCCATCCTGAACATCACCGGGGCGCGCAACCGCACCGAGGCGGCCCTGCGCGCGCGTGGTCAGTTCAGTTAGGGGTCAGTTCAGCTAGGCCCTCTTTCGGTCAAGCTTGCGGCCCCCATATGAAGCCGCGGGGCGCTCTGATAGGTTCGCCCGCCGCTGGAGAACCAACGTGAATCAATCCCGACTGCGATCCGCACTGCTCGCCGCGACCCTCGTGGGCTCGACGGCTCTGGCCGGCTGCGGCGTCAACACCATTCCCACCAAGGAAGAGCAGGCCAAGGCTCAATGGGCTGAGGTTCAGACCCAGTATCAGCGCCGCTCCGACCTGATCCCCAATCTCGTGGCCACCGTTCAGGGCTATGCGGCGCAGGAGCGCGGCGTGCTGGTGGACGTGACCCAGGCGCGCGCCTCGGCCACCCAGGTCAAGGTCGACGCCTCGACCATCACCAACCCGGCCGCCTTCGCTCAGTACCAGCAGGCGCAGGACAAGCTGTCGGGCGTGCTGGGCCGTTTGATGATGATCAACGAGAAGTATCCCGAGCTGAAGTCCAACGAGAACTTCCTGGCCCTGCAGTCGCAGCTGGAGGGGACCGAGAACCGCATCGCGGTGGCGCGGCGCGACTACAATGAATCCGTGCGCTCGTTCAACACCGAGCTGCGCACCTTCCCCGGCGTGTTCTGGGCCAAGACCATGTATTCGGCGGAGAAGCCGATGAACCTGTTCGCCGCCTCCGACACCGCCCAGAGCGCACCGACGGTGAACTTCAACATCGCCGCTCCCGGCGGCGCGGCCAAGTCTTCGGGTCCCGCGCCGACTACTGGGGCGCCCGCGCCTTCGCCCGCAGCCGCTCCGGGGGCGCCGGCGAAATGAAGTTGATCGCCCAGGCGCGACCCGCGGTCCTGGCCGCCGTCTGGGCGCTGCTTCTCTGTTTCCTGATCGCGCCCGTCGCCCGCGCGGCGCCGACCTTCCCGGCGTTGACGGGCCGGGTGGTGGATGACGCCCATGTACTGTCGCCGCAGATCCAGGCCGACCTCACGCAGAGGCTGGCCGTTCTGGAGCAGCAGACCAGCCGCCAACTGATCGTGGTGACCCTGCCGTCGCTGCAGGGCTACGACATCGCCGATTACGGTTATCAGCTCGGCCGCGCCTGGGGCGTGGGCCAGAAGGGGCTGAACAACGGCACCCTGTTCATCGTCGCGCCCACCGAACACAAAGTGCGCATCGAGGTCGGCTACGGGATGGAGGGCGTCCTGACCGACGCCATGACCAATGTTATCCTGCAGCGCGCCGTGACGCCCAAGTTCCGGGCGGGCGACATCAACGGGGGCGTTTGGGAAGGCACCCAGGCGCTGATCCAGCAGATGAGCCTCGATCCTTCGACGGCTGAGCAGAGGGCCGCCCAGGCGAGCCGGCAGCAGGCTTCTTCCAGCGGGCGCGGCGGCAGTCCGATCGGGCTTCTGGTGGTGGTGTTCATCGTGGTCATGGTCCTGCGCAGCGTGCTGAGCGGCCGGGGCGGCGGTGGCGGCGGCATCGGCGGTCTGGCGTCCGGCTTGCTGCTGGGCAGCCTGCTCAGCGGCGGCGGGCGTCGTGACGACGACTGGGGCGGCGGTGGTTTCGGTGGAGGCGGCGGTGGGGGCTTCGGCGGCGGGGGAGGCGGCTCCTTCGGCGGCGGCGGATCCTCGGGGAGCTGGTGACATGCTGAGCCAAGCCGATCACGAGAGTATCGCCGCGGCGGTGAGCCGGGCCGAGGCGCGCACCGACGGCGAAATCCTGTGCGTGCTGTCGCACAAGGTATCCAACTATCGCGAGACGCCCCTGGCGTGGGGCGTGATCGGGGCCGTGGTGGTTCCGGCCCTGGCGGCGGCGTTCGGCCTGCACCCCTGGCTGGTCTCGCAGTCGGGCGGCGACTGGGTGGCGACCAACGCGGTGTCGCTGGACGCCTCGGTGCGCACGGCCCTGACCGGCTACGCCATGCTGCAGGTGCTGATCTTCCTGGCCGTGGTGCTGGCGGTCAGCCTGGCCACGCCGCTGAAGCTGGCCCTGACTCCCAAGAGCCTGAAGCTGCGCCGGGTGCGCCTGGCGGCGATGATGCAGCTGCGCGCGGTGCATCTGCTGGGCGCGACGTCGGGGGTGGTGGTGATCTTCGCCGCCGAGGCCGAGCGCATGGTCACGGTCGTGGCCGATGAAGCCATCCACCTGAAGGCGGGTGACGCGGCCTGGGACGAGGCGGTGGCGGCGGTTCTGGCGGGGATCAGGAGCGGCGACGCCGCGTCCGGTTTCGTCGCCGCGGTCGATATCTGCGGCGGGTATCTGGCCGATCACTTCCCGGCGACGGGGGAGCGGCGCAACACCCTGTCCGACGGCCTCATGGAAATCTGAGACCCCCGGACAGGGGATAGGCGTTCAGCTTATTTCTTGGCCAGCGGGGTGCTGTACCAGCCGTCCAGCTCGGTGGAGGCCAGGACGTGGTCCTTGGCGGCGGCCACGAACTCGGCGCGGGTGGCGCCTTCCTTCAGCGGCAGCATCGTGTCCAGGGCCAGGATTTGGTAGTGGTAGATGTGCGAGACGCCGGCGGGCGGGCGCGGGCCCATGTATTCGGTCTTACCCTGGATGTTCTTACCCATGGCGGCGCCGGCGGGCAGGTTGGCCGGGGTCAGGCCGCCCGGCACGGACTTCAGGGTGCCCGGGTAGTTGTAAGACAGCCAATGCAGGATCGGAACGCCGTCACGGTTGGCGTCGCCGTCTTCCAGGATCAGAGCGTAGGACTTGGTGCCCTTGGGCGCGCCGGTCCAGGAGAACTGGGGCGACTTGGAGGCGCCGTAGCTCGACTGGTCCAGCGGAATGGCTTCGCCTTCCTTCAGGTCCTTGGACATGAGGGTCATGCCTTCCTTGCCCATCAGGCCGAAGGTGGCGCGGATCATGTTGGGTTGCAGGCCGAATTCCTCGGCCGCGATGGCGGTCATACCGATCGCCGACACAGCGGTGAGCGCCGCGGCAAATACGAAAGCTTTCATTAGTTCCCTCTCCCATGGCGGCCCCGATTTTGCACCGGTGGCTTCACCTCAATTTATAGGCGACACATTGACCTTGCTACGGGGCAAAACTCAAGTCTCGATCAAATCTTCCATGGCTTCCCGGTCAAGGATTTCCGCCAGCTGGCGCTTGGCGCGGTAGACCCGCACCTCCACCGCCTTGGCGCTGATGCCGAGGATGGCGCCGGCGTCCTTTTGCGAGAGCCCCTCCAGCACCGTCAGCACCAGCGGCTCCTTGAGGGCGGCGGGCAGGGAGGCGATGGCCTGATCGAGAGCCTTGAGCGCATGGCCAGCTGTCAGGGTCTGGTCGACCCCCGCTGTGGGATCGGCCACAGCCTCGGTCTCCTCCGGACCGCGCTTGGAAAGCCCGAAGGCCCGGCGGACCGCCTCGCGGCCGGCCCGGTCGCGGCATTTGTTGAGGGCGATTCGCCGAAGCCACGCCTCGAACGGCCGGGTCGGATCATAGCGGGCCAGGTTGGACATGGCCGAGACGAAGGCGTCCTGCAGGACGTCGTAGGCCTCGTCGGCGTCGCCCACGTAGCGGCGGATGAAGCGGTAGAGCCAGTGCTTGTGGCGGCCCATCAGCAGGGAAAAGGCGCGTTGTTCGCCCGCTCGCGCGCGGCGGACGAGATCGGCGTCGGACTCGGCCTCGGCCGTGGTCAAAACGGTCCGATTGTCAGGGATTCGAAGACCTTTTGATCAAGCACCTGCTGCTGCTGGGGCGTGAGCACGTTGCGCACCTCCAGCACGTACAGAATGGTTTCACGCTGAAGGGACCCCATCGAGGTCTGCAGGTGCTCCAGCGCCCGCTGAGCCGCGGTGCCGAGCGCCATTTCGTTAGCCAGGGCTTCGCCGAGCTCGGCGTCGGCCGAGCCGATCTGGGCGCGCAGAGTGTTGCGCTGATGGGCGTAGCGGTTCTCGATCTCGTCGATCTTACGCGACTGCTCGGGCGTCAGCTTCAGGTCGGTGTGGACCATCTGGTAGACGGTGTCGCGCAGCAGAAGGCGCGAGCGCGGGGCTTCGGCAGGGGCGTGGCCTGCGCCGAGCCGTGCGCCGACGAAGGCCGCCAGGCCGGCTAGAACGATCGTGAATGCGAGGTTGCGCCAAAAGGCGCCGTTCACGCACCGCCTCCCAGGCGGATCGAGGGGGCGAGCAGGCCGTCTTCGGACAGAACGCCCATTTCCGACAGATGGGTCGGCTTGGGAGCATTCAGGTGGCCGAACGCCAGGCCCATGGCCAGGGCGGTGATGGTCATGGCCACCCGTACGCCGGTTCCGGCGCCGGCGGCCGCACGGCGCGCCTGCACGGCGATCCAGACGCTGTCCTCAAGACCATCCAGCGAGGCGGAGACATCGCGGGAGGCGAGGGCGGTGAGCTTGTCGTCGAGGGAATAGGACATGGATCTGTCTCTCAACTGGGCTTCTGCGAACCGATAACCTGGCCGTTGACGGTGATCTTGACCAGGCTGCCGCCGATCGAGCCGTCCTTCAGGGGGTGGACGATGGCCAGAACATGGTCACCGGCCTTGATCGACGAACTCTTCCAGCCGTAGCGGGCGAGGTTATTGGGGCTGGCGCCTTCGATGGACCATTCCACTTCCTTGCCGGTCGCGTCACGGACCATGACCTGGACCCAGGAGTGCGGGTTGGTCCACTGGAATTCCTTGACGGTACCCTCGAGGGTCAATTCCTTCTGGGCGTCGAACATGGAGAAGGCGTGGTGAGCTTGAGCCTGACCTGCCAGAAGCAGGCCCGGCAGCAGCAAGCCGAGCGCTCCGAGCGTCCCTGCCATCCGCTTTTTCATGCCGTCGCCTTTCGCCGTCCGGAGATATTCCGCCGTTCGCATATCCATACGCACGGCGGACGCCAAACCCTCGCGGACCGGCATCAATCTAAGGCGCGCCGGAGGCAGCGGCAACACGGCCGCCGCCTCTTCACCTCGGATGGACTACTTCGGCTTGCGGAAGAGCAGCAGGAACTGGTCGGCGGACCCGCGCGGCTTCACGTCGAACACCTTGATGGTGTGATCGTCGGCCTTGTTGGCCAGAAGGGGGCTTTCCTTCTCCAGCTTGAAGCCGGCCGCCTCGACCTCGGACTTGACCGTGGCGATCTCGATCCGGTGCAGGGTAGCGGCCTGGGTCGCGCCCGTCCCGGCCGCGCCGGCGTAATCGAGCACGACGTAGACGCCGCCCGGCTTCAGACTGTCGAAGATGGCCTTGTTGAACTTGGCCATATCCACCGCCCCGAAGAAGGGCGTGCGGTAGTCGTGGTAGTTGTCCGTGTTCCAGACCACGTCGACCTTTTCGGGGGTCGCGGGGTTGTCGGCGGGTTGCCAGACCACGGTGGCGTTGCCCACGGCGGCCGCGAGATCGTCGGAGCCCTTGCCGAAGCGGGCCTGCAGGGCCTGGGGGGTGACCAGGAAGATCTGACCCTTGGGACCGACCGTCTTGCTGAGGATGCGGGTGAAGTAGCCGCCGCCGGGGAACAGCTCCTCGACCTTGTCGCCGGGCTTGACCCCGGCGAAGGCCAGGGTTTCGGCAGGCTTGCGCTCGGCGTCGCGCGCGGTGTCGGCGGCGGGACGGCCCGGATCGGCGACCGCGGCGGTCACGGCGGCCGGAACCTTGGGCTGGCTGAGAGCGGGCAGGGCGGCCAGGGTAAGGGCGGCGCCGGCCAGCAGCGCGTAAACGCGGACGTTCATGGTGTTTCCTCGGGTTGTTCTTGATTGCCGCCGGTCACTTTAGCCTGCGCCGGGGGTTAGGCAAGCACGGCGCTTGACCGGGCGGCGCCACGTCGTATCTGACGGCCCAGGATTTCACGGAGCAGGGAGGCGACATGACGGAAACGGACGGCCTGCCGCCGCCCCAGCGTTACTGGTCGATCGCCGTTGTCTGGATCGGCATGACCATGGCGCTGCTGGATTCCTCGATCGCGAATGTCGCCCTGCCCAGCCTGGGCCGCCAGTTGAACGCCACGGCGGCGGAGTCGATCTGGGTCATCAACGCTTATCAGCTGGGCATGGTCATGCTGCTGCTGCCGCTGGCGGCCTGCGGCGAGATGATCGGCTACCGCCGCATCTACATGACCGGCATGGCGGTGTTCACCCTGGCGTCGGGGATATGCATCTTCGCGCCGTCGCTGACCGTGCTGGCGGTGGGTCGGGGGCTGCAGGGCATGGGCGCGGCGGGGATCATGAGCATGAACGCCGCCCTGACGCGGCACACCTTTCCGCGCCGCATGATCGGCCGGGCGCTGGGCGGCAACGCTTTCGTGGTCGGGGTTTCGACCGCCGCGGCGCCGAGCGTGGCCTCGGCCATTCTGTCGGTGGCGAGCTGGCGCTGGCTATTCGCGGTCAACATCCCGTTCTGCGCTCTGGTCCTGGCTACCGGGGCCTTCGCCCTGCCGCGCCATACTCTGGCCAAGCGCCCCTACGACATGATCGGCGCTGTTATCTCGGCGGCGCTGTTCGGCGCGCTGGTGTTCGGTGCGGATCTGGTCAGCCGGGGTTCCAGCGTGGTGTTCGGCTGCCTGCTGCTGGCGGTGGCGGCGGTCTGCGCGGTGGCGGTGGTCCGCCGGGGGTGGGACAACCCGGCGCCGATCTTCCCTGTCGATCTACTGCGCATCCCGGTGTTCGGGCTGTCCATCGCCACCTCCACCGCATCCTTCTGCGCCCAGCTGGTGGCGAGCATCAGCCTGCCGTTCCTGTTCCAGCGGGGGCTGGGGCGCAGCGTGGTGGAGACCGGCATTCTTATGACGCCGTGGCCGATCGGCACCGCCCTGTCGGCGTCGGTGGCGGGGGTGCTGGCCGAGAAGCTGCCCAGCGCCATCCTCAATTCGGTGGGGCTGCTGGTGATGGCGGCGGGGCTGTTCCTGCTGGCCGCCATGCCGTCGGACGTCGACAACCTGGGCATCATCTGGCGCACCGCCATGTGCGGCGCGGGGTTCGGCTTCTTCCAGTCGCCCAACAACCGCACCATGGTTCTGTCCGCGCCGCGCGCGCGCAGCGGCGCCACGGGCGGGGCTCTGGCTACGGCGCGCACGACCGGTCAGAGCCTGGGGGCGGTGCTGGTGGCGATGCTGTTCCGGGCCTTGCCGCTGACGGAAGCCAACCGCTGGGCCCTGATGGCGGCGGGTGGGCTGGGGGTGGCCGGAGCCATCGTCAGCAGCCTGAGACTGGGGCACGACATGCCGTCGGAACTGCTGGCCGACGACTTGGCCGCTGAATCCATGGCGGACGCCGGATAGGCAAACGGCGGACGCCTGGAGGCGCCCGCCGCTTCAGATCATACGTTTTCGTAGATGCTAGCGGCTCGCCTTGCGGGCCGCGTCGCGCACCGCGTCGGCGGCGCCGCCCACGGCGTTCTTGATGCCGCCCGCGGTCTTGTCCGCGCGGCCTTCGGCCTGCAGCTTGGCGTCGCCGGTCAGCTTGCCGGCGGCTTCCTTGACGCGGCCGGCCATCTTTTGACCGGCGCCTTCGGCTCTCAGCTTGTCCATGGTTTTGCTCCTGGTGGGATGAGGTTGCCCCGGATCAACGGACTGATTTCAAAGGAGTTCCGGCAGGCGGGCGGGTTGTTCAGATGAAGGGGCCGGGCATGCCGTAGTGGCTATGCACCTGGTCGGCCCAGACGGTGTCGTCCTCGTGTTCGGCCTTGTCGCCGCCGAGGGTCGGGGCGTCCTCGAGCTGGGCTTTGTTGAGGGGCACGACGTAGCCGTTACGCTCGGTGTCGTAGGTGAGCATCGACCAGGGCAGGGGATGGTAGCGCTCGCCGGCGCCCAGGAAGCCGCCGAAGGACATCACCGCATAGGCCACCTTGCCCGACACCTTGTGCAGCAGAACGTCCTCGATATGGCCCAGCTTTTCTCCGGCCTGGTCGTAGACCGCCGTGCCCTGGACTCGGTCGGCTGAGATCAGCCGGCGGCGGCCGGCGTCTTCGGATTCAAAGGTTCGGGTTTCCATGGCGGACTCCATTGGGTTGAGGCGAGATGACTGAACGGTCTAAAGGTTCGGCGAGGCGGGCTGCGAGGCGTGGATATCGCCGGCGAAGGCGTCGGACGCGTCTTCGGCGTCCATGATCTTGAGCAGGCGGGCGCGGGCGCGGTTGACCCGGCTTTTGATGGTGCCCAGCGCGCAGCCGCACACCTCGGCGGCCTCCTCGTAGGACAGGCCCGCGGCGCCGACCAGGATCAGGGCCTCGCGGTTCTCGTCGGGCAGCTGGGCCAGGGCGGTCTGCAGCGACCGCATGGCCAGGCTCCAGTCCTGGGTCGGCGGGGTCGACAGGGTGGCGGCATAGGCGCCGGTCTCGTCGCGCACCTCGCGGCGGCGGCGCACGACAGCGGTGTAGTAGGTGTTGCGCAGGATGGTGAAGAGCCACGCCCTCAGGTTGGTGCCGACTTCGAACTTGTCGCGGTGGGTCCAGGCCTTGATCAGGGTGTCCTGCACCAGATCGTCGGCGTCCGAAGAGTTGTGGCTGAGAGACCAGGCGAAGGCGCGAAGGGCGGGGATCATGGTGACCACGGCGTCGCGCCAGCTTTGACCGCCAATCCCGTCGGGACCGGCGTCGTCGCCTTGCAACGCGCGGGCGCTAGTCATGACTGCACACCTTCGCCCCCATCGCGGCTGCTGCGCGTGACGCCTGTCGCGCGAGACCGGGACCTTTTGCCCAACGCAATGCGGAACCATCTGTTCCGAGCTGAGCCTTGAGCGTCTGGGTCCCGGCCGGCGCTAGGGTCTAAGCCGGGCGGCGGGCGTCGGCGGGGCGACCGGTGCGGCCGCCGCCATGCGAGGCTTCACCACCCTTGCGGCCTGCCGCGGCGGCGAGGTCGCGGTCCTGGGAGAAGCTGCGCTTCTCGTCCGGAACGCTGGCGCCGCCCTTGCGGGCGATCTCGCGCTGGCGATCCTTGTCCATGGCGGCGAAACCGCGACGGGAGGGGGTCTTCTGCGGGCGATCTTGAGCCATTGGTTCTCTCCTTGGGGGGCAGGGGATCAGGCGGCGAGGAGGCCGCGGGTGAGGGTAGGGTATCGAGCCGCACCGACGTCCACGGGACGCCCGCCGTCGTTGAACGGCGTCATCGGAGGTTCTTCTTGGGGGGCTTCGATAGGGGGTGTTTCGGGAGGAGCGGACGGAGGAGCGACCGGCTCTGGATAGGGCTGTTCACCACCGGCTGAGGGTCCGACCATGCTTGTCTCCGTCAAATCCCCCACTGAACTAACTCGCGACGCTGCGATGGGTTCGATCCAAAACCCGAAAGAATTTCGGGGTCTGCGTCGAACTGGGAGCATCAGCGGGAGCCTGTTCGGCTTCATGGCGCGGCAGGTGGCAGGGCGCCGAAACGGTCAGCTGGCCCGTGCCTTCCAGCACGTTCAGACGGCCGCGCATTTGGCGGATGTAGCCGTCGATCAGGTCCCGCGAAATCTGGTCAGGGCCGCAGATGAAGGCGTCCGGTTCGTCGGCCACAGTGAGGGTCATCTCCACGCCATCGACGTTGAAGGTCAGCTTGAGATGGCAGGCGAGGGGATTAGAACGGGTCGAGCGGAAAGCGCAGACTAGGGCTTCGGCAGCGATCATGGTCAGGCGCGAGCCGGTATCCAGCGGCAGGACGTGCGCCTCGATGTCGGTGGTCAGGGCCAAGCCCCGGCGTACGCTTCCGAGCCGGGCGCGGATCTGGCCGACGAAGGCTTCGAACAATTCCACCGACGAGATGACGTCTTCCTCCTCCTGCTGCTGCGTAAAGCGCTGGCTGAGGGAGAGAGCGTCGATGCGGACCATGGCGTCCTGCAGGGCGGCCTTGGTGTCAGGGTCGGTGTTGCGGGCGGCCTGGAGGCTGAGCAGGCTGCCGACGATCTGCAGGTTGTTCTTCACCCGGTGGTGGACTTCGCGCAGCAGGACGGTCTGTTCCTGCAGAGCGTCGCGGAGGGCCTGGTCGCGATGCTCGACGGCGGAGGCCATTTCCTCGACCGCGTCGCCGAGCGCGCGGAATTCCAGAGGCGCGTTCTGCAGACGCTTGGGCCGCAGGCTGTAGCGGCCGCGCGCATAGGCTCGCGACAGCCGTTCCAGATAGAAGAGCCACTCCATGACCATGGCTTCGGAGGCGATGCTGACGATGACGACTGCCGCGACGCCGATCAGGACCGGCACGGCGGCGACGGTGATCCAGGCGGCGGTGGTGGGCAGCTGATGGGCGTCTCCGGCCCGCAGCAGGGCCATGCCAGAGGCGAACAGGACCAGCGGGGTGACGGCCACGACGGTCATCAGCAGGAGGCCGCCGCGGATGCTGCGGATGGGACCCATGCCGGTCCAGGCCTTGACGCTCAAGGCGCGCAGCCCGTGAGCTTTGATACGCGCCCGCAAATTCCTTCCGTGAGGTGTCGTCATTACAAAATTGGGCCTTACCGAGCGGAGTATTGAGCGGTTCCGACCGGTGTTGTTGCAATCCAGTCGCAGTACTTGTGCTGTTGTAACGGAGCCTCGCCCTGTGGGTTCCGCTGGGGAACCTGAGCCGCAAGGTCCCGTTTTCGTGTGGAAGCGCTTTGGAGCCCGGCCCGACCCATGAATGCGAAGGATATCGTCCGCCTGACGCCCTATCTGCGCCGCTACGCGCGGGCCCTGACCGGGTCCCAGGCGCAGGGCGACGACTTCGTGCGGGCGACGCTGGAGAGCCTAAGCGACGGGCGGCGGGAGCTGGACGCGGGCCTGCCGCTGAAGACCGCTCTTTATAAGGCGTTCCACGCCACCTGGCGGCGGTCGCTGAACGGCCATTCCATCGACGCGCCCGGACATACGGCGGACCGCCGGCTGCTGAAGCTGACCCCCGAGCACCGGACGGCGCTGCTGCTGGTGATGACCGAAGGCTTCTCGCTCAGGGAAGTCAGCCAAGTTCTGGACCTGCCGCTGGAGCAGACCACCGACCGCTACACGGCGGCGGAGCAGGCGATCGAGGATCAGCTGGCGACCAATGTGCTGATCGTCGAGGACGAGCCGATCGTGGCCCTGGATCTGGACCGGTTGGTGCGGGGACTGGGGCACACGGTGGTGGGGGTGGCGGCGACCCGCGCCGAAGCCCTGGCTCTGACGGAAGGACGGAACCTGGGGCTGATCCTGGCGGACGTGCGCCTGGCCGACGGGTCCAGCGGGCTGGACGTGGCCTCCGACATCCTGCGCACCTTCGACATCCCGGTGATCTTCATCACCGCCTTTCCCGAGCGGCTGCTGACCGGGGAGAAGCGCGAGCCCGCCTTCCTGGTGACCAAGCCCTTCCAGGATGCCGCGGTGCGGGCCTTGATCGGCCAGGCGCTGTTCTTTCACGAGCCGCAGGCGGCCCGGGATTGAGCCATTTCAGGAACCGCCTTGCAGCTCAGCAGTTAGCCTAGCTGAACGGTTTTTCTCTCCAAACAGGAGCCCAGCCCATGTCTGACATCACCACCGACCTGCAAGAACCCGCCCGCCGCGCCAAGCGCGCCACCCGCGCCGCCGCGCGCACCGCCAAGGCCACCGCCGCCAAGGTCGGCGCCGACGCCAAGGCCACCGGCGCCACGGTCGCCCAGGAGGCCAAAAGCTTCGGCCGCCGCAGCGCCCGCACCGTCAAGAGCGGCGCCGTGCGCGTCTCGCGCGACGCCAAGGTGGTGCAAAGCGCCGCCGAGGACAGCGCCGAACTGGCCCAGGACCGCCTGCGCGCGTCGCTGGAAGCCATCGCCCGCACCTCCGAGGACCTGAGCCGCTGGGCTGGGTCGCGCGCGGTGGAAGCCAAGGACCAGGCCAGCCAGCTGGTGCAGGAACGCCCGCTGGGTACGGTGGCCTCGATCTTCGCCATCGGCGCCCTGCTGGGCGTGGTGGCGGGCTTCGCTCTGCGCGACTAGAACGACCGCCGGCGACTGGCTCGCGCCGTCGCCGGCTACTACCTCAGCGTTTCGTTGAACAGCCCGATCAGATCGCGCCAGTGCCGTTCGGCGGCCGGCGCGTCGTAGACGGGGAAGTCTGTCTGGGTCCAGCCGTGCAAGGCGCCCGGATAGAAGGCCGAGACGAACTCCACACCTCCCTCACGCAGCGCCGTCTGCAGCCGTTCGCCCATCTCCGGCGGGTAGGAATTGTCGTTGTCGGCCACGCCGATGTAGACGCGCGCCTTGATTTTGGAGGCCAGCAGGTGGGGGCTGGTGGGGGCGTCTGAGGCCAGGTTGCCGCCGTGGAAGCTGGCCGCCGCGGCGAAGCGGTCCGGATGGTGACCCGCCATGCTCAGCGCCAAACCGCCGCCCATACAGTAGCCCGTGGATCCGACCTTCTTGCCCAGGACATCCGTCCGGCTGTCGATATAGGCCAGGAAGGCGGTGGCGTCGGAAGCCGCGCGAGGACCATCGATGGTGCTCATGTAGGGGCCGAGTTCGGCGCGGATATCCGGCTTGGAGAACACCTCCTTGGGGACCATAGGCGCATAGGGGCCGTAGCGGTAGAACAGGTCGGGGGTCAGGACCACGAAGCCGGCATCGGCGAGCCGCTGGCTCGCCTCCAGCACAGCGGGGCGGATGGCCAGCGCGTCCATGCAGTAGATCACCGCGGGCCAGGGCCCCGAGCCGGTCGAGGGCGTGAAGACGGTGGCCGCGCAGGCGCCGTCCCTGGTGGTGATGGTGATCTGTTCGCGCGCCATGGCGTCCTCCGGGGGTTATGGTTTTCCCGATGGTGTAGGACACGGAGATCGGCGCGGGCAAGCGTGGCGCTCAGGCCAGGACTTCGGGCTCCAGGGAGGCGACCGCCTTGCGCAGATCGCTTTCGCTGTAGGGCTTGGACAGCACCGTCAGCCGGGCGTCGCCGGCGAACCTGGCGCGCAGCGGTGCGCCGTCGTAGCCGGTGGCCATGACGATCATGATGTCGGGAGCGGCGGCGCGGATCTGGACCGCCAGATCGTCGCCGCGCATGTCCGGCAGCCCGATGTCGATCACCGCCAGGCGCAGATCGGGGTCGGCGGCCAGGGCCCGCAGGGCCTCCTCCGCCGTTTCCGCGCAGATCGCATCGAAGCCGATGGACCCGAGGTGCTCCTCGGCCACCATGGCGACCAGGACCTCGTCCTCGACAAGCAGGGCTTTGCGTCGCGCGTCAGCCACCGGCCCATCCTGAATCGTTATGTCCCAAGCCGATCATCGTGGCCCGGGACATCCGCCAGCGATCAGCGGTTATACGATGCCCAGAGCGATCAGATGGTCGACTACCCGACGCGCGGATGCAGCGGGTTCCGAGCCGGCAGTGTCAAGGACTAGTTCGGCGGCTTCGGGGCGCTCATATGGCGAAGATATGCCTGTAAAATTGGCGATCTCGCCCTTCAGCGCCTTGGCGTAGAGGCCCTTGGGGTCGCGCTTGATGCAGTCCTCGATGGGGGTGTCGACGAACACCTCCAGGAACTCGCCCTCGGCGAACAGCTCGCGCGCCATGCGCCGCTCAGCCTTGAAGGGGGAGATGAAGGAGCACAGCACCACCACGCCGGCCTCGACGAACAGCTTGGCCACCTCGCCCACGCGGCGGACGTTCTCGACTCGGTCGGCGTCGGAGAAGCCGAGGTCGCGGTTGAGGCCGTGACGGACGTTGTCGCCGTCCAGCAGGAAGGTGCGCACGCCTCGGTCGTGCAGCTCGCGCTCGACCAGGTTGGCTATGGTGGACTTGCCCGAGCCCGACAGGCCCGTGAACCACAGGACCGCCGGCTTGTGCCCGTTGAGCTTCTCGCGCTCCTCGCGGCCGACCAGCAGAGACTGGCGATGGATGTTGGCCGCCCGGCGCAGGCCGAAGCTGACCATGCCCGCGCCGACCGTGGCGTTGGTGTAGCGGTCGATCAGGATGAAGGCGCCGGTCTCGCGGTTATCGACGTAGGGGTCGAAGGCGATCGGGTTGGCGGTGGAGAAGTTGCAGAAGCCGATCTCGTTGAGCGCCAGGGTGCGCCCGGCCAGGTGCTCTAGGGTGTCGACGTCGATCTTGTGCTTCAGCGCCGTGACCTTCACGGGGCTGACCTGGGTGCCGATACGCATCAGGTAGGAGCGGCCGGGGAGCAGGGGCTCGTCGGTCATCCACAAGAGGTGGGCGGCGAACTGGTCGGCGACTTCAGGACGGGCGGTGGGCGGGACCAGCAGGTCGCCGCGGGCGATATCGACCTCGTCCTTGAGGGTCAGGGTGACGGCGTCGCCCGCGCGGGCCTCGGCCAGATCGCCGTCATAGGTGACGATGCGCTCGACCTGGGTCTCGCGGCCCGAGGCGGCCACCACGACCTTGTCGCCGGGCTTGACCACGCCGGAGGCGACGGTGCCCGAGAAGCCGCGGAAGTCGAGGTTGGGGCGGTTGACCCACTGCACCGGGAAGCGGAACGCCTTGGCCGCGGCGGTGGACTCAACATCAATGGTTTCAAGGTGTTCGATCAAGGTCTTGCCCTTGAACCAGGGCAGCTTGTCCGAGCGGGTGTAGACGTTGTCGCCGTAACGGGCGGACATCGGGATTGGGGTGATGGTCTCGAAGCCGAGCGTCTTGGCGAAGTCCAGGTAGTCGGCGACAATCCGGTCGAAGACCTGCTGGCTGTAGCCTTCCAGGTCGATCTTGTTCACCGCCACGACCAGGTGCTTCACGCCCAGCAGCGAGCAGATGTAGCTGTGCCGGCGGGTCTGGGTCAGCACGCCCTTGCGGGCATCGATCAGGATCACGGCCAGATCGGCGTTGGAGGCGCCGGTGGCCATGTTGCGGGTGTACTGCTCGTGGCCGGGGGTGTCGGCGACGATGAAGGAGCGATTGGGCGTGGTGAAGAAGCGGTAGGCGACATCGATGGTGATGCCCTGCTGCCGCTCGGCCTCCAGGCCGTCCACCAGCAGAGCGAGGTCGATATCCTCGCCGACGGTGCCGTGCTTCTTGGAATCGCGCTCCAGCGAGGCCAGCTGGTCTTCGAAGATCAGCTTGGAGTCGTAGAGCAGGCGGCCGATCAGGGTCGACTTGCCGACGTCCACCGAACCGCAGGTGAGGAAGCGCAGCAGGCCGCGGCCGTTTCCGGTCTGCACCGCGCCGCCGGGGGCGGCTTTGACGAGAGTTTCGCTCATCAGAAGTACCCCTCGCGCTTCTTCTTCTCCATCGAGGCGGACTCGTCCGTGTCGATCAGCCGGCCTTGGCGCTCGGAGGTGCGGCTGACGCGCATCTCGTCGATGATGTCGTCCAGGGTGGCGGCCTCAGATTCCACAGCCGCGCTCAGCGGATAGCAGCCGAGGGAGCGGAAGCGCACCGAGCGGATCTCTTCGACCTCGCCGGGCTTCAGCGGCATGCGGTCGTCGTCACGCATGATCAGCATGCCGTCGCGCTGCACCACGGGGCGCGGCGCGGCCAGGTACAGGGGCACGATGGGGATGGCCTCGGCGCGGGTGTATTCCCAGATGTCGAGCTCGGTCCAATTGGACAGGGGGAAGACGCGGATCGTCTCGCCCTTGGCGATGCGCGTGTTGTAGAGCCGCCAAAGTTCGGGGCGCTGGTTGCGCGGGTCCCAGACGTGGCCTTCCGAGCGGAACGAGAAGATGCGCTCCTTGGCCCGGCTCTTTTCCTCGTCGCGGCGGGCGCCGCCGAAGGCCGCGTCGAAGCCGTACTTGTCCAGCGCCTGTTTCAGGGCGTCGGTCTTCATCACCTGGGTGTGCAGAGACGAGCCGGAGGCGATGGGGTTGATGCCGCGATCGACGCCGTCCTGGTTGGTGTAGACCAGCAGGTCCACGCCATAACGCTCCACGATGGAGTCGCGGTGGCGGATCATGTCGGCGAACTTCCATTTGGTGTCGACGTGCAGGAGCGGGAAGGGCAGCTTGGACGGATAGAAGGCCTTGGCCGCCAGGTGCAGCATGACGCCCGAGTCCTTGCCGATCGAATAGAGCATCACCGGATTGTCGAACGCGGCGGCGACCTCGCGCATGATCTCGATCGACTCCGCCTCCAGGCGGCGCAGGTGGTCCGACAGGGGTCTGCGGGACGCGGCGTCGAAGGCGGAGGTGGGCGTATGGGCTGTCATCGTCAAAGCAACGTCACCAAGAAATCCAGGCGCTTAGATAGGACGCCGAGCGTGAGGGTTTACAGGGGCGGGCGCGCCTTGGCAGCGCATCTTTGATCGGAGGGCCATTAGAGAAGCTATAGGCCCGTGTGCGCGGTCAGACCGGCAGAGTGACCCGCGCCGTCAGGCCGCCGGAGGGGCGGTTCACGAGATCCACGTCGCCGCCGTGGGCGCGGGCGATGGAGCGGGCGACGGAGAGGCCCAAGCCGATGCCGCCGGTCTGGCGGCTGCGGGAGGGTTCGCGGCGGTAGAAGGGGTCGAACACGCGGTTCAGCTCGGGGATCGGCACGCCGGGGCCGTCGTCGTCCACGTCGATCTCGGCCAGGCCGTTCTTGACCGACAGGCGGGTGCGGGCGCGCACGCCGTACTTCAAGGCGTTTTCCAGCAGGTTGGTGAGCAGGCGACGCAGGGCCAGGCCGTCGGCGTCGATGATGACCTTCTCGGTATGCTGCACGGTGACGTCGGCGCCGGTCTCGGCCATGTCGTCGACCACGCTTTCCAGCAGGGACGACAGCTCAAGCCGCGAGCGCTGCGGATCGCCGGCGGCGTCGCGCACGAACACCAGGGTGGCGGCGATCATGGCCTCCATCTGGTCGATGTCGGAGTTCATCTTGGCCCGCGCCTCCTCGGGCGCCGCCTCGACGCGGAAGCGCAGGCGGGTGAGAGGGGTGCGCAGGTCGTGGGCGATGGCCGCCACCATGCTGGTGCGGTCCTCGACGTAGCGGCGAAGGCGGTCCTGCATCTCGTTGAAGGCGGTCACCGCCGTGGTGATCTCCGACGAGCCCTTCAGGGCCAGGGGCGGTGCGCGGGGGTCGCGGCCGAACCGTTCGGCGGCCTCGGCGAAGCTGGTGATGGGTCTGACGAGGCTGCGCGAGAAGAAATAGGCCAGGGGGATCAAGGCCACCGAACTGATGGCGAACCAGATGACGAACCGCTGTTGCCAGGGCGCGAGTGAGCCCCGGTCGACGGGTTGGACGGTGACCCAGTGGCCGTTGCGCAGTTTCAAGGCGAGCTTGAACGGCGACATCACGAAGCTTTCCTCGCGCGACTGGCCGCCCTGCTCATTGAGGCGGTCACGCACCAGGCGATAGCCGCGCCGGTCCGGCGGGCCGCCTTCGGTAATGACCAGAATGTCGTCTTCCTTGATGCCGAGGTTAGAGGCCAGGCCCGCGCGGAAACGGCTGAACCCGATGCGGGCGTCCTGATCGGTGACCGGTTCGGCGCTTTCCGCGTGAACCAGCAGCTTGCCGCGCGCCGCGCTGGGTTCGCCGCGCAGAGCCCGCACCACGTCGGTCTCGGTATAGAAGTTGGGGGTCGGCGGTGGCAGGTTGAAGACGATCAGCAGGTTGATCGCCTGGGCGCCGATGATGGCTACCAGGACCAGGGCAAAAACCTGGGCGAAGAGGGTGCCCCCGCCCTTGTCCAGCAACTTGAACTTCACGTCCGCACCACCTTGGCGCTGAACATGTAGCCCTCGTTGCGGATGGTCCGGATCAGCTCCTGGCCGCCGGCGCCGTCGTCCAGCTTCTTGCGCAGGCGGCTGATCTGCACGTCAATGGCGCGGTCGTAGGCCTCGGTCTCGGGGCCGCGGGCGAAGTCGAGCAGCTGATCGCGGGTCAGCACCCGCTGGGGCCGCTCCACCAGGGCGCGCAGCAGGGAGAATTCGCCGCTGGACAGGTTGATGACCACGCCCTGGGGTGTGCGCAGCTCGCGGCGGACCAGATCCAGGCGCCAGCCGGCGAATTCCAGGACGCCGCCGTGATGATCCTCGATCACCTTGGGTTCCTGGCGGCGGCGCAGGACGGCGCGCACGCGGGCCAGCAGCTCGCGCGGGTTGCAGGGCTTGGGCAGGTAGTCGTCCGCGCCGATCTCCAGCCCGACGATGCGGTCGGTGTCCTCGCCCATGGCGCTGAGCATGATGATGGCCGGGCCGGTGCCGGCCACGCGGCGGCAGATCGACAGGCCGTCCTCGCCGGGCAGCATGATGTCGAGCACCATCAGGTCGATGTCGCCGCGCTCCAGCGCCCGCTCCATACCCGCGGCGTCCCCGGCCGTTTCCACGGTGTAGCCGTGACGGGTGAGGAATTCGGATACGACGTCTCGGATGCCCGGGTCGTCGTCGACCATCAGGATGTGGGCGCTGGACCCTGGGTTGCGGCTCAAATCGACTTCCATGCTCGGTCTTGTTCCAAACCAGAGTCACTGCGGAATTTCGATATTGCAACACGCGGGCAAGCTGGACGCCGGGTTTGTTGCCGAATCCGACCGACTGAGATTCCCGAGACTTCGCGACTCAGTTGAATAACGCGTGCTCCCGACCAGCGATCTAAGGCCCTCCTTAAGACTTCGCCGCTCACAATCGTGACAGTGCGGGCGCCTAGGGGATGAAGTCGACGCCATGAAGGACCAGACGCAGGACGGCGTTGCGCGGCAGGCATTGACGGGCGTCCTGCTGTGCGTGGCCTATGCTGCGGCGCTCTGGGTCAGCCTGAAGCTGATCGGCCGGGACGCCGTGCCGCCGTTCTGGCCCTCCAACGCCGTGATCGCCGCCATGGTGCTGCTGCTGGAGCGGCGCGTGCTTTGGGCCTGCATGGCGGCGGTGGTGGTCAGCACCGCCGTGCTGATGCTGGCGACCTCGGATTTCGCGGCGCTCGCTCTGATGCGGGTGATGTTCAACGTCGCCGAGGGCGTGGTGGGTGGCCTTTTGGCGCGCCAAGTCATGGGGCCGCGCCGTCTGCTGCGCACCGCTTCTGTGTTCGTGAAATTGCAACTGTTCGCGGTTCTGCCGGCCGCGGCGTTCGGCGTGGTCCTCAGGACCGGCGCCTTCAAGCTGATCGGCGCAGACGCCTACATCGGCAGTCTGCACCGGGTGTTCCTGCCCCATGTGATGGGGATGGCCGTGATCCTGCCGGCGGCCCTGCTGCTGTCGCAGCCGACCATGCCCGAACTGCGGCGTAGCCGGCGCGAGACTGCCCTCATCCTCACCGGCCTTACGATCGTGGCCGTTCTGCTGTTCAAGCAAGAGGCCTTCCCGTCGTCCTTCATCATCAGCCCGCTGCTGCTGCTGACCGCGATCCGGCTGGGCCCGCGCGGAGCGGTGTTCGGCAATCTGCTGGTGGCCCTGACCCTGCTGCCGGCGACCCTGCACGGGACCGGGCCGTTCGCCCTGCATCCCGAATGGCAACTGGAACAACGGGCGCTGCTCTATCAGGGCGTCTGCCTGACCTCGCTGCTGGGCATGTCTCTGGCCGCCTTCATGGTCGCCGAGCAGGCGCGCCTGCGCCGGCTGCTGGTGCGCCGCGCCGCCTCAGCGCGTGAAGCGAGACGCCGGGCCCTGACCGCCAGCCGGGCCAAGAGCGACTTCCTGGCCACCATGAGCCATGAAATCCGCACCCCGATGAACAGCATCCTGGGCTTCACCCAGGTGCTGCTGCGCGATCCG
This sequence comes from uncultured Caulobacteraceae bacterium, assembly GCA_903929535.1. Taxonomy (GTDB): domain Bacteria; phylum Pseudomonadota; class Alphaproteobacteria; order Caulobacterales; family Caulobacteraceae; genus BOG-938. The sequence goes on along the minus strand of CAIYVC010000073.1, from coordinate 33,543 downwards.
GCCATGCCGGGCGGTATCCGCGGCAAGGTCGAGGTGATCGCCCAGGCGGGCCAGTCGCTGATGACGGTGCTGAACGACATCCTGGACTTCTCCAAGGTCGAGGCCGGGCAGATCGAATTGCACGCCGAGCCGCTGGACGTGGAGGCCTGCGCCGCCCATGCCGTGGAAATCCTGCAGGCGCCCGCCATCGCCAAGGGCCTGGCCCTGCGGCTGGAAGCGGACATGGCGCCGGGGCAGTACGAGATCGACGGCCAGCGTTTGCAGCAGATTCTGCTCAACCTGCTCAACAATGCGGTCAAGTTCACCAGCTTCGGCCATGTGCTGCTGACCGTGGTCTTCTTCGAGCAGGAGCAGCGGCTGCGCTTCGAGGTGCAGGACACCGGCATCGGCGTCGATCCGGAGGTCATCGACCGCCTGTTCACCCGTTTCTCTCAGGCCGACAGCTCCACCACCCGTGACTACGGCGGCTCGGGCCTGGGCCTGGCCATCTGCAAGGGGCTGGTGGAGCGGATGGGCGGCCGTATCGGGGTGGAGAGCCGCCTGTCGGTGGGCTCCACCTTCTGGTTCGAGGTCCCGGCCCGGCGCATCGAGGCCAAGGCCAAGGCCGCCGGGGAAGCTCCGGCTCCGACCGCGCCGCTCAGCGGTCGGGTGCTGGTGGTGGACGATCACGCGATGAACCGCCTGCTGGGCGAGACCCTGCTGGGGCTGCTGGGCTGCGAGGTCGATCTAGCGGCGTCTGGCGAGGAGGCGGTGCAGGCCTGCAGCGAGATCGGCTATGACGCCATCCTGATGGACGTGCACATGCCCAAGATGGACGGCCTGGCCGCCGCGCGCGCCATCCAGGCTTCCGGCGGGATGAACGCGACCACCCCGATCATCGCCATGAGCGCCGACGTGATGGCCCGCAACCTGGAACAGTGCCGTCAGGCGGGTATGGTCGACCATATCGCCAAGCCCGTGCAGCTGTCGGTGATGCACGCCGTGCTGGAGCGCTGCATGAGCGACCACAAGCGCCGTTCTGCCGCCTAGGGCCCCGACGCCGGTTGCCCTGACCTCCAAGCCAAGCCATGCTGCCCTTCTGTGATCGCTTCAGGATCGATTCCTGAGCGACATCAACCAATTGGCTTGAGAAGGGCGCTCGGCCGCATGGGACTTTTCACGAAGAAGCCGATCGATGTCCTGTTGGCCGAGGCCAGCGAAGAGGGCTCGCACTCGCTGAAACGGGGGCTGGGCGCCTTCAACCTGACCACGCTGGGCATCGGGTCGGTGATCGGGGCGGGGATTTTCGTCCTGACCGGACAGGCCGCCGCCCAGCACGCGGGGCCTGCGATCGTGCTCTCCTACGTTCTCGGGGGCATCGTCTGCGCCTTCGCCGCCCTCTGCTACGCCGAACTGTCGGCCATGATCCCGGTGTCGGGCTCGGCCTACACCTACGCCTACGCCACCCTGGGCGAGTTCGTCGCCTGGCTCATCGCCTGGGACCTTATCGTCGAATACCTGTTCGCGGCATCCACCGTATCGGTCGGCTGGTCAGGCTATTTCGTGGGGGCGATGAAGGATTTGGGCATCCACATCCCGGCCATCTTCACCGATGCGCCGTTCAAGGCCGGGGAGGGGTATCACCTGATCGCCACCGGGGCCGTTCTCAACGTACCCGCCGTGCTGGTGCTGCTGTTCACCGCCGGGATTCTGATCATGGGCATCACCCAGTCAGCGATCTTCAACAACGTGGTCGTGATGATTAAGGTTGGCGTCGTCCTGCTGGTGATTGCGTTCGGCTTCGCTCACATCCATCCGGCCAACTGGCATCCCTTCATTCCGCCGGTGGAGACGGACCCCGTCACCCACGCCACCAAATACGGATTGCCGGGGATATTCACCGCCGCGGGGGTGATCTTCTTCGCCTACATCGGCTTCGAGACCATCTCCACCGCCGGCCAGGAGGCGATCAATCCCCAGAAGAACATGCCGATCGGCATCATCGCGGCCCTGGTCATCTGCACCACCCTTTACCTGCTGATGTGCCTGGTCATCACCGGCATGCTGCCGTTCCGTGAACTGGACGTGCCGGCGCCGGTCTATACCGCCGTGGACGCCATCGGTCCGTCCCTGGCCTGGCTGAAGCCGGTAGTGACGTGGGGGGCCATGATCGGCCTGTTCTCGACCATGCTGTCGCTGCTCTACGGCCAGTCGCGGATATTCTACGCCATGGGCCGCGACGGCCTGCTGCCGGGGTTGTTCGCCAAGGTGCATTCCAAGCGGCGCACGCCCTGGGCCGGCACCCTGATCACCGCGGCGGCGGCGGCCCTGATGGGCGGGCTGTTCCCGATCGGGCTTTTGGGCGAGCTGGTGTCGGTCGGCACCCTGCTGGCCTTCTCCCTGATCTGCGCCGGGGTCGTCTACCTGCGCATCAAAGAGCCGGACATGGAGCGGCCGTTCAAGACGCCCTACTGGAAGGTGATCGCGCCGCTAGGGGTGGTGTCCTGCCTCTATCTGGTGATGAGCCTGCCGATGGCGACCTTCATGCGGCTGTTCGTGTGGATGATTGTCGGGCTGGTGGTCTACTTCGGCTACGCCCGCAAGCACGCCAAGTACCAGGGTCAGGTGCTTCCCGCCGAGTGACATGGGGACCGGCGGGCCGTAAGAGGCCGCCATGCCGCCAGTTACCGACATGCTGCCGATTCATGAGGTGCTGGGGGCGCTGAAGGCGTCGCTGGCTGCGTGCAACTGCGCGGTGCTGGTGGCGGCGCCGGGCGCCGGCAAGACCACCGTGGTTCCTCTGGCTCTGCTGGACGCGCCGTGGAGGGGCGACGGCAAGATCATCATGCTGGAGCCACGCCGCCTGGCGGCCCGCGCCGCGGCCGAGCGTATGGCCAAGACCCTGGGCGAGCGGCCGGGCGACACGGTCGGCTACCGCGTGCGGCTGCAGACCAAGGTATCCGCCAAAACCCGCATCGAGGTGGTCACTGAGGGCGTCTTCACCCGGATGATCCTGGACGATCCGGCCCTGGAAGGCGTTGCGGCGGTCATCTTTGACGAATTCCACGAGCGGAGCCTGGACGCGGACCTCGGGCTGGCGCTGGCGCGGGACGCTCAGGGGCTGCTGCGCGAGGACCTGCGCATCCTGGTGATGTCGGCGACGCTGGACGGCGGGCGGGTCTCGGCGCTGCTGGGCGATGCGCCGGTGATCGAGAGCCAGGGGCGGATGTTCCCGGTCGACACCCGCTACTTCGGCCGCGATCCGCGCATGCTGATGGAAGACCAGCTGGCGCGGCTGGTGGGGCGGGTGCTGGCAGAGGAAGATGGCAGCATCCTGGTGTTCCTGCCGGGGCAGGGCGAGATCCGCCGGGCCGAGCGCCTGATCGCCGACCGGCTGATCGACCCGACCGTGGATATTGCCCCCCTTTATGGGGCCTTGGAGCCCGCCCAGCAGGACCGCGCCATTGCCCCGCCGCCGCCGGGCCGCCGCAAGGTGGTGCTGGCCACCTCCATCGCCGAGACCAGCCTGACCATCGAGGGCGTGCGGGTCGTGATCGATGTGGGGCTGTCGCGGGTCCCGCGCTTCGACCCGTCGAGCGGCCTGACCCGGCTGGCCACCGTGCGCGTCAGCCGCGCCGCCGCCGACCAGCGGCGGGGGCGGGCAGGGCGGACCCAACCGGGGACCTGCTACCGGATGTGGGAGGAGGCGGAGACGCGGGCCCTGCCGGCGTTCGAGCGGCCGGAAATCCTGGAAGCGGACCTATCGGGTCTGGCGCTGGACTTGGCGCGCTGGGGCGCGCGGGATCCCGCCGCCCTGGCCTTCCTGGACCTACCGCCGCCCTCCGCCTTCAAAGAGGCCCGTGCGTTGCTAGGCCGGCTGCAGGCGCTGGACGAGGCAGGAAGGCTGACGGATCACGGCAAGGCTCTGGCCGAACTGCCCTTGCCGCCCCGGCTGGCGCACATGGTGCTGAAGGGCGCGGCTGCCGGAGACGCCCGCCGCGCCGCGCGGATCGCCGCCCTGATTACCGAGCGGGCTCTGGGCGGGACCGACGTCGACCTGCGTCACCGGCTGGAGCAGTTGGAGCGCGACAAGGGCAACCGCGCCGCCGACGCCCGCACCCTGGCGGACCGTTGGGCCAAGCAGGCGGGCAGGCAGGCGGAGGCCGGCGAGCCGCTGGACGCAGGGCTCCTGCTGGCGGAGGCCTATCCGGATCGGATCGCCAAGGCGCGGGGCGCGCTCGGGGAGTTCCAGCTGGCGACCGGGCGCGGCGCCTATCTCGACCCCGCCGACGCCCTGGCGCGGGAGAAGTGGCTTGCGGTGGGCGATCTTGGCGGCGGGGCGGTGCGCGACCGCATCCTGCTGGCCGCGCCGCTGGAGGAGGAGGCGCTGCTGGCCGCCTTCGCCGACCGGCTGAAGACCGAAGAGGTGCTGGCGCCCGATCCCAGGGGGCGGCTGAAGGCCCGCCGCATCACCCGGCTGGACAAGCTGCTAGTGGAAGAGCGGCTGATCGACAGCCCCGACCCGGCGATGATCGGGCGGACTCTGCTGAATCAGGCGCGGGGCGACCTGGACCTGCTGCCCTGGGGCCACGCCTCACGCCGCCTGCGGGCCCGCGCGGCCTTTCTGCGGGGGGCGGGGCAGGGAGATGCACCGGATCTGTCGGACGAGGCTCTGGCGGCCGATCTGGAGGCCTGGCTGGCGCCCTTGCTGATGGGACGCGGCAGTCTGGCGGATATCCCGGCCTCGGCCCTGCACGAAGCGCTGCGTGGGCTGATGGATTGGCCGCAGATGCATGCTCTGGATCAGCTTGCCCCCGAAAGCTGGGTCACGCCCGCGGGCACCGGGGCGGCAATCGACTATGAGGCGGAGGGCGGGCCGGCGGTGGAGATGCGGGTGCAGGAGCTGTTCGGCCTGGATCAGCATCCGACCATCGCGGGCGGACGCGTGCCGCTGACGTTGGTGATGATGTCGCCGGCGCGCCGGCCGATCCAGGTGACCAAGGACCTGCCCGGCTTCTGGCGCGGATCGTGGAAGGCCGTGCGCAGCGACCTGCGCGGGCGCTATCCCAAGCATCCCTGGCCGGAGGACCCGCTGCAGGCGCCGCCGACAGCGCGGGCCAAGCCGCGCGGGACCTAGTTCGGAAGATGGCCCCGGTACCGGGGCCAATGGGACGACAGTTCGTCGACGACGCGGGAGCCGACCTTGTAAGCCGCTTCCAGGGCTGGGACGAAGGCCGACAGCTTGTGGTCCGGGCCGATCTCACTGGCGACGAACTGCGCCGCCGTCTGGTCCGGACCCGGGGCCGAATAGTTGGAGGCGGTGCGCAGGACCAGCACGCGGCGCGGATCGACCCGGCCCGTCTTTTCAAGCAGTTGCAGCGACCTGATCACACCACTGTCCTCCATGGCTGTGGTGACCGAGACGCCCTTGCCGTCGGTCCAGTAGGCCATCCAGTCCTCGGCGACCTTGGTCATGATCGGGCCGGTCCACCAGTTCATGGAGGTGATCTCGTCGCCCCGGATCACGTGCGGCGGCTTGCCGGCCTCGGCCTGAGTGTAGCGGGCGCGGATGCCCTGCAAGGCCGGGGTGTCGTCTAAGGGCGTGTCCCTGGTCAGGCTGTAGGCCCAGGCGGTGAGGCCGGGGTCCAGGTGATAGGCGTTCGGGCTGTAGATGCCGGGGCCTGGCGGCGGGCCCTGATAGGGTTTTACGCGGTTGAGAGGGATGACGCCGGTGGACCAATCCGGCGGGATTTCGCGGGCGTCGATCTCGTGGCTGAGGTCGCGGTCCACCACCCACTCGGCCCAGGCCGCCGAGCCTACCGAGCCCTGGGCGGGGTTGATCCCGGCGATGCCGGCGATGATCCAGTAGGCGTGGCTGAGGTCGAAGCGGGGGTCGAGGCCCAGGCCCATTGTCGAGGCGGCGGCGTTGATCGAGCCCGAGCCAGCGACGATGCCCAGCACGTGCTTCTTGGCGTTGTAGCGCAGGGAGCGGGCGCCGGCGGAGGGAGCGAGGGCTTCTTTGAGCGGCAGGCGCTCGGCCCAGGCCTGGAATTCGCCCGGTGCGTCACCGGTGTCCTTGCCGATCTCGAAGGTGGTGACGACGACCACGCGGATGGGGATGCGGGCGGGCCTGGCCTCAGCGGCTCCAGCCAGGGCGGCCAGGAGGAGAGCGGGCAGGAGCAGGGTCTTGGCGATCTTTGCGCCCATCGGCGGCGGCCTCGTTCGGTTACGGCATGATTGTTCCAGATTGCGAAGCTTCCGCGTCAAGGATTCAGACGCTCAGTGCGGCTCGGAGCGCGCCTCAGGGCTTTATCGCGGCGCTGGCGCGCCTATCTTGTGCGCAACGCCGTCAGGGAAACCGCCATGACCAAGCCTATCCGCATCGACTTCGTGTCCGACGTGTCCTGCCCCTGGTGCATCATCGGGTTGCAAGGCCTGGAGGAGGCGCTGGAGCGGGCCAAGGACGTGGTGGCGGCCGACATCCACTTCCAGCCGTTCGAGTTGAACCCGAACATGGCGCCCGAGGGGCAGAACATCGTCGAGCACATCGGCCAGAAGTACGGCTCCACGCCTGAGCAGTCCGCCGCCAACCGCGATGCGATCCGCCAGCGCGCCGCCCAGGTCGGGTTCACCATGAAGACCTCCGAGCAGAGCCGCATCTACAACACCTTTGACGCCCACCGCCTGCTGCACTGGGCGGGGATCGAGGGGCGTCAGGCGCCGCTGAAGCACGCCCTGTTCGACGCCTATTTCACCCATGGCCAAAGCCCGGCGGATCACGCGGTGCTGGTCGAGGCCGCCGAGAAGGCTGGGCTGGATAAAGCCCAGGCGCTGGAAGTGCTTACGTCCGGACGTTACGGCGCCGAGGTGCGTGAGGCGGAGCGGCAGTGGCAGGCGGCGGGGATTAATTCGGTGCCCGCCGTGATCATCAATCAGAAGTACCTGATCTCCGGCGGTCAGCCGCCCGAGGCGTTCGAGGAAGCCCTTCGGTCGATCGCGAGCGAAGCGGCCTAGGCTATTTGCCCGCCTTGGCGGCCTTGGCGATCTTGACCGCCGGGTCGGTGGTCGAGCCGTCCAGGAGGATGGCGATTTCCGGATCGACGTCCTTCAGACCTTCCAGATCAGTGGCCTTGAGCGCTTCCATGTCGAGATCGCACCAGACCTCGAAGCGCTCTTCGGTATTGGGCTTGTGGTCGAACACCAGGGTGGCGGTCCAAGGCTCAAGCAGGGCCTGAGGGTCTTCAACCTTGAGCTGGTTGGTCAGGGTTTGGCCGTCGGGCGAGAGGGTGAAGCGCTCGGTGACGTGACTTGTGGTGGTGCGCGGCACTTGGCCGATCAGCGGGCCGCGGCCGATGTAGCCAACCGTGTCGATCACCAGGGTTTTGCCCTCCCAGTGGCCGATCGAGTGGCCGTTGAAACTGGGATAGATGTTCTGCGGCTGGACCTTTTCTTCCATGTAGATCGTGTGCGGCTGGTTATTCATCTCGGTCTCGAAGATGAAGGTCATTCGACCGAAGCCGCTGAATATCTCGAACGGCGACCGGATCTGGTAGAGTTGCGGACCGCCGCTCTGGCCGCAGATCATGCCGGTCACTTCCCGCACATAGCCTGCCTGGACGGCCGCACGGCGCCTAGCCGCCGCCGCGGCGTAGGACGGCGTGAGCTTGGGCGGGTTCTGCGGGGGGCGGCCCTCGCGAGGCCGGATTACCCATACGCCGGCAATGTCCGGGGGCGCGGCCACAGCGGGGAGGGCTAGGGCGGCGGCCAGAGTCAGGGAAAGCAGGGCAAGCGCGCGGCGCATGGGCGATCCTTCGGTTTGATGACCGCAAGGTGCGCCAGAGCCGGGGCCGGGGGCGCCCGCTTCGCACAGAAATCACTTTCAAATATCTGCGGAGACGCGGGGCGTCAGCCGGTCACGGTGTAGATCATGATGCCGGTGGCTACCGAGAGGTTGAGGCTGTCGGCGCGGCCGCGCATGGGGATCTTGACCGTCACGTCGCAGGCGGCGGCGAGTTCGGGCGGCAGGCCCTGCTGCTCGTTGCCCATCAGGATCAGGGTTGGCGCGCGGTAGTCGGCTTGGCGGTAGTCGACCGTGGCCGAGAGCAGAGTCCCCGCCACCGAGCCGGGCCAGGTTTGGCGCCAGGCCAGGAATTCCTCGACCGTGGCCTTGGCGATACGCACGGCGAACACCGAGCCCATGGTCGCGCGCACGGCCTCCACCGAATAAGGGTCGGTGCAGTCGCCCACCAGGATCACACCACCGCAGCCGGCGGAGTCCGCCGTGCGGATGATGGTCCCGAGGTTGCCGGGGTCCCGCACCGCCTGCAGCGCCACCCAGCAGGGGGCGGTAGCGGGATCGATGTCATGGAGTGGCGTAAAAACCTGAGGAAAAACAGCCATTACGGCCTGGGGGTTGTCGCGGCGCGAGACCTTCTCCAGCACCTCGCGGCTGACCTCGATCACCTCGCCTCCGGCGGCGGCGGTGGCCGCGACGGCCTTCTTCAGCATGGGATGCTGACCAGCGTCCGGGCCGTGCATCAGGATGCGGGGCGCGTGGCCGAGGTCGATGGCCTCGATGACGATCTTGAGGCCTTCGGCGAGGAAGAGGCCGCTCTCCTCGCGCTCCTTGCGCAGATGCAGGCCGCGCACGGCCTTGACCGTGGGGTTGGTCAGGGAGGTGATCTGGCGGGTGTTCACGTGTCCGGCGTCCAGCGGGCGAAGAAGGACAGGCCGATTTGGCGGTCTGTCGTCTCTTCCTGCAGAGCCAGCTCGCCCCATTCGATGCGCCCGCCGCGCCCTTGCATCTCGGCGGCCAGCAGGTGGCCCAGCGCCACGCCGGAGATACGGGCGGCGTAGGCGTTAAGCAGGATGAAGCTGGCGCCGTCCGACAGGATCTGGGCACAGAGCTTTGTAAGTTCGGGTAAATCTTCGAACAGACGCCAGACTTCATTGTTCGGACCGCGACCGTATTTGGGCGGGTCGAGAATGACGCCGTCGTAGCGCGCTTCGCGGCGCACCTCGCGCTGGACGTAGCGGCGGGCGTCTTCGCAAATCCAGCGGATCGGCTTGTCGGCCATGCCGGCCAGGGCCGCGTTGTCGCGCGCCCAGCCGATCGCACGCTTGGAGGCGTCGACGTGGGTCACGGCGGCGCCGGCGGCGGCGCAGACGAGGCTGGCGACGCCGGTATAGCCGAACAGGTTCAATATCTTGCAGTCTGAACCTGCGGCGATGACGCGCTCGCGCAGCCAGGTCCAGTTGGCGGCCTGCTCGGGGAAGAAGGCCAGGTGACGGAAGTTGGTGAACTGGCCGTGGAAGCGCACATCGCCCCAGCCGAGGGGAAAGGGCTGAATGGCGCCGCCCTTGAAGCGCCAGTTGCCGGCCTCGTCCTCGTCGGAAGGGTCGAACACGGCATCGGCGCTGTCCCATTCGGTTGCCGGAAGGCGAGGCGGCCAGAGGCACTGGGGCTCGGGCCGCACGACGCGGAAACGGCCATAGCGCTCCAGCTTGCGTCCGCCGCCGCTGTCGATCAGGGCATAGTCGGGCCAGGCCGTGGTGCGCATTACCAGGGCGTCCGGCGCGACGGTGGGGTCCGTACTCATGCGTCCCGCATTACGGGGCCCGGGGCCGCCGGTAAAGCCGCCGACTTGCCGGGGAAGCGGGATTGTCCTCTAAAAGCGCCCATGCACCTGCCCAGTTTCGACGATGTTGTGGACGCCGCCGCCCGGCTTGAGGGGCTGGCGGTCAAGACGCCCCTGGTCCGCCACGACGTGCTGGACGCCCTGACGGGCGGCAAGGTGTTCATCAAGCCCGAATGCCTGCAGCGCACCGGCTCGTTCAAGTTCCGCGGGGCCTACAATCGCATCAGCCGGCTCAATGCGGACGAACTGACGCGCGGGGTGGTGGCGTTTTCCTCGGGCAACCATGCCCAGGGCGTGGCGTCGGCAGCGGCGATGCTGGGGACCCCGGCGCTGATCGTCATGCCGATGGACGCGCCCCAGGCCAAGATCGAGGGGACCAAGGCGCTTGGGGGCGAGGTGGTCCTGTACGACCGTTGGACCCAGTCGCGCGAAGAGATCGCCGCCACGATCGCGGCAGAACGGCGCGCCGTGGTCGTGCCCGCCTTCGAGGACTTCTACGTGATGGCCGGGCAGGGGACCGCCGGGTTGGAGGCCGCCCATCAGCTGAAGGCGCTGGGCGAGACGGCGGATCAGCTATTGTGCCCCGCGTCCGGCGGTGGGCTGGCGGCGGGGATCGGCCTGGCGTTCAAAGCCCTGTCGCCTGAGACGCGCCTCTATGTGGTCGAGCCGGAAGCCTATGACGATCACGCCCAGAGCCTGGCGCTGGGCCGCCCGATCACGGTGAAGCCCAAGGCGGCCAGCCTGTGCGACGCCCTGATGGCGCCCGCGCCCGGCGAAATGACCTTCGCGCTGAACCAGAAGAATCTGTCCGGCGCCTTCGGCGTCAGCGACGAGGAAGCCCTGGCGGCCATGGCCTTCGCTTTCAAATACCTGAAGCTGGTGCTGGAGCCCGGCGGGGCGGTGGCCCTGGCGGCGGTGCTGGCGGGGCGGATCGAGACCAAGGGGCGCACGACCGTGGTTGTCGCCTCGGGCGGCAATGTCGATGCCGCCGTCTATACGCGGGCGATCGCTCAGACCTAGGACTTGCGCCGCTTCTTGGCGTGCTTGGCGCCGTGGCCCTTCACCTTGACCTTTTTCGCCTTGGCCAGCTCGGCCTGGGTCTTGGTGTGGTGGATGACACCCTTTTCCAGGACAGGGTGTTCGGCGGACTCCGCAGCGGCCGGCGGATTGGGGATGGGTGTGGAGGCGACAATGCCGGTAGGGGTGTCGCTGCGGATCACGGCCAGGCTCGGGGTCAGGGTGTTCTGGGCGGTCGCATTGGGGTCGGACGCCCGGGCATAGCCGCCGCGCTTGAGATCCGCCGCCAGGGTCAGGCGGGCGTGGCCGCCGCCGAGGCGGGCGCGATAGACCTGCATGTTCTCCAGCACCCGCATAACGTAGTTGCGGGTCTCGCCGATGGGGATGCACTCGATGTAGTCGACCGGATCGGTGGAGGAGGCGCGCGGGTCGCCGCAGGCCTCGATCCACTTCGGCGGGCGGCCCGGCCCGGCGTTATAGGCGGCGGTGGCCATCAGGTAGGAGCCGTCGAACTGGGACACCAGATCGCCCAGGAAGCCGGAGCCCAGGCGCATGTTGTAGTCCGGGTCGTCCAGCATCGCCTCCTTGAAGCGCATGCCGTTGCGTGAGGCCAGGCGCTTGGCCGTGCTCGGCATCAGCTGCATCATGCCGCGCGCCCCGGCCCCAGAGCGGATGCGGGCGTCGAAGCCGCTTTCCTGACGGATGATGCCCAGCACGAAGGGCGCCTCCACCGGCGAAGTCTCGGGCGGCTCGCGCAGGGGATAGCCGCGCTCGGGCAGGACCAGACCGCGCTGGGCCGCCAGGCGGACGATGCGCATGACCAGGTCCTGGTCGCCGTTGGCCTGGGCGAAATCCACCAGCAGGGCCTCGTCGCCCGCCGTGGGGAGGGCGTCGGCCGCCGCGATCAGCATGCTGCGGTAGAGGGTGTGGTCGCCGGCCTGAGCCAGGATCTTGGCGGCCTGGATCAGTTCGGCGGCGTCGAAGCGGGCGTGGTCCAGCGGCGTGGCGACCGGATCGGCGCCCAGCACCAGCTCGGTGACGCCGTTCTTGGTGGCCGCCAGCTGGCCATAGAAGGTCGTGTAGTATTTGGCGCCCTGGCCATAATAGGCCTGGGCCTGGATCGGATCGCCCAGCGCCTCTTCCGCCCGCCCGCGCCAGTAGTAGGCCCGGCTGGCGGTGATGGGCGAGGCGCCGATGAACGACAGGCGCCCGAAATACTGCTCGGCTCGCGCCGGATCATGCAGCTTGGTCAGGGCGATCCAGCCGCCGAGGAACTCCGCGTCCGCCGCGTCGGCGCCCGGCGGCAGGCCGTGGCCGTCCACCGCCCGATAGGCGGATACGTAGTCGCCGGCCTGGACCGCGACATTCACAAGCTGGCGGCGCAGCAGCCAGAAGCGGCTGGCGGCGTCCTCGGGCAGGTTCTTGGGGAAGTCGGCCAGCAGCGGCAGGGCCTGGATGCCCAGGTCGCGAGCGTAGAGGTAGCGGGCGTGCTCCACCGCCAGGCCCGGGTCGTGGATATGCTCCAGCGGCACGGCGGCGAACATTTCGGCGGCGTTTGAGGCATTGGCGCGCAGGGCCATGCGGGCCTCGGCCAGGACCTGCTGTTCGGCGGGCAGCAGGGGCAGCATCTCTTTCGCCGCCGGGCCCTGCTGGCCGTAGAGCAGGGTGTCGGCCCGCTTGATGTGGTCGTCCACCGTCAGCATGGCGCCGAAGCGGGCCAGCATCAGGCGCTGAGGTTCGATCTCGAAGGCGCGGTCGCGCCAGTAGTGCTTGATCAGGGCCTCGGCGCTGGCCGGCTGGCCGAGCTGCTGATAGGCGGCCGCCAGGGTCATGGCCCCGTCGGGGGTGGCCGGATCGGCGCCGTGGAACCAGTCGATCACCTGGCGCGGCGACAGGCCGGAGGCGGCGCCGGCCTTTTCCGCCAGGGCCACGCGGTTGGCGCGGCGGGGCCAGCCGTTCAGATCACGCAGGGCCTGATCGGCCTCGGTGAACGTCAGGCGGGCGCCGATCTGGTCGGCGGATGCCCATTCCACGATCTTGCGCGCCACCGGCTGAGCCAGGTTGCTCTCGGCGATGCGCACCTGATCCAGGTTGCCGGAGCGGACGGCGGCCAGGCCCGTGCGGACCCATTCGATGTCGTTGGCGGTCGGGGCGGCGATGGTGACGGTGAGGGCGCCCGGCGCGGCGGGGGTGTCGCGCACCGTGCCCTGGGCCACGGCCGAGCCTGTCAGAGCCGCGACGCAGGCGGCTCCCAGCAAAACTCGGGTCCAATAGGCCAACTTTCCACTCCGGCGGCGACTCACAGGGGAGTCTATTATTGCTTGTGCCCCCTGCGGGGCCATATTGTCCGCAGAAAATTGGGCCGCAACTCCCCGCGGCGACACATCACGGCTTATTGCACATCATGACTAACCCTCTGTTCAAGGGCGCAATTCCGGCGCTGGTCACGCCGTTTTCCGGCGGCGCGGTCGATGAGGACGCGTTCGTCGCCCTGGTGGAGCGTCAGATCGCCGGCGGCGTGCACGGCCTAGTGCCGGTCGGCACCACGGGCGAGACGGCCACTCTCAGCCACGACGAGCACCGCCGGGTGGTGGAGCTGTGCGTCAAGACCGCCGCCGGCCGCGTACCGGTGATCGCCGGGGCGGGCTCCAACTCGACCGCCGAGGCCATCGAACTGGTGCATTTCGCCAAGACGGTGGGCGCGGACGCGGCCCTGGTGGTCTCGCCCTACTACAACCGCCCCAGCCAGGAGGGCATCTACCAACACTACAAGGCGATCAACGACGCCGTGCAGCTGCCGGTGCTGATCTACAATGTGCCGAGCCGGACCGGTTCGGACGTGTCGACCGAGACCATCGCGCGCCTGGCCAAACTGCCCAACATGGCCGGGGTCAAGGACGCCACCGGCGATCTGGCGCGGATCAGCCTGATGCGGCTGGAGTGCCCGGAGGACTTCGTGCTGCTGACGGGGGACGATCCCTCGGCGCTGGGTTACATGGCGCACGGCGGGCACGGCTGCATCTCGGTCAGTTGCAATGTGGTCCCCGAAGCCTTCGCGAGCTTCATGAACGCCTGCATGGCCGGCGACTGGCCGGGCGCCCTCTATCAGCAGGACCGCATGATCCGGCTACACAAGGCGCTGTTCCTGGACGCTTCCCCGGCGCCGACCAAGTTCGCCCTGGCGCACCTAGGCCTTTGCGACGAGGAAGTGCGCCTGCCGGTGACGCCCTGCGCCGAGGCTGTGAAGCCGGCGGTGCTCGCGGCCATGCGTGAGGCCGGCGCCGAAGCCAGCCTGCCTAACCGCGCCGCCAGCCGGTGACCGGCAAGACGGACAAGGGCGACGCGGGCAAGAACAAGCTGATCGCCGAGAACCGCCGGGCCCGCTTCGACTACTTCCTGGAGCAGACCTACGAGGCGGGGCTTTCGCTGACCGGCACCGAGGTCAAGGCGCTGCGGGACGGGCGGGCCAATATCGCCGAATCCTACGCCTCGGCGGAGGGGCGCGAGCTGACCCTCATCAACGCCTACATCCCCGAATACGGCCCGGCGAATCGCTTCAACCACGACCCGCGCCGGCCGCGGAAGCTGCTCCTGCACCGCAAGGAGATCGACAAGATGCTGGGGGCCGTGCAGCGGGACGGCAAGACGCTGATTCCCACCAAGCTCTACTTCAACGAGAAGGGCATGGTGAAGCTGGAGGTGGCCCTGGCCAAGGGCAAGAAGGCTCACGACAAGCGCGAGGTCGAGGCCGAACGCGACTGGAAGCGCGAGCAGGGGCGCCTGATGCGTGACCGCGGATGACTATTTTGTGAGCAGCTTGACCGTCTCTAAGGGGAGATAGGCCGCCTGCGTCAAAAAGGTGCTTACTGCCAAGCTCGACGCACCGCAAAAACTCGATAAGCCAAATAGGCGACTGATTGGGCAGGCGTTTTCGGAACGCCGAAAAAGTTCCAGCCGGTCGCGAAAAACGGATTATCGAGACGTGGCCTTCGGGGGCGACCAAAAAGTGCGCAAGCGTACGGACGGCAAAGGCCAGGCGATACTGGCCGCGGGACTGGCCCTGACCCTCGCGCTTGGTGCGATGTCGACGGCCCGGGCCGAGATGGTGTCCGCCGCCCTGGTCGATACGCTGGGCCCCGCCGGCGCCGCCCAGGACACCCAGAAGCGTAACGAAGACACCTCCGAGACCCGCGCCTACCGCCTGAGCTGGGGCGTTCGCGCCATTGGCGCGGACAAGCTTCACGCACTGGGCCTGACCGGCAAGGGCGTGACGGTGGCGGTGATCGACTCCGGCCTCAGCGGCGCTTCGGCGGGCCTGGCCGGCAACATCTCCAACGCCTCGATCGACATCATCCCGGGCCGCAAGGACCCGGCCAAGACCGACCGCCACGCCGTCTACATCGCCGAGACCCTGGTGGGTTCGCCCGAAGGGGTTGGGGCTGTGGGCGTGGCCTATGACGCCCAGGTGCTGTCGGTGCGCGCCGACAGCGACGGCGCCTGCAAGGACGAATGCGCCTTCTCGGCCAACAACCTGACCAAGGCGCTGGACTACGCGGTGTCCAAGAAGGTGCGCATCATCGACCTGTCCCTGGCCGGCGACGAGCCGCTGGGCCAGAAGTTCGAGGCGGCGCTGGGCCGGGCTGTGAAGTCCGGCGCGGTCGTGATCGTGGCAGCAGGCAACGATGGCAAGTTGCAGCCGGCCTGGCCTGGGCGTTACGCCGCCGATCCGCGCTTCGCCGGTTCGGTCCTGGCCGTGGGCGCGGTCGACAAGGAAGGCCAGATGGCCGCCTTCTCTAATCGCGCCGGCCCCGCGCGCGCCGCCTACATCAGCGCGCCGGGCAAGCGGGTGGTCACCGACTGCGACGCCGACACCTGCGCCCTGATCTCCGGTACATCCTTCGCCGCGCCGCACGTGGCCGGCGCCCTGGCCCTGCTGATGCAGGCCTTCCCCGAGATGACCGGCCGTCAGGCCGTGGACCTGCTGCTCCGTTCCGCCCAGAGCGGCGGCGGCGCGCAGGGCGACACCGTCTACGGCCGCGGCCGCCTGGACGTGTTCCACGCCTATCAGATGGCGATGGCCGACCGCCGCGACCGCAACTACGCCAGCCGCTAGCGGCTACTCCAGCCCGTCCAAGTAAGCTCGCACGTCGGCGAATACCGCTTCGAACATGGGGGTGGTGAGCCGGCCCGTGTTCGTGTTGAGACGCGAGCAGTGGTAGCTGGAGAACAGGCGGTAGGGGCCGGCCTGGAACTGCAGCCCGTGGCCCGGGGGAGCCGCCGAGCCCTTCAATCCGACCGCCTTCAGCACATTACGCCGCGCCACATCGCCCAGGCAGACGATGGCCTTCAGCTGGGGCAGGGCGGCGATGCGGGCGCTGAGGAACTGACGGCAGGTGGTCTCCTCGACCGGCAGGGGCTTGTTGCCGGGCGGAGCGCAGCGAACGGCGTTGCTGAGCATGCAGTCGATCAGGCGCACGCCGTCGTCGGTGCGGGCCTGGAACTTGCCTTCGGAGAAGCCGAACTTGTCGAGGGTTTCGTAAAGCAGCTTGCCGGCGTAGTCGCCGGTGAAGGGGCGGCCCGTGCGGTTGGCGCCGCCGCGTCCGGGCGCCAGGCCCGCCACCAGCAGACGGGCATCCGGATCGCCGAAGGAGGGCGCGGGGCCGTTGAACCAGGTCGGCTCCTTGCGCCGGTTTTCCTCGCGGTATGCCACCAGGCGGGGGCAGAGGGGACAGTCGCGACCGGGTTCGGGGTTGATAGCCATCAGACTAGGCGCCCATAAACGGTACCGGCGACGTCAATGAGACAGGGCGATTGCCTGCAAGTCATGAGTGAAGTTCCAAAGTCCCTATGCCCAACTCAAATCAGCTAGCGGTGATCGCGTTCGGCGGCAACCTGCGTGGAGCCCACGCTTCGGTCGCGGACGCGCTGCAGGCGGCGCTGGAGCGGATGGCTGGGGTGGGGCTGGAACCGGTGCGGGTGTCGCGCTGGTGGCGCTCGGCGGCCTGGCCGGACCCTCACGACCCGCCGTTCCTGAACGGGGTGGCCCTGGTGCGCACCAAGCTGTCGCCGCCGGAGGTGATGGCGGCCCTGCACGGGCTGGAGGAGGCGTTCGGGCGGGTGAGGGGGCAGGCCAACGCGCCGCGCACCCTGGATCTGGACCTGATCGCCCACGGACGCACGGTGCTGGAGGGGCCGCTGACCCTGCCGCATCCGCGGGCGGCGGACCGCTATTTCGTGATGGGACCGCTGGCGGAGATCGCGCCGCAGTGGCGTCATCCGGTGAGCGGCAAGAGCGCCGGAGAGCTGGCCCGGACCGCCGCCGTGGGCCGTGACGCCGCACCGCAATAGCAATTTACCCGTTCGGCGTTGCCATGAAGGCCGCCGTTCCCTATTTTGTTCTATTCAATTGCCGAGAGACTCCATGGCCCGCGTCACCGTCGAAGATTGCGTCGAGAAGGTTCCCAACCGCTTCAGCCTCGTGCTGCTGGCCGCTCACCGCGCCCGCGCCGTGTCCGCCGGCGCCCAGATCATGGTCGATCGGGACAACGACAAGAACCCCGTGGTGGCCCTGCGCGAGATCGCCGACGATGTGATCGACGCCGACGGCCTGAAGGAAACCCTGATCGGCACCCTGCAACGCGTCGACGAGCGTTCGGAAGCCGAGGAAGAGGCCGAGACCCTGGCCCTGCTGGCCGATCCGCAGCACATGCACATGAGCGAGCAAGAACTCGTGCGCGCCCTGCAGAGCGACCGTGACGGCGGGCAGGAGGAGCGCTACTGAGCCCCGAGGGCTCAGACACGCTCACCGCCGAGGCGTCCGACCCGGCCGCCGCCATTCCACCTGCCGCCGACCCAGCAGCCTTAGCGGCTGAACCCGCGCCTGCACCGGCTCCGGCCAAGTCTCCGCGCCCGAAGTTCCTGCGCCAGTATGAGCTGATCGACCGGGTCAAGAGCTATGACCCGACCGCCGACGAGGCCCTGCTCAACCGCGCCTATGTCTACGCCATGCGCATGCACGGCAGCCAGACACGCGCCTCGGGCGATCCCTATTTCGCCCATCCGATCGAGGTGGCCGGTATCCTGACTGACTACCGGCTGGACACCGCCACCATCGTCACGGCCCTGCTGCACGACGTGATCGAGGACACCCCGGCTACCCGGCAGGTGATCGACGAGATGTTCGGCGAGGAGATCGGCGAGCTGGTCGAGGGCGTGACCAAGCTGTCGCGCCTGGAGCTGAACGCCGAGCACGTGCGGCAGGCGGAAAACCTGCGCAAGTTCATCCTGGCCATCTCCAAGGATGTGCGGGTGCTGATGGTCAAGCTGGCCGACCGTCTGCACAACATGCGCACGCTGGGCTTCATCAAGAGCGTGGACAAGCGCGAGCGGATTTCGCGCGAGACGCTGGACATCTATGCGCCTCTGGCCCGCTCGATCGGCTGTCATCGCATCTGTTCGGAACTGGAAGAGCTGGCTTTCGAACATCTGAACCCGATGGCCCGCACCGCCATCGTGCGACGGCTGGAGACCCTGCGCTCGACGCAAGGCGCAGCGGTGGCCGTGGTCAGCGGCGAAATCTCGCAGAGGCTGGAAGGTTCGGGAATCCCGGCGCGGGTCTATGGCCGCGAGAAGAACCCCTATTCGATCTGGCGCAAGCTGCAGCGCAAGTCGATCGGCTTCTCGCAGATGTCGGACATCTACGCGTTCCGGGTGATCGTCGACACGGAGGACGACTGCTACCGGGCGCTGGGGGTGATCCACCGGACCTGGTCGTCGGTGCCCGAGCGGTTCAAGGACTTCATCTCCACGCCCAAGCGCAACAACTATCGCTCGCTGCACACCACCATCGTGGGCCCCAAGGGCATGCGCATCGAGATGCAGATCCGCACCCAGGCGATGGACCGCATCGCCGAGGAGGGCGTGGCCGCCCACTGGACCTACAAGAACGCCTCCTACGGCTTCGACGCGGAGGCGGCGGAGGCCGAGGGCGGGCGCGATCCGCTGCAGAACCTGCGCCAACTGGTCCAGGTGCTGGAGCACGGCGGCGACGCCGAGGAGCTGGTCGAGCACGCCAAGCTGGAGATGTTCCTCGACCAGGTGTTCGTGTTCACGCCCAAAGGCCGCCTGATCAGCCTGCCGCGCGGGGCCATGCCGCTGGACTTCGCCTATGCGGTGCACAGCGACGTCGGCGACACCACCGCCGGGGTCAAGATCAACGGCGAGCCGCGCCCGTTGCGCACGCCGCTGCAAAACGGCGACGTGGTGGAGATCATCCGGGGCCCCAAGTCGGTGGCCTGGACCGAATGGCGCTCGCTGACGGTGACGGGGCGGGCGCGCTCGGCGATCCGCCGCCACATGCGCCAGTCCGAACGCGAGGAGTTCACCCGCGTCGGCCGAACGACCCTGGACGAGACTTTCGCCCGCGCCGGCAAGTCGCGCAGCACGGTGCAGCTGAAGGGCACGCTGGAGCGGTTCGGGGTGACCACCGAGGACGAGCTGTTCGTCGCCGTGGGCCGGGGCCGGGTAGCCGCCACCCAGGTGCTGGAGACCATCTATCCAGGGCTGAAGGCCGACGAGCGCGCCGCCGCCCTGCAGCGCCAGAAGATCGAGGACGGCCCGATGGCCCGCACCTTCGTGCGCGGCGCGGGGATCGGCGCGGGGACCTCGGTCCATTTCGCTGAATGCTGCAGCCCGGTGCCCGGGGACCGCATCGTCGGTATCGCCCGCGAGGACGGCTCGGTGGCGGTGCACACGATCGACTGCCCGGTGCTGGCCGAGTTCGAGGACCGCGAGGACCTCTGGCGCGACATGCACTGGACCGCCCAGGCCGAGCAGAGCACGCTTTCGACCGCGCGTCTCAACGCCACGATCCGCGATGCGCCGGGCGTGCTGGGCCAAGTCTGCACCATCATCGGCGAGGCGGGCGGCAACATCGTCAACATGAACATGCACCACCGCCAGTCGGACTTCTTCGACGTGGACTTCGACGTGGAGGTGCGCGACGCCCGCCACCTGACCCTGATCGCCGCGGCGCTCCGGGCCTGTCCGCCGGTGGAGACCGTGGACCGGGCAAAGGGGTAGGGGCGGATGCTCAAGACGCGCCTGTTCCTCGGGGCTGCTCTCGCCTTGGCCTGCGGTGTGTCGGCTGAGGCCGCGCAACTGAAGGTGATGATATCCGGCGGCTTCACGGCGGCCTATGAGATCCTGACGCCGCAGTACGAGAAGGCCAGCGGCGACAAGGTGCAGATGATCGAGGGGCCGTCGATGGGCGAGACGCCCCAGGCCATCCCCAACCGGCTGGCGCGCGGCGAGGACGCCGATGTGGTGATCATGGTCGGCAGCGCGCTGGACGATCTGGCGGCCGGGGGATTGGTGCTTCCGGCCAGCAAGCGGGCTCTGGCCAGCGGGCGGATCGCGGCGGCGGTCAAGGCGGGAGCGAAGAAGCCGGATATCCGCACGCCGGAAGCGCTGAAGCAGACCCTGCTGGCGGCCAAGTCGGTGGCCTACTCGGACAGCGCCAGCGGCGTCTATGTCCAGACCGAACTGTTCAAAAAGATGGGCATCGCCGAGCAGATGGCGGGCAAGAGCCACATGATCCCGGCCACGCCGGTCGGCGAAATCGTGGCGGCGGACAAGGCGGAGCTGGGCTTCCAGCAGCTGAGCGAGCTGAAGCCGGTCAAGGGCATCGATATCGTGGGCTTGATCCCGGAGAGCCTGCAGAAGGTCACGGTCTTCTCGGGGGGCGTGGTGGCCAAGTCGCAGCACCCCAAGGAAGCTGCGGCTCTGGTGGCCTATCTGAGCTCGCCCCAGGCGGCGGCGACCATCACAGCCACGGGCATGGAGCCCGCCAAGCGGCCCTAGGGCTGCGGCTGGGTCCGGTCGATGCGCATCAGGCCGACGATCACCGCCACCACCAGCGACGTGACCCCCAGACATGCCAGACCGAGGGCGTAGCTGCCGCCCGCCTGGCGGATGAAGCCGATCGCCGGGGGGCTGATGAAGCCGCCGAGCGCCGAGCCGGTGTTGACCAGGGCGATGCCCGCCGCCGCCGAGGCGCCGGTCAGGTAGGTGGAGGGCAGGGTCCAGAACACAGCCTGCTGACCCCAGATGCAGAAAGCCGCCGCGCAGATCAGGACAAAGCCGAGGAGGGGCGAGCTTGCGGACGCCGCCGCGATCAGGGCGATGCCGCTGCCGATGGCGAAGATGACGATGGGCTGCTTGCGTATGCCGGTGCGGTCAGAGCGCCTTCCGATCAGCACCAGACCGGCGATGGCGAACAGGAAGGGGATGGCGTTGATCAGGCTGATCTCGAACGGGTTCAGACCCGTGGCCGCGCCGATGATCTGGGGCAGCCAGAAGAGGATGCCGTAGCCGCTCATCGACCAGAAGAAATAGACCGCCGTCAGGGCCCAGAGGCGTCCGTCGGTGAGGAAGGCTTTGACAGAGGCGTGCTGCTTGGCGGGGTCAGCTTCTTCTTCGGCCTGGAGCGTGGCGGCGAGCCAGTCCTTTTCCGGCTGGGTGAGCCAGGGAGCCTGGAGCGGTCCGGCCTTGAGGTAGAGCAGGCAGACGAAGCCGAGGACCACGGTGGGCAGGCCCTCCAGCAGGAACATCCAGCGCCAGCCCGCCAAGCCGCCCATGCCGTTCAGCGCCGTCATCAGACCGCCGGAGATGGGGCCGCCGATCACAGGAGCCAGCAGGGGCGTGGTGAAGAGCAGGGCGAAGGCGCGGGCGCGGTAGCGGCGCGGGAACCAGTAGGAGAAGTAGAGCACCAGGCCCGGGGTGAAGCCCGCCTCGGCCACGCCCAGGGCGAAGCGGAGGCTGTAGAAGCCGGTGACGTTCTGGATCGCGGCGAAGGCGCAGCAGATCAGGCCCCAGGTGATCATGATCCGCGCGATCCAGACCCGCACGCCGACCCGGTGCAGGATGATGTTGCTGGGCACCTCGAAAATGGCGAAGCCGGCGAAGAAGACCCCGGCGCCGAGACCGTAGACCGCTGGGGCGAACCCCAGCTCCTTGTTCATCTGCAGGGCGGCGAAACCGACGTTGTTGCGATCCAGCCAGTTGAAGAAATAGAGCAGGCCGCAGAAGCAGCCGACGCGCAAAGCCAGCTTGCGCATGGTCGAACGTTCGATGTCGGACGCCATGCCGGTCAACCTTTGGAAATCTGGGTTTCGCGCTGGGTGATGAACTCCAGCAAAGCGGGCTGGCCCGCTTCGGTGCGCTCGATGCCCCGCCGGATGGCCGCGCCGATCTCGGCAGGGTCGGTCACCCGCTCGCCGTAGCCGCCGAAGGCGCGGGCCATGGCCGCGTAGTCGCCGGAGATGTCGGTAGCGCGGTACTTCTCGGTGGCGACCGGCATGATCGGCAGTTCGATGGCCATGGCGCTGTTGTTGAGCAGGACCGACAGGATCGGCAGGCGCTCGCGCACGGCGGTCTCGAAGTCCATGTCGGTGAAGCCGATGGCCGCGTCGCCCCAGACGTTGATGCAGAGCTTTTCGGGGCAGGCGAGCTTGGCGCCCATGGCCAGGCCCAGGCCGTAGCCGAGCTGGGTAGTCTTGCCCCAGCCGATATAGCCGTGGCGCGAGGTGGACTTCCAGAAGGGGGTCAGCTGGTCGCGCGGGCTGCCGGCGTCATGGGTGATGATGGTGTTCGACACATCCACGGTCTGCTGCAGCTCCCACAGGACCCGATAGGGCGACAGGGGCTCGTCATTGGAGGTCAGCTTGGGCAGCCACAGCTTCAGCCAGTCGGCTTCCACCCCCTTGATCTCGGCGGCGACGGCGCTTGAATCGCGGCCCGAGCCGTTCGGCAAGGCCTTGCAGGCCTCTATCAGAGCTAGGAGCGTCAGCTGGGCGTCGCCGACCAGGGCGTGGGCGCATTCGACGCTCTTGTTGATGTCGGTGGCGTCGGCGGTGGCGTGAATGATGGGGATGCCCGGCGGCATGGCGATGCCGAACGAGGTCTCGGTGAAGCTGCAGCCGATGCCGAGGATCAGGTCGGCGGCCTTGAGGAAGTGGGGCACGGGGCGCGGGACCGCGTTGCCGCCCGAACCGAGGGCCAGGGGATGGGTCTCGTCGAAGCAGCTCTTGCCCGGCAGGCTGGTGCACACTGGAATGGCAAGCTGTTCGGCCAGGGCCTGGAGCTCATCGTAGGCCTCGGCCCAGTGAACGCCCTGACCGGCGTAGATCACCGGGCGCTTGGCCTGGACCAGCGTCTTGGCTGCCGTATGTACGGCCTCGGGATCGGGGCCGGAGCGGGTGGAGGGGACGGGGTTGTAGACGAGGGGCTCGGGCGCGGCCTCCTCGAACACGTCCATCGGCAGTTCGACTACCACCGGCTGGGGGCGGCCGTTGCGCAACTGGGTGAAGGCGCGGCGGAAGACATTGGCGACTTCGGCGCCCGAGGTGAGCGGCTCGGCGTGCTTGGACACGGCGGCCATCTCGCGCGTCGAGTTGAAGTTGAACGGCAGGTAGGCGTTCTTGCGGGCGTAGCCCTGGGGCAGAACCAGGACCGGCACGCTGTCGCCGTAGGCCTGGGCGACGCCGCCGTAGGCGTTCTCGGCGCCCGGGCCATGCTGCATGGCGAATACGCCCATGCGGCGGCCCTTGGTCATGCGCGACAGGGCGTCGGCCATGTGCAGGCCTGTCCGCTCCTGGCGTACGATGACAGTGCGGATGCCGGCCTTGGCCGCGGATTCGATCACGGCGTTCCGGGGATAGGCGAACAGGACGTCGACGCCCTCGCGTTTCAGGATTTCCGCGATCGCATCGGCGGCGTTCATGCCCATCTCCCCGTCAATGCCGCCTTAGCGCGGCCTTCAAGGGATTTGCCACCGAACCGGGCGGCGGCGCAACGCCGCTTCCCGGAACGATAGCGGCGCGTCAGAGCACTCGGCGGCCGGTGATCAGCTGATAGACGATGCAGATGACAGCGATAACCAGCAGCAGGTGGATCAGACCGCCGCCGACATGGAAGGCCACGAAGCCCAGAAGCCACAGGACCAGGAGGATGACAGCCAGGGTGTAGAGCATCGGATTCGCGTCCTTGTTGTTCGCCACGTGCAGGCTGAATTCAAAGTCCCTGGACCGTTGTTTGTTCCGGCAGGCGCTTGCGCCCGCCGCCATTCCCCGGTTACGCCATCGTCATAGCCACCGGGACTTGCCGACCATGAACACCGAAGACGTGCTCAACGAATTCCGCGACGCGGGCGCCCTGCGCGAGGGGCATTTCGTGCTGTCCTCCGGGCTGCATTCGCCGGTGTTCCTGCAGAAGAACCTGGTGTTCGCCCGGCCCGAGCGGTGCGAGCGGCTGTGCAAGGCCCTGGCCGACAAGATTCGCGCCCTGGCGCCGGAGGTGGACCTGGTGATCTCGCCCGCCGTTGGGGGCATCATTCCGGGCTATGAGACGGCGCGGCAGTTGGGGGTGACTTCACTCTACGTCGAGCGCGAGGGCGGGCAGTTCAAGCTGCGGCGGGGGTTCGGCATCCATCCGGGCGCCAAGATCGCCATGGTCGAGGACATCGTGACCACGGGGCTTTCATCGCGCGAGACCATCGAGGCGATCCAGGCCGCGGGCGGCGAGGTGGTCTGCGCCGCCTGTATCGTCGACCGCTCGGGCGGACGGGCGGACGTGGGCGTGCCGCTGGTAGCTCTCGCGACCCTGGATGTGCCGGCCTATCCCGCTGATCAGCTGCCGCCGGAGCTGGCCGCGATTCCGATCGAGGACCCGGGCAGCCGGAGACTGTCGAAGTGAACCGCCTGCGGCTGGGCGTGAACATCGATCACGTCGCCACCATCCGCAACGCTAGAGGCGGCTCCCATCCTGAGCCCCTGCGCGCCGCCGAACTGGCCATCCAGGCCGGGGCAGACGGCATCACGGCCCACCTTCGCGAAGACCGCCGCCACATCTCGGACGCCGACATCAATGGGCTGGCGGCGCTGTGCCGCCGCTCCAACCGGCCGCTGAACCTGGAGATGGCGGTGACCGAGGAGATGCTGGCCATCGCCCTGGAGCACGGCCCCCACGCCGCCTGCCTGGTGCCCGAGCGGCGCGAGGAGCGGACCACCGAGGGCGGGCTGGACGTGGTGAAGGGGCATAACGCCATCGCTCCGGTCACCCGCCGGCTGCGCGACGCGGGGGTGCGGGTGTCGCTGTTCATCGAACCCAGCCTGGTTCAGATCGAAATGGCCGAGGCGGTCGGAGCCCAGGTGGTGGAGCTGCACACCGGCGCCTATTGCGAGGCGGTCAAGGCGGGGCACGCGGATCAGGCGCGACGCCTTTTAGGATCGCTGAAGGAGGCGGCCATCGAGGCCTCGCGCCGGGGGCTGGAGGTCCATGCGGGCCACGGCATCGATTACGACAGCGTCGGCCCGGTCTCGAAGATCCTGCAGGTGGTGGAGCTGAACATCGGCCATTTCCTGATTGGCGAGGCGATCTTCTCGGGTTTGCCCGGCGCCATCGGGGTGATGCGCGCCCTGATGAATCAGGCGCGATCGGAGACGGCGAGTTGATTATCGGCATCGGCTCGGACCTGAGCGACATCCGGCGGGTGCAGGAGACCCTGGACCGGTTCGGCGACCGGTTCACCCAGCGGATATTCACCGAGGTCGAGCGGAAGCGCTCTGAGCGCAAGAACGACCGGGCGGCCAGCTACGCCAAGCGATTCGCGGCCAAGGAGGCTTGCTCCAAGGCGCTGGGCACCGGGATCAGGGCAGGGGTGTTCTGGCGCGACATGGGGGTGGTCAACGCGCCCTCGGGCAAACCGACCATGCAGTTGACCGGCGGGGCCGCCGAGCGACTGGCCGCCCTTATTCCGCCTGGAATGAAGGGCGTGATCCACCTCAGCCTTACCGACGACCATCCCTACGCCCAGGCGTTCGTGGTGATCGAAGCTGTGTCCCAGGACGCGCAGGGGTGAGGCATACGGGGCGCGGGGCCCTGATCGGCTTGCCGTGACGTCGGCAAACGACTAGCAAGAACGCCAGCCCGCGTAGCCGGCGTAGCCTTATGAGACCGGTCCTTATGTCATCCGCCAGCAAGACGGCCCCCCACGCGGCGCGCTCGCGCGCGACCAACGAGATGGTCGAAGTCGCTAAAACCGTCCTCTACGCCCTGTTGATCGCCCTGCTGCTGCGGGTGCTGCTGTTCCAGCCCTTCACCATTCCGTCGGCGTCGATGGAGCCGACCCTGCTGGAAGGCGACTACATCATCGTCTCGAAATACAGCTACGGCTTCTCCAAGCACTCGATTCCGCTGAGCCCGCCGCTGTTCCACGGCCGCCTGTTCTTCCACGCGCCCAGCCGCGGCGACGTGATCGTGTTCAAGCTGCCGCGCGATACCAAGATGGACTACATCAAGCGGCTGGTTGGCCTTCCGGGCGACCGTATCCAGGTCAAGCACGGCACGGTGTTCATCAACGACAAGCCGATCGGCCAGATGCCCCAGGGGCAGACGACCATCGACCTGGGCGGCTTCATGACCAAGGCGGACGTGATCCGCGAGACCATGCCCAACGCCCGCTCCTACATCACCTATCAGGTTGACCCGAGCCAGCCGGCCGAGAACACCGACGTCTATGTGGTGCCCGAGGGCTACTACTTCTTCATGGGCGACAACCGGGACAACTCGCTGGATAGCCGCTTCCCGCAGGAGAACGATGGGGTGGGCTTCGTCCCGGCGGAAAACCTGGAAGGCAAGGCGCAGATCATCCTGCTGTCCTGGAACAAGGGCGCGTCCCTGTTCAAGCCCTGGACCTGGGTGATGGACGGCCGTCCCAGCCGCTTCTTCCACTATCTGTACTGACCATGCCCGCCGAACATTCTAGGGCCGCCGCGATCGCCGCCCTGGAACGGCGCCTGGGCTTTGCCTTTGCCGATCCGGCGCTGCTGGAGCGGGCACTGACCCATTCCAGCGTCGGCGACGGGGCCAAGACCATCGGCGACAACGAGCGGCTGGAGTTCATCGGCGACCGGGTGCTGGGCCTGCTGGCCGCCGAACGGCTGGCCGAGCTCTATCCCAAGAGCAGTGAGGGCGACCTGGCCCCGCGCCTGAACGCCCTGGTCAGCCGCAAGACCTGCGCCTTTGTGGCGCGCGCCATGGACCTGGGGCCCGCGCTGCGCCTGTCGGCGGCAGAGACCAAGGCGGGCGGGCGCGACAAGGATTCGATCCTGGCCGGCGGCTGCGAGGCGGTGATGGCAGCGCTCTATCAGGAAGGCGGCCTGCCTGCGGCGCGGGCGGTGTTCCTGGACCTCTGGGCCGGCCCGATCGGCGAGCTGGGCCTGCCGCGCCCGCTCGATCCCAAGACCCAGCTGCAGGAGTGGGCGCAGGGCTCGGGCAAGCCGCTGCCGGCTTATGAAGTGGTGGGGCGCAAGGGGCCGGACCATGCGCCGGTGTTCACCGTGGAGGCAAAGGTCGCGGGGTTGGAGCCGATCAGAGCGGAGGGGCGTTCGCGCCAGGATGCGGAAAAGGCGGCCGCCCAGGCGCTGCTGCAACGGGAAGGCGCGGCATGAGCGAGCAGAAGACCAAGGCGGGCTTCGCTGCGGTGATCGGGGCGCCCAACGCGGGCAAGTCGACCCTGGTCAACCGGCTGGTGGGCTCCAAGGTCTCGATCGTGACGCAGAAGGTGCAGACGACGCGCTTTCCGGTGAGGGGCGTGGCGATGCACGGCGACGCCCAGATCGTGCTGGTGGACACGCCCGGCATCTTTACCCCCCGCCGCCGTCTGGACCGGGCCATGGTCCGCTCCGCCTGGGGCGCGGGCGAGGGCGCCGACGTGGTGGTGCATCTGGTAGACGTGAACGGCGAAATCCTGGTGGCGGAAGGCCAGGCCAAGGCCGGCGAGAAGCGCTCAGCCTTCGATGTGCAGTCCATTGTCGACGGGCTGAAAGGCGCCGGGACCAAGGCGATCCTGGTGCTCAACAAGATCGACGGCATGAAGCGGGAGAAGCTGCTTGGCGCCTCGCAAACCCTATTTGAAACAGGCGTCTACACAGAAGTCTTCATGATTTCTGCGCTCAACGGTTCGGGCGTGGACGACCTGAAGGCGCGGCTGGCCGAGCTGATGCCGGAAAGCCCGTGGCTCTATCCGGAGGATCAGAGCGCCGACATTCCCGCGCGCCTGCTGGCCGCCGAGATCACCCGCGAGAAGATTTATCTGCGGCTGCACGAGGAGCTGCCCTACGCCGCCAGTGTGGAAACGACGTCCTTCACCGAGACCAAGGACGGCGGCTCGCGTATCGAGCAGACCATCTTCGTCGAGCGTGAAGGCCAGCGGCCGATCGTGCTGGGCAAGGGCGGCCAGACGCTGAAGTGGATCGGCGAGGCCTCGCGCACCGAACTGACCGAACTGTTCGACCGGCCCATCCACCTGTTCCTGCATGTGAAGGTGAAGGAGAACTGGGCCGAGGAGCGGGGCTCCTATTCCGACTGGGGCCTGGATTTTGATGTGTAAGGCCGCGCTCAAGCAGCGAAGCGTTAGCGCGCGCTTCTAAGATGGAATGGGAAGACGACGCCTATGTGTTGTCGGCCCGCGCCCACGGTGAAAGCGGGGCCATCGTCGAGCTTCTGACTAGTGAACGCGGGCGATGGGCCGGGCATGTGGCGGGCGGCGCGTCGCGCAAGATGAAGCCCTTCCTGCAGGCCGGGGCGCGGGTGGTGGCGCATTACCGGTCGCGGGTGTCCGAGCAGTTGGGATCGGTGACGCTGGAGCCGGTGGGCGAGGGGCCTTCCAGCCTGTTCGACGATCCGGACGCCCTGGCCGGACTCAACGCCGCCGCCACGGTGGCCGCCGGGGCCCTGCCCGAGCGCGAGGCGCATCCGGGGGCCTTCTACGGGCTTGAGGCGCTGATCCTTTCGCTGGTCCATCCGGACATCTGGCCGGCGGTCTATGTGCGGTTCGAGGCGGGGCTACTGCAGGACCTGGGCTTTGGGCTGGATCTCAGCAAATGCGCCGCGACCGGTTCGACCGACGACCTGATCTATGTGTCACCCCGCACCGGCCGGGCGGTGAGCGCCAAGGCCGGCGAGCCCTATCGCGACAAGCTGCTGCGCCTGCCGCCCTTCCTGCTGGGAGCCCAGGCGGGGCTGGGGGATGGCGATGTCGACTCCGGGATGATCCTGACCGGCCATTTTCTGGAGCAGTTCGTGTTCAACCCGCTGAACCGGCCTCTGCCGCCCGCGCGGGTGTGGCTGGTGGACCGGCTGCGGGAAAAGAACCGGCTTTAGCTACTTAGGCGCGTCGAGCGTCATCGCTCCGAGGGCCGCATTGCCGGGCGGCAGGTCCGCCTTGCCCGCCGGATAGCCGTTGGCGTCCAGGATGGAGGCGACGAGGTCGGCGCTGGCGGCTTGGCCCAGGGTGCCCGGCTTGTCGATCGGCATGGTGGTGCGCACCCGCGTCGCCAGGGCGGCCAGGGGCTGGCCGGTCCAGTGACTGAGAAAGGTTCCCCCCGTGAGGGGCGGGGCGACGTCGAGCCCCTCCATCGAGGCGCCGTGGCAGCGGGCGCACTGGGCGGCGTAGAGATCGGCGCCGCGCGCCACCTGGGCCGGGCTGTAGACTCCGGTGGAGACGTTCTGGGCAAGCGCCATACCGGCGACGGTCAGGGCGGCGGCCACGCAGGCGGTCACAGCAAGTGACTTCACGGAAAACATGCCGCCGGTCAGGCTTTCGGCAGGCGGAAGGCGATGATCTCGCCGGAGTAGTTCCCGCCGCTGACGGCAACGGCGAGATACTGGGCGCCGCCCTGCATGTAGGTGATCAGGCCGCCGCTCTGGGGCGCGGGGATGTAGACGGCGCCCTTCTCGATCCCCGTGGCCTTGTCGTAGGCGCGCAGCATGGCGCCGCGCTTGCCATTGGGCGTGGTGAAGAAGCCGCCTTCGCCGCAGATGACCAGCGACTTGGTGGTCAGGGTGCCCAGCAGGCCCGGACGCCCGGTGCGCGGGATGGTCATGCCCTTCAGGGCCGGGTGGTTCTTGATCTCGTCGGGGGTCTCGCCGTGAGCGATCTGCCAGGCGATCTCGCCCTTGGTCAGGTCGATGGCGGTGATGCGGCCATAGGGTGGTTTCAGCAGGGGCAGGCCCTGGACCTGGAGAACGCCGGGGCGGAAGGCGCCGCGCGGCTTGGGCCGTTGTCCCGGCGGCGGGAAGCCGCGGCTGTTCACATAGTCGAAGTCCGACCGGTCTGACGTCGCCTTGACGCTGGAGGCCACGTCCGCCTCGGTCTTGGAATAGATGTAGAGGGTGTGGGTGTCCGGATCGTAGGAGCCGCCCGGCCAGTTGGCGCCGCCGGTGGCGTTGGGCCCGACCAGGGTGCCCCAGGTCCCGTCCTCGCTCCAGACGGAGGACGGCGTGAACAGCGGACCCATGCGGTAGTTCTTGGTCAGGGCGACCGCCTCGGCGCGCAGGGCCGGGGTGAAGTTGATCAGGTCGTTCTCGGAAATCCCCTGCAGGTCGAAGGGCGGGGGCTTGGAGGGGAAGGGCTGGGTCGGCGAGTACCATTCGCCGGGGACGTCGCCCTGGGGCACGGGCTTTTCGACGATCGGCCAGATCGGCTGGCCGGTTTCGCGGTTCAGCACATAGAGGAAGGACTGTTTGGTCGGCTGGGCCAGGGCCTTGACCATCTTCCCGTCCACCGGGATGTCCATCAGCATGGGCGCGCAGGGGATATCGAAGTCCCACAGGCCATGGTGCACGGTCTGGAAGTGCCAGCGGCGCACGCCGGTGTGCAGGTCCACCGCCACGATGCTCTCGCCGAACAGACCAGGCCCACGCCGGAAGCCGCCGTTGTAGTCGCCCGTGGGCAGTTCGACGGGCAGGTAGACGAGGTTGAGGTCCTCGTCGGCCGAGATCTGGGCCCAGACGCCGGCGTTGCCGATCTGATCGGTGCCGTCCAGCCAGGTGTCGTAGCCGAACTCGCCCTTCTTCGGGATGGTGTGGAAGATCCACAGACGCTTGCCCGTGTGCACGTCGAAGCCGCGGGCGAAGCCCTTGACGTTGGCATGGTGCTTGGGGGCGTTGCCGACGGTGTGGGCGGCGCCGATGATGACCACGTCCTTGGCCACCAGGGGCGTGGAGTGCAGGCCGATGTCGTCGTTGAGCGGGCCGATGTCCTGATCGTCGTTCAGCTTCAGGTCGACGATGCCGTTCACGCCGAAGCTGGGGATCTGCAGGCCGGTCTTGGCGTCCAGGGCGACCAGCTGGTAGCCGATGGTAACGTATAGGATGCGTTCCTGCTTGCCGTCGGTCCAATATGAGACCCCGTGGCCGGAGAGCTTGCGCGGCGCCTTCACGGCCCGCTCGCCCTCGTCGATCCGGTGCATCCACAGAAGCTCGCCGGTGGCGGCGTCCAGGGCCACCACGTCGCGCCGCGTGCCGACGGTCGTGTACATGACGCCCTTGGCCACCAGGGGCGTGCATTCCAGGTCGTATTCGGGGTTGGACCCGAAGGCGTCGGGCTTGAAGCGCCAGGCGACCTCCAGGTCGTTGAAGTTGCCGGCGTTGATCTGATCCAGGGCCGCGTAGCGGGTGGCGGCGGGGTTGCCGGCGTAGGACCGCCAGTCGGTGGTGGCGGGGAGGGCGGCTTTGCCCGGCGCGGGCGGAGCAACTTTCGCCGCCGTCTGGGCCAGGGCGCGGGGCGCCTTGGCGAACAGGAAGGCGAGCAGCGGCATGCTGAGCAGCGCCCTGCGCGAAAATACCGACATCCCGGCCTCCCGATCTTCTTGTCTTGCCCTAGGCTTAGATCGGCGCGGGGGCGGGTGACAAGGTAAGTGTGAGGCAAGTTGGGGGTTGGAGTTATCCCCGGCCTCTTTCCGGCGCGCGCCATCATCTGTGGAGCCCGGCGCCAGAATCTGATTCTGTGGGGCCATGACCAAACCCTTCACACCCGACGAGGGCGGCGACGACCGCATTGTCGATGAGCCGCTGGCCGAGGCGCTGTCCAAGCGCTACCTGGCCTACGCCCTGTCGACCATCACCAACCGGGCGCTGCCGGATGTGCGCGACGGGCTGAAGCCGGTGCACCGGCGGGTGCTCTACGCCATGAGCGAGCTGCGGCTTGACCCGGCCAGCGGCGCCAAGAAGTGCGCGCGGGTGGTCGGCGACGTGATCGGCAAGTTTCACCCGCACGGTGACGTGGCGGTGTACGAGGCCATGGTCCGCCTGGCCCAGGACTTCGCCCAGCGCTATCCGCTGATCGACGGTCAGGGCAATTTCGGCAACATCGACGGCGATAACGCGGCGGCCATGCGTTACACCGAATGCCGGATGACGGTGGCGGCGCAGATGCTGCTGGACGGGATCGACGAGGACGCGGTTGATTTCCGCGCTACCTACGACGGCGAGGACAAGGAACCCGTCGTCCTGCCCGCGGGCTTCCCCAATCTGCTGGCCAACGGCTCGTCCGGCATCGCCGTAGGCATGGCCACCTCGATCCCGCCGCACAATTGCGGAGAGCTGATCGACGCCTGCCTGCTGCTGCTGCAACGCCCCGAGGCGACCATCGCCGACCTGATGGAGCGGGTGCCCGGGCCGGACTTCCCCACCGGCGGGGTGATCGTCGAACCGGCTTCGTCCCTGCGCGAGGTCTATGAGACCGGCCGGGGCGGGGTGCGGACCCGCGCCCGCTGGTTCAAGGAAGACGACGCGCGCGGCGTGTATCGCATCGTGATCACTGAGATCCCGTACCAGGTGCGCAAGGCCGATCTGGTCGAGCAGCTGGCCAATCTGATCGATCTGAAGAAGGCGCCGCTGCTGGGTGATGTGCGCGACGAGTCGGCCGAGGACGTGCGGCTGGTGATCGAGCCCAAGTCGCGCAACGTCGAGCCCGAAGTGCTGATGGAGAGCCTGTTCAAGCTCTCGGACCTGGAGACCCGCTTCCCGGTCAACTTGAACGTGCTGGACGCCCGCGGCACCCCGGGCGTGATGAACCTGAAGCAGGCCCTGGTGGCCTTCCTGGATCACCGGCGCGAGGTGCTGATCCGCCGCGCCCGCTACCGCTTGGCCAAGATCGAGGCCCGCCTGCATATCCTGGACGGGATGCTGGTGGTGTTCCTCAACCTGGACGAGGTGATCCGCATCGTCCGCTACGAGGAATTCCCCAAGGCCAAGCTGATCGAGGTCTTCGCCCTTTCGGAAATCCAGGCCGACGCCATCCTCAATACCCGGCTACGCCAATTGGCCCGGTTGGAGGAGATGGAGCTGCGCAAGGAGCACGCCGCCCTGTCGGAAGAGCGCGACGGCATCCAGGGGATGCTGGCCTCGGACAAGGAGCAGTGGAAGCTGGTGGGCGCGGGCCTGCGGGCCGTGCGCGACGTGCTGGGACAGGGCACGGCGATCGGACGCCGCCGTTCGACCTTCGATGTCGCGCCCCTGGTGGACGCCTCGGCGGCCATAGAGGCGATGATCGTGCGCGAGGCGATCACCGTGATCCTGTCCGAACGCGGCTGGATCCGGGCGCAAAAGGGCAAGGTCGAGGATCCCTCGGAGCTGAAGTTCAAGGAAGGCGACAAGCTCGGCTTCCTGGTCCCGTGCGAGACGACGGACAAGCTGCTGATCTTCGCCTCGGATGGACGCTTCTTCACCATCCCTTGCGACAAGCTCCCTTCGGCGCGCGGGCATGGCGAGCCGCTGCGGCTGATGATCGACCTGGACGACCGGGTGGGGATCGAGGCGGTGTTCCCGCACAAGGCCGGGCGCAAGCTGATCCTGGCGTCCAAGCAGGGATACGGCTTCATCATGCCGGAGGAGGAGGCCCTGGCCTCCAAGCGCGGCGGCAAGCAGGTGCTGACGGTGGACGCCAAGGGCGTGGCGGTGTGCCTGCCGCTGGAGGGCGATCAGCTGGCCGTGGTCGGCGACAACGGCAAGATTCTGGTGTTTGCGCTGGAAGAGCTGCCGGAGATGCCGCGCGGCAAGGGCGTGA
>CAIYVC010000072.1 GCA_903929535.1 uncultured Caulobacteraceae bacterium | reverse complement strand
TCGTCGGTGGAGATATTCTCCAGCGAGCTGACGATGGCTTCCGCCGAGCCTTGCACGTCGGCCTTGACGATGACCGGCAGCTCCGAGACGCGCTTGTCCTGCAGCTTGGCCATCATGTCCGCCAGGGACACGCCGCCGCCAACCGGCATGAACGAGCGTTCGCGACGCTTGCGCTCGCGGTATTCGGTTAGTTCTCGAGCCCGAGCCTCGTTTTCGACAACGGCGAACGGCTCGCCAGGGCTGGCGGGCGTGTCGAGGCCGAGGATTTCCACCGGAACCGACGGACCGGCTTCGGTCACCTGCTCGTTGCGTTCGTTGACCAGGGCGCGCACGCGGCCCCAGGCGTCGCCGGCCACCACGATGTCGCCGCGCTTCAGGGTGCCGCGCTTGACCAGCACGGTCGCCACCGAACCGCGACCGCGATCGAGCTTGGCTTCGATGACCACGCCCTCGGCCGTCCGGTCGGGGTTGGCGCGCAGGTCCATAACCTCGGCCTGCAGCAGGATGGCTTCCACCAGCTCGGTGAGGCCGGTCTTTTCCTTGGCCGAGACCGGGATGGCCTGGGTGTCGCCGCCCAGGCTTTCGACCACGATCTCATGCTGCAGCAGTTCGTTGATCACCTTGGTCGGGTCCGAGCCCGGCTTGTCCATCTTGTTGATGGCCACGATGATCGGGGCGCCGGCCGCCTTGGCGTGATGGATCGCCTCGATGGTCTGCGGCATGACCCCGTCGTCGGCCGCCACCACCAGCACCACGATATCGGTGATGTTGGCGCCGCGGGCGCGCATCTGGGAGAAGGCCGCGTGGCCGGGGGTGTCGAGGAAGGTGACCGCTTCGCCACTCGCCAACCGCACCTGATAGGCGCCGATGTGCTGGGTGATGCCGCCGGTTTCCCCGCCCGCCACGTCCGCCGAACGCAGGGCGTCCAGCAGCGAGGTCTTGCCGTGGTCGACGTGGCCCATGATGGTCACGACCGGGGGCCGCGGCAGCATGTGATCGTCGAAATCCTCGGCGTCGAGGAAGCCTTCTTCGACGTCCGCTTCGGAGACGCGCTTCACGGTGTGGCCGAATTCGGTGGCCACCAGTTCGGCGGTGTCGTTGTCGATCACGTCGTTGATCTTCAGCATCAGGCCCTGACGCATCAGGAACTTGATGACGTCCACGCCGCGCGTGGCCATCCGCTGGGCCAGTTCGCCCACGGTGATGATGTCGGGAATGACCACGTCGCGGGCGACGCGGGCCTGTTCCTGCTGGCCGCCGCCGCGGCGCTTTTCCTTTTCGCGTTCACGGGCCCGGCGCACCGAGGCCAGGGAGCGCATGCGTTCGACGGCGTCCTCACCATCGCCCGCCACCGCCTGGATGGTCAGTCGGCCTTCGCGGCGCTTGGGCTCGCCCTTGGTGCGCGAGACCGCGTTCTTGAGGGCGTCGGCGCCCTTGGCGCGCTTGCGGCCCTCGTCGTCCAGGTCGTCGGGACGGCGATCGACTTCCCCAGAGCGGGGAGCCTGGCGCATGGCGCGTTGGATTTCGGGAGCCGCGGGAGCCGCAGCGGGTCGTACGCCCGGGCCGCCGGGACGCGGGCCGCGATCGCCGCCGGGACGGGCGCCGGGCGCCGGGCGCGGAGCCAGGGCCGAGTAGCGGACGGTCTCGCCCTGACGCGGAGGACGGTCGCCGCGCGGTCGGTCGCCATCCGGACGCGGACGGTCATTGTTGAAGGGGCGGTCGCCGGCGGGGCGCGGACCACGGTCGCCGTCGGAACGGCCTTGATAGCCGCCTTCGGGGCGCGGACGGTCCGAGCGGAAGGTGGTGGTGCCGCCGGCGTTGCGGTCGTCGCGGCGGAAATCGCGCGGCGGTCCACCTTCAACGGGAGGCGGACGCGGCGTCTCGACGCGCGGGACAAAGCCGGGCGTGGGGCGCGGCGCCGGAGCGGGCGCGCTCTGGACCGGAGCAGCTTCGGGCTCAGGCGCTTCGGCGACGACAGGCGCGGCGGCGGGTTCAGCGGGTTCAGCGGTGGCCGGAGCAGGAGCAGGAGCCGGGGCGGGAACCGGCGCCTCGGCGACCGGAGCGGGCGCACGGGCCTGTTCGACCTGGCGCTGTTCGGCCTGGCGTTCCTGCTGTTCGCGGGCGGCTTCCAGCACCCGCTGGCGGGCGCGCAGTTCTTCAGCCGAAAGGTTGAGGTTCGCCGTGGACGACGACGGGGACGGGGCAGGCGCCGGGCGCGGGGCCTGGGGCGCGGGCTCCGGAGCGCGGGGCTTGGGCGCCTCGAACACGGGGCGTGCGCCGGTGGCGGCCGGGACGGGCGGTCCATCGACGCGGCGCCGCTTGGTCTCCACCACCACGGTCTTGGAGCGGCCATGGCTGAAGCTCTGCTTCACCGTGCCCGAACTGACGGCGCCGGCGCGCGGCTTCAGCGTCAGTGGCGCACGGCCACCCGGGGCCCCCGGGTTGTTCCGGCCGTTTTCGTTCTCGTCGCTCATTCGTTCGCTTTACTCACTTCCGCGCGGTAGCGGCGCGGATCGCATGTCCATATGCCAAAGGGAACGGAAACGTCTAATCGTTCCGTTCTCCGGAAGGCTCCTCGCGCCAACTCTGAGGAAGGAGCGGACGGAAGCCCGACAGTCGCTCGACATCGATGGTCCAGCGATCGGCGCCTCGTCCCGCAAGGAAGGCGACGTGTATCACATTTCCCAGGCCCAAGGCCAAACCCAATTCCTCGGCGCTGAACAGGCCCAGAAGTCGGGGGGATTTCATGTTGTTGAGCGCCGCGCGCCGGGAAGACTGCAGCAGCTTGCGCCGCCCGTCCGCTGACCCGTCGGTGGCCTCCACCATCCAGGCGACCTTGCCGCCCTCGATAGCCGAAGCCGCCTTCTCGAAGCCCAAGGTAAGATCGCCGGCCCGCCGTGCAAGGCCCAGGCCGCTCAAAAGCCGCGCGGACAACAGGCGCTCCACCTGATCGGACAGATCGGCGGGCGCACCCAGCTTGGTCTTGGCGGCGCGGGAAAAGCCGCCGCGCTTGGCCGCCAGATCGACGGCCTCACGCTTGGCTTCCACCCAAAGGCCCCGGCCCGGCAGCTTGCGGGCCACGTCCGGAACCACCACGCCCTCCGGCCCCGCCACGAACCGCACCAGCCGCTCCTCGGGCATGACTTCGCCGGTGACGAGGTCGCGCCTTTCGCGGTCTGGATGGGCGGAGGCCAGGGACATAAGCGCTTTAGGCGTCCTGCTCGACCTCTTCGGCCGCGGCGGCTTCGCCTTCCACGGTTTCAGCCTCGACTTCGGCCTCGGGCTCGATCCAGCCCATGACGACACGGGCCCGCATAATCAGGGCTTCGGCATCGTCCGGGGACAGGTTGAAGGTCTCCAGCGCGCCCGGCTGGCGCACGCGCTCGCCGTTCTTGCTTTCGAACCAGCCGCGCAGATCGTCGGGCACCAGGCCCGCCAGATCTTCCACCGACTTGGTGTCGGCCGCGCCTAGAGCCACGGCCATGGGCAGGGTCACGCCTTCGATTTCCAGCAGGCCGTCTTCGACCCCCAGTTCGCGGCGCTTGGCGTCCAGTTCGGCGGCTTCCTTGTCGAGGTATTCGCGGGCGCGGACCTGCAGTTCCTCGGCGGTGTCCTCGTCGAAGCCTTCGATCTGGGCGATTTCGTCCGCCTCGACATAGGCGACGTCTTCAACCGCGGCGAAGCCTTCAGTGACCAGCAGCTGGGCGATGACCTCGTCCACGTCCAGGGCTTCCTGGAACAGGGCGGTGCGCTCAGCGAACTCACGTTGACGGCGCTCGCTCTCCTGGCTTTCGGTCATGATGTCGATCTGCCAGCCGGTCAGCTGGGAGGC
>CAIYVC010000071.1 GCA_903929535.1 uncultured Caulobacteraceae bacterium | reverse complement strand
CGACCACTTCGAAGACATCTGCGAGATCATGCGCGCCTACGATGTCTCGTTCTCGCTGGGCGACGGCCTGCGTCCGGGCTCGATCGCCGACGCCAACGACGAGGCCCAGTTCTCCGAGCTGCGGACCCTGGGCGAACTGACCAAGGTGGCCTGGAAGCACGGCGTGCAGACCATGATCGAGGGGCCGGGCCATGTCGCCATGCACAAGATCAAGGCCAACATGGATGAGCAGCTGAAGCACTGCCACGAGGCGCCCTTCTACACGCTCGGGCCGCTGACCACCGACATCGCGCCCGGCTACGATCACATCACCAGCGCCATCGGCGCGGCCATGATCGGCTGGTTCGGCACGGCCATGCTTTGCTACGTGACGCCCAAGGAGCATCTGGGTCTGCCCGACCGCGAGGACGTCAAGCAGGGGGTGATCGCCTATAAGATCGCGGCCCACGCCGCCGACCTGGCCAAGGGCCATCCGACCGCCCGCCTATGGGACGACGCCCTGTCGCGGGCGCGCTTCGAGTTCCGTTGGGAGGACCAGTTCAACCTCGGCCTCGATCCGGAGACCGCGCGCCTCTACCACGACGAGACCCTACCCAAGGAGGCGCACAAGACCGCCCACTTCTGCTCGATGTGCGGGCCGAAGTTCTGTTCGATGAAGATCAGCCAGGAAATCCGTGCGTCCGCTGAGGCGCAGAACCATTCGGAGGCCGCCGCCGGCATGGCGGAGATGTCGGCGAAGTTCCGCGCCCAGGGATCGGAGATCTACCTCAAGCCTTCTTAGATCTGGCCGACCTAGAGCTTAACCGGCGCGCCCAGGTGCATCAGGAAGTTGGGCTTGCCCAGCTTGACCCCCTGCGCGCGCAGCAGGGCGTAGGTGGTGGTGGCGTGGAAGAAGAAGTTGGGCAGGACGAAGCCGGTCAGATAGTCGGCGCCCTTGAACCGGTAGCCCGTACCGCCCGGGAACTTCAGCTCGACCGGCCGCTCCTCGGCGCCCTCGAACGTGGCGGGACTGACGCCTTGGATGAACTCCACGGTGCGGCGGCAGCGGTCTTTCAGCTCGGCGAAGCTTGCCTCGGTATCGGGCATCGGCGGCGCCGAGACGCCTGCCAGGCGGGCGACGCAGCCCTTGGCCGAATCCGACGCCAGCTGGATCTGGGCCGGGAAGGGCAGCATGTCGGGCGCCAGTCGCGCGGCCATGATAGCGGACTCGTCCCTGCCCTCGGCCAGGGCCTGATCGAGCCAGGTCGGGATGGCGGTCAGGGCGCGGACAAAAACCGGTGCGGATGCGTCGTAAAGGCTGAAGCTCATGCGGATATCCCCCAAAAGACGGTGCAGGTTGCACCGCTCATATGGCGAAGTCCAGCGGCCTCAAAAATAAACGTCTGTGTTCTGAATATTGTATGTTTTGAATATATTTCGCTCGTATCAAGTATAATGGAAATATGACAGCGCCACTTTAACTGGCGGTTATCCCATCCTGCCGTAAGTCCTCCGCCAGGAGGCGCCATGCCGGAACTGTTGAATTTGGCCGAGCCCGTCGAGCCGGTGGCGGCGACGACGCCCGGGGCCGCGGTCTATCAGCGGTTCGAGCGCGAGCCTGATGTGCTGGCCATCGCCGTGGTCGATGACGCGGGGCGTCCCGTGGGCATCGTCGAGCGCAACAGCTTCTTCGTGCGCATGGCGGCGGAGTATGGTCGGGCCCTCTACGCGCAGCGACCCATCGCCATGCTGATGAACGCCGAGCCCCTGGTGGTGGAGGCCGGCGTCGGGCTGATGGCCTTCACCGGCGAAGTCCTGGCCGAGCGCCCTTCCGAGCTGATGCAGGGTTTCATCGTGGTGCAGGACGGACGCTACGTCGGCATCGGCAGCGCCCTTTCGTTACTGCAGGCCACCAGCCGCGCCAATCGCCGCCATGCCATCGAGATGACCAGTCTGGCCGACACCCTGCGCGCCGCCCAGGCCGAAGCCAACGCTGCGCTGCAGGCTAAGTCGCAGTTCCTGGCGGTGATGAGCCACGAGATCCGTACCCCGCTGAACGGCGTGCTGGGCGTGGCCGAGGTCATGGCGCGGCGCCTGCGCCAGCCGGGCCTGAAGGTGGCCCAGATGAAGCCCTATGTGCAGACCATCCTGGACTCCGGCGAGACCCTGCTGCGGCTGCTGACCGACGCGCTCGACTTCTCCCGCGCCGACGCCGGCCAGTTGGAGCTGGATCAGCAGCCCTTCTGCATCCCCGCCTTGCTCGACGACATCGCCGGCCTTTGGCAGGCGCGCGCCGCCGAAAAGGCCCTGACCTTCACCGTCGCCTATCATGGCGAGCCGGACCTGTGGGCGCTGGGCGACGCGGTGCGCCTGAAGCAGGTGTTCAACAACCTGATCGGCAACGCCCTGAAGTTCACCGATGAGGGCGAAGTCGAGGTGCGGCTGAAGGCGGAACGAGACGGCCTTGTGGTGCGGTTGCAGGCTGACGTGCGCGACACCGGGCCGGGCGTCGAACCCCAGCGGCTTAACGGGATATTCCAACCTTTCGTGCAGGAAGAAGCAGGCCGCGCCAGAGGCGGCGCGGGCCTGGGATTGTCGATCTGCCGTGAACTGATCGAACGCATGGATGGCTCGATTTCCGCCGCCAGCGTTCCGGGAGAGGGCCTGACGGTGTCGCTGGAGACCAGTCTGTTCCATGTCGAGGGCGGCGCGCGCGCCGAGGCGCAACCGCAGGCGCCGGAGCCGACACTCGGCAAGCTGCATGTGCTGATCGCTGACGACAACCAGACCAACCGCCTGGTCGCCGAGACCCTCTGTTCCATGTTCGGCTGCACCAGCCAAAGCGTGCGCGACGGCGCCGAGGCGCTGGAGGCGGCGCGTGGCGGGCTGTTCGATCTGATCCTGATGGACATCAAGATGCCGGTCATGGACGGGCTGAAGGCCATCGCCCACATCCGGGCCCTGCCGGACGCCGTAGCCCTGACGCCTATCCTGGCCCTGACCGCCAACGCCGATCCCTGGGACGCCGTCGGCTATCTGGAGGCGGGCTTCGACGGGGTGGTGGAAAAGCCTATCAATCCCGCCGTGCTTCTGGCGGCGATGGAAAAGGCGGCGGCCAAGATCTGGCGCGCTCCGGAGCACGCACCGGGGCAGATGACACAAATCGCTACCGGCTGACGCCGATAGACACCCCGCCGCGGAGATTTCCGGCCTAGGTTGCCGACTGGGTGGCGATCTCAGGAGCCCACAGCGTGCCCCAACCGACTTTCCGATATCCGCTCTGGCGCACCGCCGCCGTGGTCGTCTCGCTCGCGACATGCAGCGCCTCCGGGCCCGCGCGGAGCCAGATCACGGCGCTGACCCCCGCCGAAACCAAGGGCTGGCAGGAATATGCCTACCCCGACGCCGGCTTCGCCGCTCAGTTCCCCGCCCAGCCGATCCTGTCCGAGGGCAGC
Source organism: uncultured Caulobacteraceae bacterium (assembly GCA_903929535.1). Lineage (GTDB taxonomy): Bacteria > Pseudomonadota > Alphaproteobacteria > Caulobacterales > Caulobacteraceae > BOG-938. Next base: position 5,678 of record CAIYVC010000071.1, on the reverse strand, counting down.
TACCGCGCCGCCGGTGTCTCGGCGCCGTCTCGGACCTACGCCGCGCGCAAGGGCGGCATCGACTTCAGCGTCACGGTCGCCGACTTCAACGGCACGTCTGTGGAGCAGAAGGCCGCCATCGACGATGTGGTCAAGGCTTTCGCCCAGGCCGGCGAGATCAAGCTCGACGTTACCGAACGCATAGACCGCCAGTTCGGCCGCGAGCTGCGGGTCAGCGCCAAGGACGGCTCTATCCTGGCCACCGCCATCTTCTTCTACGACCATCGCCTCTATGTCCTGGCCGGCAAGGCCCTGCCGCCCAATCCCGATCCGACCTCCGCCGAGACGGTCCGCTTCCAGCAGTCGCTGGAGTTCATCGACAAGGACGGCCGCCGGCCGCGCCGCCCGGAAGACGGCGGGGGCGCCGGATTCGCCCGCGACTTCGGCCTCGGGCCGGGCCCCCGAGGCGAGGGTAGGGGTGAAGGCGGAGGCGAAGGGCGTGGCCGCCGCCGTCCGCCCCCCGAGGCCTTTGCCGACTGCAAGGGCAAGGCCAGCGGCGACAGCGTGCAGCACCAGATTCCGAACGGCGAGAAGGTCGCGGCCACCTGTGTGCAGACGCCCGAAGGCCTCGCCGCCCGCCCCATCCGCGGCCCGCGCGGCGATGGTCGGGGCCCGCCGGACGGCCCGCCCGAGGGACCTCCGGGCTAATCCGTCATCTGCTCGCCTCACTTTGACATTCCTAGTGAGACGTCCCCGCTGTAGGTCGCTCTCATGAAACGCCTTGTCCCTGTGCTTACCCTCTGTCTGATCGCGGCTACAGCGGCCCATGCCCAGGGCGGTGGTGGCGGAGGAGGCCGCCGGGGCGGTGAAGGCGGCAGGGGAGGCGGCGGCGCGCCGCCCACGTCTGGTCCCCCCGCCGGAGCCACCGGCGCGCCGAGGCGGGCCGAATTGCCCACCGACAAGATATTCATCGTCGGGGTGGTCACTGCCATCGACGCGGCGTCCGATCGCGTGACCATCGCCTGCGAAGCCAACGAAACCCTCAACCTGCCGGCGGGCACGCGTCCGTTCGTCGCCGCCAAGAGCGCTCTGCTGAAGGACGTGACCGTCGGCGAAAAGGTCCGCTTCAGCCTCGAAAGCCAGCAGATTTCCGTTCTGGCGCCCTTCTAGGTCGCGCAAAGGCCGCAGGTTGGGATCGTTGCAAACATCCCCGACTGTCGCCAAATGAACGGAAGGGCTAACGGAAGGCGACATGGCCGAGACATTTGAAGAGTGGAGCGTTTCCAAGCCCCTTCAGCCCAAGGCGGAGGACTTCCCCTTCGACGTGGACTGGACCCTGTCCTCCACGGTGTCCCTGCGCGCCATCGTCCCGCCCGACGCCTTCACCGCCCAGATCCTGGGAACCCTGCGCATTGGCCACGGCGCGGTGATCGCCGAGGATCTGGTCCTGACCATCGGCTATCTGGTGACCGAGGCCGAACAGGTCTGGCTGCAGACCCACGAGGGCCGCGTGGTGGCGGGCCATGTGCTGGGCGTCGATCAGGCGACCGGCTTCGGCCTGGTCCAGGCGCTGGAGCCGCTGCGCGTACCGGTGCTGGAGGTTGGCGATTCCCGGCAGGTGATGGTCGGCGACCGCATCATCGCCGGCGGCGGTGGCCTCGCGCGGCGCTCGGTGTCCGGACGGCTGGTGGCCCGCGACGAGTTCGCCGGCTACTGGGAATATGTGCTGGACGACGCCCTGTTCACCGCGCCCGCCCATCCGATGTGGAGCGGCGCGGCCCTGATCGGCCCCACCGGCAAGCTGGTCGGCATCGGCTCGCTGCAGATGCAGCAGCAGGACGACGGCGGCAAGGTCACGCCGATGAACATGATGGTCCCGGTCGAGCTGCTGGACCCGATCCTCAACACCCTGCGCACCGGCGGCGACCTGCCTGCCCGGCCCTGGCTGGGGGTGTTGGCCGAAGAGATTTCCGGCCGGGTGGTGATCGTCGGCGCCACCAAGAACGGCCCCGCCGAGCGAGCCGACCTGACTCAGGGCGACATCGTCATCGCCGTCGCCGGCGAAGAGGTGACGACCCTGGCCGACTTCTACCGCTCGGTCTGGGCGCTGGGCCCGGCGGGGGTCGATGTGCCCCTGACCCTGGCGCGCGAGGGGGACGTGTTCGAGGTCGAGGTCCGCTCCAAGGACCGCAAGGCCTTCCTGAAAAAGCCGAAGATGCATTGAGGCGCTTCCGCGATCTCGCCGCGGCCCTGCCGCCCCCGCCGACCGGCTGGCTGATCGGGGTGCTGGTGCGCCTGCCCGGAGAGCCCGCCCCAGTCCGCTACTTCTATGCCGTCGCCCACGATGACCGCGCCCGCGCCGAATGGGCCGCCGCCGACCGCGCCATGCTGCTCGGCGATATCGCCTCCTCGCCCTTCAAGGGAACCGAGCCGGTGGAGACCATGGCCCAGCTCGCGCGGACCACCTTCGACTGGAGCGGCCTCCTCAAAGGCGAGGTGCGGGCGCTGGGGGTCAAATGGCCCCGGCGGTGGTTGGCGGCCTAAGAGCGGCAAGCCGTTTTTCCGCCGCAGTGCTGCTCTTCTGATGGGCCACAGCAAAGCTGGCGCAACGGCGTTGGCAGGAGGAAAGCATGCTGAGGCCAAGGCTAGCCGCGTTGATCGGAACATTTCTGCTTTGTGGGGCTGCGCCTGCCCAACCGGACACAACGCTGCAGCCATATGCCAAGCCTCAGCAGCTTGCGGCCTTACCCGATGGCCGCCGAATTCATGTCTTCTGCATGGGCCAGGGCTCGCCGACAGTTATCTTATCCGCAGGAGCGGGCAATTGGCTGGAAACCTGGCGGACTGTTCAAAGCAAGATCGCTCAGAAGACACGAGTCTGCGCCTGGGATCGCGCTGGCTATGGCTTCAGTAGTCCGAGCACGGAGCCTCAAGATGTCGTCCACACGAGCCGGGACATGGCCGAGGCGCTAAAGTCCGCGGGCATACGCGGGCCCTACATCCTGGTGGGCCATTCCCTCGGCGGATACGAAAGCTTGCTGTTCGCGGACGGCCATCCCCACGATGTCGTCGGTATGGTTTTGGAAGACCCGTCGTTCCCTGATCAGCCTGCGGTCTGGCGGCAATCCGCTCCAGAATATTGGGCCTATTCGGATGCCTTGACCCAACAAGGCATCGACGCGCTGAAGCGGTGCGGCTCCGGGCTCAGGACGGGCGCTGTGAAAATCGGCTCTCCCGACCCCGACAGCTGTCTGACGCTACCGGCAGAATATCCTGCCGATCTGCAGGCCAATTTTCTGAAAATCAGGGTCGATCCGGCTCGTTCAATGACCAAGGCTTCGTTTCTCGAACACACCGCGACGGACGGAGCGCAGCTTGTGAACCCGAGCCGGAACTACGGCAGCATGCCGCTTATTGTACTGACGGCCGGCAGCCCCGCCCTCCCGCAAGGCGCGCCTAAGGCGACGGTCGCCGACGCCGAGAAATTCTTCGTCGAATGGAGTCGAGCTCATGACAGCATGGCGAAGCTATCGAGTGACGGCTCGAACCGCACGGTAGACGGGTCCAGTCACTACATTCACCTGATCAAACCGCAGGTCGTTATCGATGCGGTCAATGAGGTGATCTTGAAAGCGAGACGACCGAACTAAATCCCCTGGCCCCTGCACACGAACGGCGCTTCGATCTTGCCTCGGCCGTTCACCGAGATGTTCCAGTGGGCGCCCCCGCCGGCCTGGTCGATGACATAGAGATCGTTGCCGGCTTCGTCGGTGTCGACCCGCTTGGCCACCGTGGCCCTGCCCATCCGCGCCAGGCTCGGCCAGTAGGTCTGCAGGTGACCCTTCACCGCCGCGGCCATCGGCGCGGACATGTCGTCATAGGTGGGCCGCTCGGCGATCAGCCCGTCGACGAAGCGATGGAAGGCGGCGTTGAGCGGCGCCGGCGCCAGAGGTCCGACGCGATGCGCCTCCATGCGGAGACGCCAAGTCCGGCATTCCGTCGGCCAGAACCCCGCCACCGGCCCGACTTCGCTGAGCTCGATCTCGCCGCCGAACCGGGGCCGCTCGGCGCCCGGAGGGACGTAGACGCTCTGCGCCTGCGCCGCGGGCCAGCCCAGGGCCAGGCTCCACAAGGCTACAGCGGCGACGGCGATCTTCGATCCGGTCATGCGCGTTCCTCCGAACGTTTTCAGTAGTCTATGCCCTAAACGGACGAACAGGTTCGCTGTTTCCGCGCCCCTTGCATCATGCCGACCCGCGCGCTAGATGCTGAACTATATGGTTCAGTTTTCCGCAACCCGCCTCGACGCTTCCTTCGCCGCCCTGTCGGACCCGACTCGGCGCGGTGTTCTGGAACAGCTCGAGAGCGCGGACGCTTCCATCACCGAGCTGGCGGACAGGTTCCAAATGACCCTCACCGGCATGAAGAAGCACGTCGGCGTGCTGGAACAGGCGGGGCTGATCACGACCGAAAAGGTGGGTCGGGTGCGGACCTGCAGGCTCGGCCTGCGTGCGCTCGAGGAAGAGGCGGCCTGGATCGAGTGCCGCCGGCAAATCTGGAACGAACGCTTCGACGCGCTGGACGTCGTCGTCGAGGCCATGAAACGCAAGGAGAAGATGGATGGGCGATAGAGTGAGCAAGGGCCGCACGGCGGTCGAACGGCGGTCCGATCGCGAACTGGTGGTGACGCGCACCTTCGACGCCCCGGTCCGACTGGTGTTCGACGCCTGGACCAAGGCGGAGCTGTTCATGCTGTGGTGGCCACCGAAGTCGAGCGGCGTGCCCATGCTGGCGTGCGAAATGGATGTCCGTACCGGCGGCGGCTACAGCGTCACCTTTGGGCGCGACGCGGAGAACTCCCGGACCTTCTTCGGCAAGTACATCGAGGTCGCGCCGTTGCAGCGGATGGTCTGGACCAATGACGAGAGCGGCGAGGGCGCTGTGACCACGGTCACCTTCGAGGACCAGGGCGATAAGACCCTGCTGGTCATGACCGAGCTCTACCCCTCCAAGGAGATGCTCGACGAATCCTTCGTCGGCATGGAGGACGCGACGCCTGAACAGTTCGGGCAACTGGATGAGCTACTGGTCACGATGGGCGTCTGAGTTTGCGTAGGGGTCGAGCTTGCCCCTGACTCGTCCTATATCCGTTCCATGACCGACGAGACCGTCATCGCCCCCGAAGGCTCGGGCCTTTGGGGCATGGCTCTGATCCAGGATGAGGTGAAGCGCCTGCCGGATGCGCCGGGGGTCTACCGCATGCTGGGCGAGGGCGGCGAGGCGCTCTACGTCGGCAAGGCCAAGTCGCTGAAGAAGCGGGTCACCCACTACGCCCAAGGCCGCTTCCACACCCAGCGCATCGCCCACATGGTGCATCTGACCCGGTCGATGGAGTTCACCTCCACGCGCACCGAGACCGAAGCCCTGCTGTTGGAATCCAACCTCATCAAGCGGCTGAAGCCCCGCTTCAACGTGGTGCTGCGCGACGACAAGTCCTTCGCCGAAATCCTGATCCGCCGCGACCATGCCGCGCCCCAGATCAGGAAGCACCGCGGCGTCCACTCCATCCCCGGCGACTATTTCGGCCCGTTCGCCTCGACCTGGGCGGTCAACCGCACGGTCAACATCCTGCAGAAGGCGTTCCTGCTGCGCTCGTGCTCGGACAGCGTCTACGAGACCCGCACCCGACCGTGCATGCT
>CAIYVC010000070.1 GCA_903929535.1 uncultured Caulobacteraceae bacterium | reverse complement strand
GGCGCGCGGCTCCGCTCCCGGTCCGATGGTCTCGTCCAGGGCCACCATGTTGCCGAGCCACTTGGTGTAGGGGTGGCGCTCGGACAGCAGGTCGATGATCTCGCCTTCGCCGTAGAGTTTCCCCTCCAGAAGATCGATGGCGATCATCCGGCCCGGCGAGATGTGGGTCTTCTTGGTGATGCGGGCCTCGGCCACGCCGGTCATGCCGGCTTCCGAGCCCATGATCAGCAGGCCGTCTTCGGTATAGGCCACGCGCAGCGGACGCAGGCCGTTGCGGTCCTTGCCGGCCACGACCCAGCGGCCGTCGGTGGCGCACACCGCCGCCGGACCGTCCCACGGCTCCATCACCGCGTTGCAGTAGGCGTAGAGGGCCTGATGCTGCGGGTTCATCTCCACGTCCGACCAGGCTTCCGGCATCAGCAGAGCCTTGACCATCGGCGCGTCGCGCCCCGCCCGAACCAGCACCTCGAAGGTGTTGTCCAGCGCCGCGGAATCAGAACCGCCCGGCTGGATCACCGGCTTCACGTCGTCGCCGAACTCGCCGAAGGCCTGAGCCGCCATGCGGATCTCATGGCTCTTCATCCAGTTGGAGTTGCCCTTCAGCGTGTTGATCTCGCCGTTGTGGGCGAGCATGCGGAAGGGCTGGGCCAGACGCCATTCGGGGAAGGTGTTGGTGGAATAACGCTGGTGGAAGATGGCGACATTGGCCGAGAAGCGCTCGTCGCGCAGGTCGGGGTAGAAGTCGTCGATATTCTGGGCCAGGAACATGCCCTTGTAGATCAATGACTTGGCCGACAGCGAGCAGATGTAGAAGTCGCGCAGGGACGCGGCGTTCACGCGCTTCTCGATGCGCTTGCGGCACAGGAACAGCGAGCGTTCCAGAGCTTCGCCGTCCATGCCCGGAGGCGCGGCCAGCATGATCTGCTCGATCTCGGGACGGGTGGCGTTGGCCTTTTCGCCGATCACGGCGGTGTCCACCGGCACCTGACGCCAGCCATAGATGTAGAAGCCGAAGCGCAGGACTTCGCTCTCCACGATGGTCCGCGCCAGCTCCTGGGCGCCGAGGTCCACGCGCGGCAGGAAGATCTGGCCCACGGCCACGGGGCCGGGACGCAGGGTGTGGCCGGTGCGGCGCACCTGATCGGTGAAGAAGTCCTGGGGCACGGACACGAGGATGCCGGCGCCGTCGCCGGTCTTGCCGTCGGCGTCCACCGCGCCGCGATGCCAGAGCGCCTTCAGAGCCTTGATCGCCAGTTCGACGACTTCACGGCGCGGCTGGCCGTCAATGGCGCAGACCAGGCCCACGCCGCAGTTGTCGCGTTCCGTCGAAGGATCGTAGGCGTGGCCGTCGATCAGCTTCTGGCGGTTCTTGAAGTAGAGCTGCATTGCGCTCGAACCGTCGGCCATGGCGGCCTCCCCAGATTCGTTCAGGGTGATCTTTTCCATTGTCTTATTCCGCAGCGGCCAGGGCCGGGGCCTTGGCGTCCAGATAGGTGGTGATGGCGTCCACCGCGTCGCGCCCGTCACGCACGGCCCACACCACCAGCGAGGCGCCGCGCACGATGTCGCCGCCGGCGAACACCCCGTCGAGGCTGGTCATCATGGTCTTGAAGTCGGCGCGGATGGTGCCCCAGCGCGAGACCTTCAGTTCCGGCGCGCCGAAGGCGCCGGGCAGGTCTTCGGGATCGAAGCCGAGGGCCTTGATCACCAGCTGGGCCGGGATGTCGAAGTCCGAGCCCGAAACCTCTTCCGGCGCCTGGCGGCCCGAGGCGTCCGGCGAACCCAGGCGCATGCGCACGGCGCGCACGCCCGATGCGCCGGCCGCCTCGCCCAGGATCGAGCGCGGCGCGGCCAGCCATTCGAAGACCACGCCTTCTTCCTCGGCATTGGACACTTCGCGCATGGAGCCCGGCATGTTGGCCTTGTCGCGGCGATAGAGGCAGGTGACCGACTTGGCGCCCTGGCGCACGGCGGTGCGCACGCAGTCCATGGCGGTGTCGCCGCCGCCGATGACCACGACGTCCTTGGCCGAGGCGTTCAGTTCACCCGATTCATAGTCCGGCACCGTGTCGCCGAGCCCGGTCTTGTTGGAGGCGATCAGATAGTCGAGGGCCTTGACCACGCCCTTGGACCCGGCGCCCGGCGCCGTCAGCTCGCGAGCCTTGTAGACGCCGGTGCCGATGAACAGGGCGTCATGCTTGGCGCGCAGCTGCTCGAGCGTGGCGTCGCGGCCGACTTCGAAATCACAACGGAACTCGACCCCGCCCTCTGCCAGACGGTCCAGACGCCGCTGGACGACTTCCTTTTCCAGCTTGAAGCCGGGGATGCCGTACATCAGCAGGCCGCCGGCCCGGTCGTGACGGTCGTAGATGGTCACCTGGAAGCCGCGCGCGCGCAGGCCGTCCGCCGCCGACAGGCCCGCCGGGCCCGCGCCGATGATGCCCACCGACTGGCCGCGCTCACGCAGAGGCGCGATCGGCTTGACCCAGCCCATCTCCCAGGCCTTGTCGTTGATGTAGCGCTCCACCGACCCGATGGTGACGGTGCCGTGGCCCGACTGCTCGATCACGCAGCTGCCTTCGCACAGGCGGTCCTGCGGGCAGATGCGGCCGCACACTTCGGGCATGGCGCTGGTCTGAGCCGACAGCTCGTAGGCTTCTTGAAGACGCCCTTCGGCGGTCATCCGCAGCCAGTCGGGGATGTTGTTGTGCAGCGGGCAATGGGTCTGACAGAAGGGAATGCCGCACTGCGAACAGCGAGAGGCCTGCTCCTTCGCCTTGGCGTCGATGAAGTCGGCGTAGATTTCGTGGAAATCGCCCAGGCGCGCATCCGCCGCACGCTTTTCAGGCGTGCCGCGCGCAACCGTCACGAATTTCAGCATGCGCTCGGCCATCGCCATCGCCCTGTTCGGAAAGCTGTGGTGGAGTGGGCTTTATACATAGGGAATGGACCGTTGCAATAAGACAGTCCTGTTTGAGGACTTGTTTATCCACAGGCGCCCGCAAAACCGGCAGCAACCGCCCCCAATTCGACCGTTAATGGTCTACTTTGTGGATTAACGCCGTTTTTACCCGGTTTGGGCCCTTCTGCGGGGGCAAACGGGCGGAGCAAGACGATGAATGACTGGCTGACGGCGGTCGTGCTGGGCGTGGTCGAGGGCCTGACTGAATTCCTGCCCGTCTCCTCCACCGCCCACCTGCTGCTGGCGGAAAAGCTGCTGGGGGTCTCGGGCCCGGTCTGGGACACCTTCACCGTCCTGATCCAGCTGGGCGCCATCCTGGCTATCGTCGCCCTCTATTTCGAGCGCCTGCTGAAGGTGGTGCTGACGCTCGGCAGCGACCCGCAGTCGCGCCGCTTCGCCATCTCGGTCCTGGTCGCCTTCATTCCCGCCGCGATCATCGGGGCGGGCCTGCACAAGATGATCACCGGCGACTTCTTCCAGAACACCCGCCTGATCTGCTGGGCCCTGCTGATCGGCGGCGTGGTGCTGCTGCTGATCGACCGCTTTCCGCCCAAGCCCGTCCATTTCGACGCGACCCGTTACCCCTTCGCGATGTCCCTGGGCATCGGCCTCGCCCAGTGCCTGGCCATCATCCCCGGGACCTCGCGCTCGGGCTCGACCATCGTCGGCGCCCTGCTGCTGAAGGCGGACAAGCGCTCGGCGGCGGAATTCTCCTTCTTCCTGGCCATCCCCACCATGCTGGGGGCCTTCACGCTCGACCTGTGGAAGAACCGCCACGAGATGGCCGTAGGCCACGCCGCGCCGCTGATCGCGGTCGGTTTCGTGGTCGCCTTCGTCTCGGCCCTGCTGGTGGTCAGGACCTTCATCGACTTCGTCGGCAAGCGCGGCCTGGCGCCCTTCGCCTGGTGGCGGATCGCGGTCGGCGCAGCGGGACTGATCGCCCTCTCTAGGGGCTGGTAGGATTCTTTTTGCGCTAACGCGCTTCGCGCTGCTTGAGCGCGGGCTGAGCGGCTAGATGCCGGTCGGCGAGGTGATCTGCGGGTTCTCGGCGAACTGACCGCCCTTGCGGAAGCGGTACATGTAGCCCGGCAGGATGCCTTCCACGGCGGTGGGGCTTAAGACCCCCAAAGCCTTGAGGCCCGGCGCGCCGGGGGCCGGCACGGCGTCCGATTGCAGCTGTATCACCTGGTCCGAAGTCAGCACCGGCGCCATCGGCAGGAATTTGGTCGGCAGTTCGGCCAGCGACCCCAGAAGGCTGGCCGCCGGCCAGGGCAGGGGCAGAAGGAACCGGGACTTGTGGATCTCGGCCAGGGTCAGCTCCATCAGCTCGCGGTAGCTGTAGACCTTGGGTCCGCCGATCTCGAAGGTCTTGCCCGCCGCCGAACGGTCGGTCACGGCATTGGCGATGGCCGCGGCCAGGTCGCCGACGAACACGGGCTGGAACTTGGTCGTCCCGCCGCCGGGCAGGGGAATCACCGGCAACAGCGAGGCCAGGCCCGCGAACCGGTTGAACAGGCTGTCGTCGATGCCGAACACCACCGACGGGCGGATGATCACCGCCGAGGGGGCCAGGGCGCGCACGGCCTGCTCGCCAAGACCCTTGGTGCGGGCATAGCGCGACGCGGACTCCGGATCGGCTCCGAGGGCCGACATCTGCACCAGATTGGTGATGCCGCGCGCGACACAGGCGGAGGCCACTTCCTCAGCGCCCTTCGTATGCAGGGTCTGGAAGCGCTGGCGGCTGTGCTCATAGAGGATGCCGACGAGGTTGATGCAGGCCTCGGCGCCGTCCAGCGCCCGGCCGATCGAGGCGGGGTTGCGCAGATTGGCCTGGACCAGTTCGATCTGGCCGACGTCGCCGAGCGTCCGAACGCGATAGGCCACGCCGGGACGGCGGACCGCGATGCGCACCCGCAGGCCGCGCTTGGCCAGCGCCCGCACAACCTGGGCGCCAATGAAGCCCGAGCCGCCGAAAACCGTCACCAGTCCTTGCATCGAACCCAGCCTCGCTAGCGCAAATACTATGGTCTCGGGCGCCTCGAAGCGCCCGCCCTGTCGTTCTTCGGATAGACGAGCCGGCAAGTTCGCGCAATCTTCCAGGCGCTGCGGGCGCAAAGGGGTTATTGACCCCGCCAAGGCGGCGCCCTATCAGTCCCGCCTCGCGCCGATCCGGATACGGATTGGGCCCAGGTGGCGGAATTGGTAGACGCGCTGGCTTCAGGTGCCAGTGGCTTAACGGCCGTGGAGGTTCGAGTCCTCTCCTGGGCACCACCCCTTCCGGAATCCCGCAGGAGTCCTGAATATCCGTGGCTAATTTTCTGCACGACGCGGACCTTCCGGACGGCCTGGATTTCGGCCCTTCCGTCGCCGTCGACTCCGAAACCATGGGACTGCGCCTAGGCCGCGACCCGCTGTGCGTGGTGCAGCTGTCGGACGGCAATGGCGACGCGCACCTGGTGCAGCTGCGCCGCGACAGCTACGACGCGCCCAATCTGAAGCGCCTGCTGACCAATCCGGACGTGCTGAAGATCTTCCACTTCGGCCGCTTCGACATCGCCATGTTCGCCCTGCATCTGGGCGTGGTGACGACACCGGTCTACTGCACCAAGATCGCCTCCAAGCTGGCCCGCACCTATACCGACCGGCATGGCCTGAAGGATCTGGTGCGCGAGCTTCTGACCACCGACATCTCCAAGGCGCAGCAGTCCTCCGACTGGGGCTCGGCCAACCTCAGCCCCGAGCAGATCGCCTACGCCGCCTCTGACGTGCTGCATCTGCACGCCCTGAAGACCCGTCTGGACGCCATGCTGGTCCGCGAGGGCCGCGCTGAGCTTGCTCAGGCCTGTTTCGACTTCCTGCCCACGCGAGCCCAGCTTGATCTGGCTGGCTGGGAGGACATCGATGTCTTCGCCCACAGCTGACGGGACCGGCCGCTTCCAACCCATCCGCGTCGCGGCAGAGGACATTGAGCGCCGGCGCCTTCTGCACGCCAAGTGGCGGCGCCACTCCGCCCTGATCCATGCCCTCCGCAAAATCCTGCCGGCCCTGACGGTCCTGGTCTTCCTGGCTCTGGCCGGATGGGCGGCGGTGGGGACCCTGGCCTGGCGCAGCGGCGCGGCCAGCCAAGCCGGCAGTCTGGCGCTGCGCATGCTCAAACCCAGCTTCCAGGGCCGCGACGAGCACGGAAAGCCCTATCTGCTGTCCGCCGACAGCGCCGTGCGTGACGACGCCGACACCGCCAAGGTGACCCTGGAAGGTCCGGTCTTCACGCTTGGCGCAGGCCAGCCGGGCGAAACCCTGGTCCGCGCCAAGCATGGCGTCTACCGCGAGGACAACCGTATGTTGGACCTGACCGGCGACGTGCATCTGGACGACGCGGCGGGCTATCACTTCGTCACCGAACACGCCGTGATCGACACTGAGTTGAGCGACGTGGACGGCGAGCGGCACATTGACGGTCACGGACCCCTTGGCCGGATCGCCTCTTCGGCCTATTCCGTGAGGGACGGCGGCGCCCATGTGTTCTTCACCGGACAGGTGAAGGCGCGCATCGAGCAGCAGGGCGTGCGGACGGCCGCGGGCCGACCCTAGGTAATGAGGCATCCCATGACACGGCTGGCGCGAGTGTTGGCGGTAGCGGCCCTGCTGGGAACGGGCCTGGGTGCGGGCGCCGCGGACGCGCAACTGGCCAACGGCAACGGTCCGATCGACGTCACGGCGGACCAGCTGGAAATGGTCGATGCCCAGCACCTGGCCATCTGGCGCGGCAACGTCGAGGCCGTGCAGCAGGGCAACCGCCTCGTCTCCGATGTCATGAACGTCTATTTCAGCGGCACGACCGCCGGCGCCGGCACCAAGCCGGCGCCCAAACCCGCCGGGGCGGCGCCCGGCATCGGCCAGGACTGGGGCTCGGTCAAAACCCTGGTCGCCGACGGCCATGTCTTCTACGTCTCCACCCAGCAGACCGCGCGTGGCAACCATGCCGTCTACGAAGTCGAGCCGGACACCATCACCATGACCGGCGATGTGGTGGTCGTGCAGGGCTCCAACGTGATCAAGGGCGACAAGCTGGTCATCCAGGTGAAGACCGGCCACGCCGACGTCATTTCCAACGTTACCGGCCGCAGCAAGCCCGAGCGCGTGCGCGGGGTCTTCTACAATGAGGGCAGTGCTCAGTCTGGCAGCCCTCCGGCCGGCACAGCCCCGGCCGCCCCGGCGGCGGCGCCCGCCAAGAAATGAACGCGCCTCTGACTCCGCCCCTGTCCAAGACCGACGGGCTTTACGTCGACACCATCGGCAAGTCGTTCGGCGCCCGGCCCGTGGTCAAGAGCGTCAGCCTGCGGCTGGGGCGCGGCGAGGTGGCGGGTCTGCTGGGCCCCAACGGCGCGGGCAAGACCACCTGCTTCTATATGATCACCGGCCTGATCGCGGCCGACTACGGCTCCATCTATCTGGACGGCGAAGACATCACCGCCCAGCCCATGTACCAGCGCGCCCGCATGGGGGTCGGCTACCTGCCCCAGGAAACCTCCATCTTCCGCGGCATGAGCGTCGAGCAGAACGTCATGGCCGTGGTCGAGCTTCGCCAGAAGGACCGCAAGAAGGCCAAGGAATCGGTCACCGAGCTTCTGGAAGAGCTGCGCATCGCCCATCTGCGCCATTCGCCCGCCGTGGCCCTGTCGGGCGGCGAGCGGCGCCGGGTGGAGATCGCCCGCGCCCTGGCGTCGGAGCCCTCCTTCATGCTGCTGGACGAGCCCTTCGCCGGGATCGACCCCCTGGCCATCTCCGATATCCGCGAGGTGATCGGCTATCTGAAGGGCCGGGGCATCGGCATCCTGATCACCGACCACAATGTGCGCGAGACGCTCGACATCATCGACCGCGCCTCGATCATCCACGGCGGCGAAGTGCTGTTCGAAGGCTCGCCCTCGGAAATCCTGGCCGACCCGGAAGTGCGCCGCGTCTATCTGGGCGACCGCTTCGACTAGAACAGGTGTTCAGGTCTGCAACCCAGGGTATTGCGACCAGCCGCCGCGCCTCGAATACTCAAGGTTAACCCCGTTTTCACCCTGATCGCATGGAATGGCTCCTTCAACGAGACCGGAGCTGCGGCCATGCGCGTGATGATCCTGGATGACGATCCCCTGGTGACGGGCGTGGTCTCGGTCCTGCTCGGCCAGGAAGGCATGGAGGTGCTCCTCCCGGTCGACGCGGCCGACGCCCTGACCATGATGGGCCAGCAGCGCCCCGACATCCTGCTGCTGGACATGCATATGCCGGGCGTGGACGGCCTGTCGGTGCTGGGCGCCCTGAAGCGGAGCCTGCCGGACCTGCAGACCCGCATCGTGATGCTGACCGCCGAGCGCGACAGCCACTACATCACCGAAGCCCGGGCCCTGGGCGCCTGCGGCTACATCACCAAGCCGATCGACCGCGACCGCCTGGTCGCCGTGGTCCGCCGGGTGCACACCCAGGCCAACCTGGCCTGGATCGACGACTATTGCGCCCTGGTGCGCGCCGAGGAACAGGCCGCCTGACCTTGCGGGGCCGCCGGCCCTGCAAGTTCCCTGCCAAGTAACCTTCCCTTCAGATTTGCCCCCGAGACTCGGACCTCGTTAAGAGATTCGGAAAGGGCGGCTGCGCCATGGCGCTTTCGGCGCGATTGGAGATCCGGCAGGGCCAGGGCCTTGTGATCACGCCGCAATTGCAGCAGGCGATCAAGCTGCTGCAGCTGTCGAATATCGAGCTGGACGCCTTCGTCGACGCCGAGCTTGAAAAGAACCCCCTGCTCCAGCGCGACGAACGCGACAATGAGCCGGACGAAGCCCCCACCGCCGAGACTTCCGACCTTTCCATCGAAGCCGCCGCGGCCGCCGATATCGACGCTCATCACGACGATCTCTATGGCGACACCTCTCCCGGAGCGCGCGACGGCGGCGAGACCGGCGAAGAGCGGCCGGTGATGGCGGCGGACGCCGGCGGGAGCCTGGACTGGTCACGGACGGGATCGGGCGGCGGGTTCGAGCTGACCGGCGAGATGGAACAGGGCATCGCCCGCCCCAAGACGCTGGGCGAACATCTGGAGGATCAGGCCGCCCTGGCCGGGTTCGACGCGGCGGACCGCGCGGTGGCCACGGCCCTGATCGACGGCGTCGACGAGGGCGGCTATCTGCGCATCGACCTGCACGACCTGACCGAGCGGCTCGGTTGCGATACCGACCGCGCCGAGCGGGTGTTGGGTGTGCTGCAGGGCTTCGAGCCGGTCGGCATCTTCGCCCGCGACGTGCGCGAATGCCTGACCCTCCAGCTGAAGGAAAAGAACCGGTTCGACCCGGCCATGGCCCTGCTGCTCGACAATCTGGAGCTTCTGGCCCGGCGCGACATGAGCGCCCTGAAGCGGGCCTGCAACGTCGACGACGAAGACCTGAAGGACATGATCGCCGAGTTGCGGGGCCTGACCCCGCGCCCGGGCGCGGCCTTCGGCTCCGAACCGGCGGCGCCGATCACGCCCGACGTCTATGTCCGCGAAGGCGGCGGGGGCCTGTGGCGGGTCGAGCTCAACACCGACACCCTGCCGCGCCTGCTGATCGACCACCGCTACCACGCCGTCGTCTCCGGCTCGGCCCGCACCGACCAGGAAAAGGTGTTCGTATCCGACTGCATGGCATCGGCGGGCTGGCTGATCCGCAGCCTGGACCAGCGGGCCAAGACCATCCTCAAGGTCGCCTCGGAGATCGTGCGTCAGCAGGACGGTTTCCTCGCCTTCGGCGTGTAGCAACTGCGCCCGCTGAACCTGCGCACTGTGGCCGACGCCATCGGCATGCATGAATCCACCGTCAGCCGGGTAACCTCCAACAAATACCTGGCGACCCCGCGCGGGGTGTTCGAGCTGAAGTTCTTCTTCACCTCTTCGATCGCCTCGTCCGAGGGCGGCGAAGCCCATTCGGCCGAAAGCGTGCGCCACAAGATCAAGCAACTGGTCGACCAGGAGCGCGAAGCCGCCGGCGTTCTATCCGACGACAGCATCGTCGACATTCTCAAGGAAGCCGGCGTGGACATCGCCCGGCGCACCGTGGCCAAATACCGTGAGGCGCTGCGCATTCCCTCCTCGGTGGAGCGGCGGCGCATCCTGAAGGAAGCCTGCTGAGCCAGCTCATGACCGACGAACAGCTGCTGGAGGCCGCCCATCAGGCGCGCCGGACGGCCTATGCTCCCTATTCCGGCTTCCTGGTTGGCGCCGCGGTCCTGGCCGAGGACGGTCGGGTCTATAGCGGCTGCAACATGGAGAACGTCGCCTATCCCGAAGGGGTCTGCGCCGAAGGCGTGGCCCTGGGCGCCATGGTCCTGGGCGGCGCGCGGCGGGCCCGGATGATCGCCATCGTGGCGGGACCCGAAGGCGAGCTGCGTCCGACCATGCCCTGCGGCGGTTGTCGCCAGAAGATCGCCGAGTTCGCCGGACCTGAAACCGAGGTGGTCATCACCGGTTCAGACGGCGAAATTCAGAGGTACAGGATGGCCGATCTGCTACCCTCGGCCTTCACCTCCAACGATCTGTCAAAGGACTGATTGGTTCCCTCCGCGCCGCGCACGAAAGCGTGCGTTTGGAGGCCTCCAGTGATGCTTGACTCACCCGCCCGGCGGGTCTGCAATCCGACTTATGCAAGTTCAGATCTCTGCCAAACACATGGATGTCGGCGACGCGTTACGCTCGCGCATCTCGGATGAACTTCAATCCAGCATCGGCAAGTATTTCGAGCGCGGCGGCGACGCCGACGTGGTCGTCGGCAAGGCCGGCCACAGCTTCGAAGTCGACTGTTCGGTGAGGCTGGCCTCGGGCCACCGGCTGGAGTCGAGCGGGGCCGGCGGCGACGCCCACTCCGCCTTCGGCGAGGCCCTGACCAAGGTCGAGGCGCGCATCCGCCGCTACAAGCGACGGTTGAAGAACCACCACCACCCATCCGGCAAGATCGCGGAAACCGCCTCCATCATGGTGCTGCGGGCGACCGATTTCGACGAAGACAACGACGCCTGGGACGCCGATCCGGGCCACGACACCGAATCATCACACGAGCCGCCCAAGGGCATGGTGATCGCCGAAACCCAGGCGCCGCTGAAGACCATGACCGTTTCCATGGCGGTGATGGAGCTGGACTTGACCGAATCTCAGGCAATCGTGTTTAGAAACGCCGCCCACGGGGGCTTGTCGGTGGTTTACCGGCGTCCGGACGGGAATATCGGGTGGATCGACCCGGAACGGATGAAACCTCCGGTCTGAAGTGGAGCAAGCGGCGCATCGGAGCGTTGCGCTCCGGTCGTTGTGTCTGGCTTCAGGAGCTATGGTCTCGTGGACCTCGGTGAACTGCTCGATACCGGCGCCATCAGCGCCCGCCTGAACGCTTCCTCAAAGCGCCAAGCCCTCTCCATTGTCGCGGACATCGCCGCGCGGTCAGTCGGCTGCAAGTCCGCCGAGATCCTGGCCAAGCTGATGCAGCGCGAGCGGCTGGGCTCCACCGGCGTCGGTCATGGGGTCGCGGTGCCCCACGCCCGCCTGAAGGGACTGGAGCGGATGCACGGCGTGTTCGTACGCCTGGAGACGCCGATCGACTTCGGCTCGGTGGACGAACAACCGGTGGATTTGATCTTCGCCCTGCTGGCCCCCGCCGATCATCCGGCCGAGCACCTGCGGGCCCTGGCCCGGGTGTCGCGCGGATTGCGCCAAGCCGACCTGCGCCAGCAGCTGCGCCAGGCGCGCACCGCCGACGCTATCCGCGCCCTGATGGTCCATGAGCCGCGGTCCAGCGCCGCCTAGGCGTTATTTTCTGCACATTTTTTAGTGAGCTGCGCTGCACAAAAATCCGGCGCCCGAGCTGGCGCGAACACTGCGGCTTTTGGGCCCTATGCTGTTGCGCTGGGGCGCCATACGCGGATTCCGCGAAGACAATATGCCATGAAATCCTGATAAAGCCGGATCGATACCAATAGAATTTTGCACCATCCGGCCCTTCGGATAGATCAGCCGGTGTTAAGACCATCCATTAACAGTCGCGATCTTGGCCAATATCCTCGGATTGTACAGGAATCCAGTAAACCATATACCTTTCCCGGTAGGGTTAATCTGGGCGGGGAACGCCCGCTGCTGCGAAAGATTCACACAAATGTCAGAGAGAAAAGGTCGCCTTAACCTTTTTCGGCTTTTCTTACGGCCGAAAAACGGGTTTTGTGCCTACATCGCGGGGGCGGGGGAGCTATCCCAGTATGATGAGGCGGGCCAAAGCGCTCCTGAGTTCCATGACCGTCGCGGCGGTTCTGGCGCTGTCGTCAGGCGGCGTGGCCCATGCCGACTCCTATTGGCAGTGCGCGACCTTCGCTCGCATGTTCTCCGGCATTCAGATCTTCGGCGACGCCTGGACCTGGTGGAATCAAGCCGTCGGCAAATACACCACCGGCGATGCGCCTCAGGCCGGTTCGGTGCTGGTGTTCAAACGTAACGGCGCCATGCGCGAGGGCCATGTGGCCGTGGTCAGCCGGGTGCTGACCGACCGCGTGATCCAGGTCACCCACGCCAACTGGTCGATCATCGAAGGCAATCGCGGCAAGGTCGAACAGGACGTCACCGTGGTCGACGTCTCGGCCAAGGGCGACTGGAGCCAGGTCAAGGTCTGGTACGACCCGATCCGCGACCTCGGCAACACCGTCTATCCGACCTATGGCTTCATCTATCAGACCGCCCAGAACACGGCCAAGCTGGCCCAGCTGAGCGTCGGGCAGGCCGCCGTCAGCCAGATGGCCGGCGCCGCCGCTTCGCCCACCAGTGTCGGTCAGAGCCTGGCCAACGCCGCCGCCGCCTCCACCGACCGCATCGCGGCCCTGCTGCAGTCGCTGGCCGACCGCTAAGCCCCGGGGAGCGCCGCCGCCATGGCCCGCAGCGCTTCCTCCTCCGCCTCTTCCGCCGCCCCCACGACGCGCTGGCTGGCTATTCCCGCCCTTATCGCCGCCGCCTATGGCGCGGGCCTGCTCTATGAGCTGGCCCAGGCTCCCACCGGCTGCTGCAACCTGACCTGGCCCAGCCCCGACGGCTATCAGGCCGAGCGGCTGATGCTGCAGACCGACCCCAAGGGAAACAACGCCGCGGTCGAGACCCAGGTCTCCCGGGAGGTGCTGCGCGCCCGGCCCAGCGAACCCACCGCCTGGCTGCGGCTGGCCTATACCGATTTTCTGGCCCACGGCCTGCTGACCCCCGAGGGCCTGCACGACCTGGACACCAGCTACCTCGTCGCCCCCTACGGTGGAGACTGGGCCCCGTGGCGCATCACCTTCGCTCTGATCAACTGGCGCACCCTGCAGCCGGCGACCCGCCGAGCGGTGGCGGCCGAGGCGGACGTGGCGCTGGACGACACCCAGACCGGCATCCCTCAGGAAACCAAGGCCCGGGCGATGACAGTGGCCGACCCGGTGGGCAAGCTGGCGGCGGCGCTGATGGGCATAACGGCGCCGCAGATTCGGCGGCCGCATAGGGCGCACCAATTCAATAAGTAAGGTTGGCCAAGGATCGTTGAGAGCGCGAACCTCGCCGGCTACTGTCTATCGAAGACGCGTTGCTTACCTTACAATCAAAGCCCTGGACACGCGCCCGGCTTGGCTGTTTTCTAGGCCCATTGTCGCAGTATTTCGAACCGGGGGGCGGGGGTGATTGACGACACCACCCTTTCACCTGATGGCGCTTCGCATCGCGCAGTCGAATCTACTAAGCCGTTTCTACAGGAAGTCGCTATCTACGTCGGCGTCAGCCTTCTCGCAGGGGCTTGGATCGCGGCGAACGTCGCATTCACTGAGGATCCTACGGCTTGGACGTCGGCGCCCAGCGGGCAGGTACATGTCGGGCTGAATCTGGCCGCCATGCTGCTGTCGGCTCTGTGGTCAAGCCGTCTACGGGGTTCGTTAGACTACAAGCTAACTCGGGCATTGATAAATACAGGTTTCGTTTTCGGCCTCTATGCCCTGATTATTCTGGCGGCGCGGCTTTACTTCTCCCGCGCCTTACTTACGTCGGCCTGCGTTGGCGGATTTATATGTTCGGTAGTCATCGTCTGGCTTCGCCACAGACTAACCCGCCATCGGGTGGCCGTGATCGTTCCCCTCTTGGATGGCGCCGTTCATTCCGCCCCGCAGGGCCGTCTGATCAACGAGCCGGCGGAGGATCTGCGCAGCTATGATGTGGCCCTCGTCTCTCTGAATCAAACCATCAGCGCTGACTGGGCCAAGGCTCTGTCCCGAGCGATGCTGGCAGGCTGCAAGGTCCGTCATCTGGGGGAGTTCGTCGAAGAACAGCGGGGCGCCGTTTCCCTGGAACATTTCGAGATCGACCACGTGAGGGGCGGCAGCATCTCTTCTTACCGTCCGATCAAGCGTATTTTGGATATCGCTCTTTGCGCGATGCTGCTGCCGCTTGTGCTGCCCGCTCTTCTGGTGGGCGGCTTGGGCATCCTGATTAGCTCCGGCCGGCCTGTCTTCTTCGTTCAAAATCGGGTCGGCCTGGGCGGACGGCGGTTCCGTATGTGGAAGCTACGCACCATGCGGCCTGTGGAACCGGGCGATGGCATTCAGGCCGCCGTGGCCGGCGATCAGCGCATCACGCGCTTTGGACGCGTCCTACGCCGTTCCCGTATCGACGAAATGCCCCAAATCTGGAACGTGCTCAAAGGCGATATGAGCGTGATCGGCCCCAGGCCCGAGGCCGAACCTCTGCACCTTACCTATCTGGAAAAAATTCCGAACTACGCCTATCGCTACCTTGTGCGCCCCGGCATAACCGGCTGGGCTCAGGTCAAGACGCCCCCCTCCGCCATGGTAGACCAAGCCCGGCGCAAACTGGCCTACGACCTCTTTTACGTGAAGCGGGTGTCCTTCGGGCTCGACCTGCAGATCATCGCCAAGACGATTTGGGCTATCGCCAACGGCCTAGGCGTCCACTAAGGACAGAGCCGGCTGCAGGTTTTTGGCGAGACGTGAGGTGACCGTTTGCCCATCCTCGTGACCGGTTCCGCGGGCTTCATCGGCTTCCACGTGTCCAAGCTTCTGCTCGAACGGGGCGAAGCCGTGGTGGGGCTCGACAATCTCAACCCCTACTATGATCCGGCGTTGAAAGCCGCGCGGCTGGATATCCTCTTGCGCTATCCGGCTTACAGCCACGCCCAAATTGACTTGGAAGACCGCGCGGCGGTGGCCACCTTGTTCGCCGAAGCCCGTCCCGAGGCGGTGGTCAACCTGGCGGCCCAGGCCGGCGTCCGGTACAGCCTGGAAAAGCCCGAAGCCTACGTCGACGCTAATGTTGTCGGCTTCCTGAATGTGCTGGAGGGATGCCGGGCTTGCCCGCCGAAGCATCTGGTTTTCGCCTCCACCAGCTCGGTATACGGGGCCAACGGCAAACTGCCGTTCAACGTGCACGATAGCGCCAATCACCCGATCACCCTCTACGCGGCCACCAAGCTGGCCAACGAAAGCATGTCGCACGCCTACGCCTATCTATTCGGGCTGCCGTGCACGGGTCTGCGCTTCTTCACCGTATACGGCCCGTGGGGCCGGCCGGACATGGCGCTGTTCAAGTTCACCGAGGCGATCCTGGCCGGTCGCCCGATCGAGGTGTTCGGCGAGGGCCAGATGCAGCGCGACTTCACCTATATCGACGACATCGCCGCGGGGGTGGTTGCCGCCCTGGACCGGCCGGCGGCCATCAATCCCGCCTGGGATCCCCAGGCGCCGGATCCAGCCACCAGCGGCGTTGCCCCTTGGCGCATCCTCAACATCGGCGCCGGTCAGCGGGTGGAGCTGATGCGGTATATCGAACTGATCGAGGAGAAGCTGGGCAGGAGGGCCCAGATCAATCTTTTGCCGATGCAGGCGGGCGATGTAGAGCGCACCGAGGCTGATATCCAGGAAACCTATGGGGCCCTGGGTTACGCCCCCACCACCTCCGTCGATGTTGGGGTCGGCCGGTTCGTCGAATGGTACCAACAGTATTTCGGGCCTAGAGCCTAAGATCGGCAGCCTCGCGGGGAAAGATCGCCTTGACGTCGAATAACACCGCCTCTGGTTTACCGAGGGCGCGCACCCCATCAGCGCCCATGGCCGAGAACACCTCGTGCGCTACAGCTAAGACGACGGCATCGTAGGACCCGGGCGCAGGGTTCGCCACCAGCCGCACGCCATACTCCAGCCTAGCATCTCCCTCGTCGACCCAGGGATCGTGGAAATCCACCTCGATCCCGAAACTTTCCAGCTCCACCGCGATATCAACCACGCGGCTATTGCGGAGATCCGGGCAGTTTTCCTTGAACGCCAAGCCCATGATCAAGACCCGCGCACCCCGGATGGTTTGTCCACGCCCGATCATTGCTTTGACCAGCTCGCGGCCCACATGAGCGCCCATGCCATCATTGATGCGCCGTCCGGCCAGGATTACCTCTGGATGGTAGTTCACGGCCTGGGCCTTAAAGGTCAGGTAGTAGGGATCGACGCCGATACAGTGCCCCCCCACCAGTCCTGGCCGAAAGGGAAGGAAGTTCCACTTGGTCGCAGCGGCTTCCAGCACCTCCTGGGTGTCCAGTCCCAGACGATTGAAGATCAGGGCGAATTCGTTGATCAACGCGATGTTCAGATCGCGCTGTGTGTTCTCGATCACCTTGGCCGCTTCGGCGACACGGATCGAGCTGGCGCAGTATGTGCCCGCCGGCACGATGGCGCGGTAGAGATCGTCGACGAATCGGGCGGCCGCCGGCGTAGAGCCCGCGGTGACCTTGGTTATGGTCGACAGGCGATGCTGCCGGTCGCCGTAATCTTGGCCTCGGCGTTGTCGCCAACCGCCTGACGAATGGCCCGGTGCAGGCGCCGCACCAAAGGCGGCGCGCTGACGGCCGTGTCGGTCCAGGGATCCGGTACGAAGAAGGCCGGCCGCCGCATCCGGTGCTTGGCGTTCATCGGACTGAATGCGCCCACCGTCAGGCCCTGGTCTTCCAATCGCTCCCATATCTGGACCTCGTCGGTCTGGAGGATATCGCCCAAGCGGCGCACGCCATGCTCCGCCAGAGACTTGCCGGTATGAGCGCTGACCCATTGGATCCAGGGCTCAATGTCTTCGGGGCGGCTTTCGGAGGTCGTCGGGGTGTAGCCGTGCCGCTGGATCAGCCGGGCGAAGGTCGGCAAGCGGCCTTGCGCGGCGTATCGCTCTATCATCTCGAAGTTGAGTTCGTTCAGTTCGAGAAGGAGAAGGCGGCTCATGCGGGTTGCAGGGTCTCGGACCCGTAACTAGCAAGGAACCGGTCCAGAACGACATCCTCGCTGTAGTGCAGCTCGACGAACCGCCGGGCGGCTTTACCCATGGATTCGCGACGCACCGGGTCCTCAAGGAACCAGCCCATCGCTTGAGCCAAAGCAGCGGGATCGCGCACAGGGATAAGGAAGCCGTTTACTCCCGGATTCACCAGCTGACGACAGCCTGGCGCATCAGTGGTGATGATCGGCTTGGCCATGGCCATGCCTTCGAGAAGGACGCGAGGCGTGCCTTCCCGATAGCTTGGCAGAACCATGACGTCGGCGTCCGCGAGCTCGGGCCGAACGTCATGCAAGGCCCCCACCCACTTCACCGGCGAGGCCTTGAGGCGCGCGATTTCGGCTGTGATCAAACCAGACGGATTGCGGGTGTCCACCGCACCGGCGAGATGGAACTCCGCTTGCACGCCGACCGCGGTCAGTCGCTCGGCGGCTTCGACGAAATCCATCACGCCCTTATCCCGCAGCAAACGCGAGACCATCAGGAAGCGAGTCGGACCTTGAATCCTCGCCGATGCGCGCGGCTGGAAGCGTTCCAGGTCGACACCGGAGCCCGGCACCATTCGCACCTTGGACTCCGCCACGAGCCCCCCAGTCACGAACAGGTCCCTATCATCCTCATTCTGGAAGAAGACGACGTGGGCCTGGGACAGGGCCGCGCGGTAGAGCAGGCGCGCCAACAGATTGACCAGGCCTCGATCGCCGGAAAAGGCGTGGCCGAGGCCTGTGATCGTGCATATGCGCAAGGGCACGCCAGCCAAGGCGGCGGCCAGTGTGCCGTAAATCACCGGTTTGATGGTGAACATATGAGCGACCCTGGGCCGAACTTGCCGGAAGGTGCACAAGAACGACCAGAACAGGGCGACATCGCCGAGAGGAGAAACACCTTTCATCGGGACCGGCGCGGAACGGAAGTCGAAGCCTTCGGCCCGTAGCCGGCTCTCGTAGTCATCAAGGTCGGCGCCCAGAGCCACCACTCGCCAACCCTCGTCGGTCAGCCGCCGAAGCAGATTCGCGCGGAAATTGTGCATGGTCCAAGCACAGCGGGAGCCGACGACCACCGACCGTTCAACCATCCCCGAACATCTCGACACATGAGGTCTCGCCCGCGAGGCCACCCAGGCATATGGGGCAACGCAGGATGCCTATGAGTTCGGAGAGTTTACTCATGGCCGGTCCCGATGCCTTCCGCCGGGACCAAGCCCGGCCCCTACTCCACCACCGCCCGCACATCATAAGCCGCGAACGTCGCCATGTTCAAAATCTGGCTCACACTCGCCGATAGCGGGCAGATTTGCACCGGCTTGGACAGGCCCAGCACCAGCGGGCCCAGCACCGTGGCGCCGCCGATGGCCTGGACCAGTTTGGTGGAGATGGAGGCGGAGTGGAAGCCGGGCATCACCAGGATGTTGGCCGGGCCGGTCAGGCGCATGAAGGGGTAGTTCTCGCGGGTGGCGGGATCCAGCGCCAGCTCAGGCGACATCTCGCCTTCGTACTCGAAATCGATGTCCTCGCGGGCGTCCAGCCGCTCGACCGCCTCGCGCACCTTGCGGCTGCGGTCTCCCGGCGGGTTGCCGAAGGAGGAGTAGGACAGAAAGGCGACCCGGGGCACATGGCCCAGGCGGCGCACGGCGCTGGCGGCTTCCACCGCGATCTCCATCAGGTCGTTGCCGTCGGGCATCTCCGAGACGTTGGTGTCTGCCACGAACAAGGTGCGGCCCTTGGCCAGCAGCACCGACATGCCGAGCACCCTGCTCCCGGGCGTCGGGTCGATCACCCGCGAGATTTCGCGCAGCGCCTGGTCGAAGGCGCGGGTCACGCCGGTGACCATGCCGTCGGCGTCGCCGGCGGCCAGCATGCAGGCGGCGAAGGAGTTGCGGTCCTGGTTGATCAGCCGTTGCACGTCGCGGCGCAGGAAGCCGTTGCGCTGCAGCCGTTCGTAGAGCTGATCGACATAGGCCGCCGCCTTATGTGTCTTTCGGGCGTTGACGATCTCGATGTTGGCTTCGGACGGGTCGATGCCGGCGGCGCGCATATTGGCGAGCACCAGCTCCTCGCGGCCGCACAGGATGGCCTTGCCTAACCCCTGGGACTGGAAGCCATAGGCGGCGCGGATCACCGAGGTTTCCTCGCCCTCGGCGAAGACGATGCGCTTGGTCGGGTTCTGATGGACCGCCCCGTTGACCTTCTGCAGGAAGCCCGCGGCCGGATCGAGCCGCTCGGCGAGCGACACGCGGTAGGCGTCCATGTCCAGGATCGGCTTGCGCGCCACGCCGGTGTCCATGGCCGCCTGGGCGACGAAGGGCGGCACGTACCAGATCAGGCGCGGATCGAAGGGCGAGGGGATGATGTATTCGGGGCCGAACTTCAGCTTGCGCCCCTGATAGGCGGCGGCCACCTCGTCGGGCACGTCTTCGCGGGCCAGATGCGCCAGGGCTTGGGCCGCGGCGATCTTCATCTCGTGGTTCACCCGCCGGGCGCGCACGTCCAGGGCGCCGCGGAAGATGTAGGGGAAGCCCAGGACGTTGTTGACCTGATTGGGATAATCCGACCGCCCCGTGCAGATCAGCGCATCGGGCCGCACCGCAATAACGTCTTCGGGCATGATCTCGGGATTGGGATTGGCCAGCGCCATGATGAGCGGACGCGGGCCCATGCTCTTGACCATGTCCTGCTTCAGCACGCCGCCAGCGGACAGGCCGAGGAACACATCCGCGCCGACGATCGCTTCGGCCAGGGTGCGCTTGTCGGTGGGCTGTTCATAGACCGATTTCCAGGGGTCCATGAGCTTCTCGCGGC
>CAIYVC010000069.1 GCA_903929535.1 uncultured Caulobacteraceae bacterium | reverse complement strand
TCCTTGCGGCGCTCCTCGGTCAGGGGCGGCACGGGAATGCGCAGGTTCTGGCCGTCGACCTGGGGATTGAGGCCAAGACCCGCGGCGCGGATCGCCTTTTCCACCGAAACGGCCACGCCCTTGTCCCAGACGCTGACCACCAGGGCGCGCGGCTCGGGCACGCTGATGGCGGCGACGGTGTTGAGCGGCACGGTGGAGCCGTAGGCCTCGACCATCACCTGATCCAGCAGCCCCGCCGAGGCGCGGCCGGTGCGCAGGGAGCCGAACTCGTCCTTGAGGGCGGCGACGGTCTTGTCCATGCGCTCGCGCGCCTTGGCGACATTGGGTTTTTCAGCAGCGGCCATGAGTGTCGTCCTAGACGCGGTTCGGATCGTGGCGGTCTTCGCCGATCACGGTGTGGACGCCGTCACCCATCAGCACATCGCGCAGGGCGCCATGCTCGCGGATAGAGAAGACGACGATGGGAATACCGTTGTCGCGCATCAGGCTGATCGCCGATGCGTCCATGACCTTAAGGTCTTGCGCCAGAACCTCAAGGTAGCTCAGCCGGTCATAGCGCACCGCCTTGGCGTCCTTCTTGGGGTCGGCGGTGTAGACGCCGTCCACGCTGGTGCCCTTCAGGAGGGCGTCGCAGCCCATCTCGGCGGCGCGCAGGGCGGCGGCGGTGTCGGTGGTGAAGAAGGGGTTGCCCGTGCCGGCGGCGAAGATCACCACCCTGCCCTTTTCCAGGTGCCGCAGAGCGCGCCTGCGGATGTAGGGCTCGCAAATCGTGTCCATCGGAATAGCGCTTTGGACACGGGTATTTATGCCGATTCTTTCAAGTGCATTCTGCATCGCCAGGGCGTTCATCACGGTGCCCAGCATGCCCATGTAGTCGGCGCTGGCCCGCTCCATGCCCTTGGCCGCGGTCGACAGGCCGCGGAAAATGTTGCCGCCGCCGATGACCATGCACATCTCGACGCCCTGACGGACAATCTCGGCGACCTCCGCGGCCACCGCGTCGATGGTCTTCATGTCGATGCCGAAGCCGCCGTCGCCCATCAGGACTTCGCCTGACACCTTCAGCAGGATGCGCCGGTAACGCGAGGCGGCCGGTGTGTTGTTGCTCATGGGGACGCCTTCGCCGCGCTACGGATTCGCGGAGGATACAATAGACGAAGGGCGCGGGGTCCGTCGAACGGTCCCGCGCCCTTTCAATTCAGTCCAGAGATTTACTGGCCGGTGAGCGAGGCGACTTCGGCGGCGAAATCGTCGACCGGCTTCTCCACGCCTTCGCCCAGGGCCAGGCGCACGAAGCCCTTCACCTTTACCGGCGAGCCGAGGGTCTTGGCGGTGTCGGCCACCAGCTGCTCGACGGTCTGGTCCGGGTTCATGACGAAGGATTGCTTCAGCAGCACCACTTCTTCCAGGAACTTGCGGATACGGCCTTCGACCATCTTTTCGACGACCGCCGGCGGCTTGCCGGATTCGGCGGCCTGCTCGGAGAAGATGGCGCGTTCGCGGTCGATGGCGGCGGGGTCCAGGTCGTCGGGCGACAGGGACAGAGGCGCGGTGGCGGCCACATGCAGGGCGATCTTCTTGCCGAGATCCTGCAGAGCGGCCTGGTCGCCGGCGCCTTCGATGGCCACCAGCACGGCGATGCGGCCGATTTCCGGAGCCACGGCGTTGTGCACATAGCCGGCGATGGCGCCTTCAGCCACTTCGAAGCGGGCCGAACGGCGCACCAGCATGTTTTCGCCGATGGTGGCGATCAGGCCGGTGATCATGTCCGACACGACTTGGCCGTCGGCGGTCTTGGCCGCCTTCAGCGCTTCCACGTCGCCGGTCACGTCCAGGGCCGTCTTGGCCACGGCGCGGGCCGCGTTCTGGAACAGCTCGTTGCGGGCGACGAAATCGGTTTCGGCGTTCAGCTCGACGGCGGCGGCGGTCATGCCCTTGCCGTTGTTGCGAAGCGCGATAGCCACTAGGCCCTCGGCGGCGACGCGGTCGGCCTTCTTGGCGGCCTTGGACAGGCCCTTGGTGCGCAGCCAGTCCATGGACGCTTCGATGTCGCCGCCGTTCTCGGTCAGCGCCTTCTTGCAGTCCATCATGCCCACGCCGGATTTTTCGCGCAGTTCCTTGACCAGCGCTGCGGTGATTTCGGCCATGGTTCTACCTTTCGGATAATAGCGATGGCGGCCCAGCGCGCCCTATCCAGGGTCTGCCGGGCCGCCTTGTCGTTTGTGCGAAGGTCCAGCTGAAGCCGGACCGGCGGATACTACTCGACGCTCTCGTCAGCCGTCTCACCGGCGACTTCGGCCACGACCTCGGCCGAGGTTTCGGCCTCAGCGACGGGCGCTTCGGCGGCAGCTTCAGCCTTAGGGGCCTTGGCAGCCTTAGGAGCCTTGGCGGCGACCGGAGCGGCGGCCAGTTCCTCGGCGACGGCGGCCAGTTCAGGCGTGGCTTCTTCGGGAGCGGCTTCGGCTTCAGCGGCCGGAGCGGCCTTGGCCTTGCGCAGGGCCGGTTCGGTCGGGTTGACCGCGGCGCCCAGGTCCACGCCCAGCGAGGCCTGGCCGGCGGCGAGGCCGTCCAGCACGGCGTCGGCGATCAGATCGCAATAGAGCTGCAGCGCGCGGGCCGCGTCGTCGTTGCCGGGGATCGGATAGGTGATGCCGTCCGGATCGCAATTGGTGTCGAGGATGGCCACGACCGGGATGTTGAGCTTGCGCGCTTCCTGGATGGCGATCGCTTCCTTGTTGGTGTCGATCACGAACATCAGGTCGGGGATGCCGCCCATGTCCTTGATGCCGCCCAGCGACAGTTCCAGCTTCTCGCGCTCGCGGGTCAGCTGCAGCAGTTCCTTCTTGGTGCGGTGACCGTGCTCGCCGTCCAGCAGGCCTTCCAGCTCGCGCAGACGCGCGATGGAGCCGGAGATGGTGCGCCAGTTGGTGAGCGTGCCGCCCAGCCAGCGGTGGTTCACATAGTATTGGGCGCTGCGCTTGGCCGCTGTGGCGACCGGATCGGAGGCCTGGCGCTTGGTGCCGACGAACAGCACGCGGCCGCCCGAGGCCGCCACTTCACGCACCTTGACCAGGGCCTGGTGCAGCAGAGGGATCGACTGCGACAGATCGATGATGTGGATGTTGGCCCGCGAACCAAAGATGTAGCGGTCCATCTTCGGGTTCCAGCGGTGGGTCTGGTGGCCGAAGTGCGCGCCTGCTTCCAGCAGTTGACGCATGGAGAATTCGGGTAGAGCCATGGATATTGTCCTTTATCCGGTTAGCCTCCGCAGACAAAACCCCCTCTCGGGGACCGGAAACGGAACTGAACGGGATGTCTCCCCGATCAACGCCGAACGTCTGCGTGTGAGATGGCGGGGTGCTTACCGGCAAAGGGGCGCGAATGCAAGCGCAGGGGCCCCTGCCCCGCCTAGACGTCTTCTAGAAACATCACGCCCGGCGCCATCTTCAACGCGCCCCGTAACGCCGCATCGAGGTTGAAGCGGCCGGGCAGGCGCAGTTCGATCTCACGGCCGCCGTCCATGCCGGCGATCAGGGTGACTTCCCCGCCCCGCTGCGACGAGGCGGTCTCCAGGCGCTTCTTCAGGGCCTCGATCTCGGTGGAGCGCGGCGACAGATGGATGCGCAGGGAGGCCACCGCGCCCTCCAGCGTCTTTTCGATGAATTCCGCCTCATCGCCGTAGAAGCGCACTTCCCCGTCGTTGGCCTTGGCCCGCACACGCACCGAGATGGCCCGGCCCGGCTCAAGCACGTCACGGCAGCGGCGCAGGCTCTCGGGCGGGAACAGCACTTCGTATTCGCCGGTAGGGTCCGACAGGGTGACGAAGGCGAACTTCTCGCCGTTCTTGGCCGAGGCTCGCTCCTGTTTGCGCC
This sequence comes from uncultured Caulobacteraceae bacterium, assembly GCA_903929535.1. Lineage (GTDB taxonomy): Bacteria > Pseudomonadota > Alphaproteobacteria > Caulobacterales > Caulobacteraceae > BOG-938. Next base: position 14,535 of record CAIYVC010000069.1, on the reverse strand, counting down.
GGATTACCCCAGCCATGCGGAAAGCCTCGGCCCCGCCCTCGGCCAGGCCCACGGCGTCGGCGTAGAGGGTGGTGCGCTTGCGGCGCAGGACTTCGACCATGTCCTCCAGCGGGTGGCCGGACAGATAGAAGCCGACGGCGGACAGTTCGTGATCCAGCTGATCGGCCTGGGGCCAGGGCTCGATCTTGGGTAAGCGCGGGCGCGCGGCCTCGGCGTGATCGCCGCCGAACAGGCTGCCCTGCGAAGACACCCGCTCGGCCGCCACGCTCTGGCCATAGGCGGCCAAGTCCTCGGCGGCGGCGATGATCTGGGCCCGATTGGGATGGAGGGTGTCGAAGGCTCCGGCGCGGGCCAGGTTCTCAATGGCGCGGCGGTTGACCATGCGCGGATCGACCCGCTCGACGAAATCGAACAAATCGCGGAAGCGCCCGCCCTCCTCGCGCACCGAGACGAGATGCTTCATCGCCTCCAGGCCGACGTTGCGCACGGCGCCCAGGGCGTAGAGGACCTCGCCCTCCTCCACCTCGAAGTCGGCGCCGGAACGGTTCACGTCGGGCGCGCGCACCGGCACGGAGAAACGTTTGGCGTCCTGGTAGAAGACCGCCAGCTTGTCGGTGTTGGAAATATCCAGGCTCATGGACGCGGCCATGAACTCCACCGGGCAGTTGGCCTTCAGCCAGGCGGTCTGGAAGGCGATCACGGCATAGGCGGCGGCGTGGCTCTTGTTGAAGCCGTAGCCGGCGAACTTGGCCACCAGTTCGAAGATGGCGTCCGACTGGGCCTCGGGAACGCCCTTCTCGGCGGCGCCGGACATGAACCGGGCCTTCTGCTGGTCCATCTCCTCCTTCTTCTTCTTGCCCATCGCGCGGCGCAGAAGGTCAGCTTCGCCGAGCGAATAGCCGGCCAGGATCTGGGCGATCTGCATCACCTGCTCCTGGTAGACGATGACACCGTAGGTCTCCTTCAGCACCGGTTCCAGCGATGGGTGCAGGGTATCGACCGGCTTCCTGCCGAACTTGCAGTCCACGAAGGTGTCGATGTTGTCCATCGGGCCCGGCCGATAGAGGGAGATCAGGGCGGTGATCTCCTCGATCGACGAGGGCCGCATCTTGCGCAGGGTGTCGCGCATGCCCTGGCTTTCCAGCTGGAACACCCCGACCGTCTGGCCCGAACTCATCAGCTCGTAGGAGGCCGGGTCTTCATAGGGCAGCGCGTCCAGATCGATCCCGGCGCCGCGCTTGTGCAGATGGCGCACGGCCCGGTCGAGCACGGTCAGGGTCTTCAGACCCAGGAAGTCGAACTTCACCAGGCCGGCGGATTCCACCCACTTCATGTTGAACTGGGTCGCGGGCAGGTCCGAACGGGGGTCCTGATAGAGCGGGGCCAGCTCGGTCAGGGGCCGGTCGGCGATGACCAGACCGGCGGCGTGGGTGGAGGCGTTGCGGTAGAGCCCCTCCAGCTTCAGCGCCGTCTCCAGCAGGTTCTTGACCGAGGCGTCCTCGTCGCGGGCCTGCTTCAGGCGCGGCTCGATCTCGATGGCCTGGGCCAGGGTGACGGGCGCGGCGGGGTTGTTCGGCACCATCTTGCAGAGCCGGTCCACCAGCCCCAGCGGCATCTGTAATACGCGACCTACGTCGCGGAGCACGGCGCGGGCCTGCAGCGTACCGAAAGTGATGATCTGGGCCACGCGGTCGCGGCCGTACTTGGCCTGGACGTAGTAGATCACCTCCTCCCGCCGCTCCTGGCAGAAGTCGATGTCGAAGTCGGGCATGGACACCCGTTCGGGGTTCAGGAACCGCTCGAACAACAGGCCGAAGCGCAGGGGATCGAGGTTGGTGATGGTCAGGGCGTAGGCCACCAGCGAGCCCGCGCCCGAGCCGCGTCCCGGTCCCACCGGTACGCCGTTGGCTTTGCCCCACTTGATGAAGTCCGACACGATCAGGAAATAGCCGGAGAAGCCCATGTTCTGGATGACGGCGATCTCGCGCTCCAGCCGCTCCCAGTATTCCGGCTCCGGCGCCGACAGAGGATGGGCCGCCAGCCGCTGTTTCAGGCCCTCGCGCGCCTGGTGGGCCAGTTCCTCCGGCTCCGAACGCCCCGCCCCCGTGTCGAAGCGCGGCAGGATTGGATCGCGCTTGTGCACCATGAAGGCGCAGCGGCGGGCGATATCCAGGGTGTTGTCGCAGGCTTCCGGCAGGTCCGCGAACAGCCGGCGCATGTCGGCGGAGGGCTTGAACCAGTGCTCGGGCGTGACCCGGCGGCGCTCCTCCTGGCCGATGAAGGCGCCCGCCTCGATGCACAGCAGGGCGTCGTGGGCGTCATACTGGTCCGGACGGGCGAAATAGACGTCGTTGGTGGCCACCAGGGGCACGTCGTTGGCGTAGGCCCAGGCGACCAGACCGGGCTCGGCGGCGGCCTGGGCCTGCAGGCCGTGGCGCTGAAGCTCGACATAGAAGCGGTCGCCGAACAGGGCGTGCATCCGCTCCAGCGCGCTCTGAGCCTCAACGGCCTTGCCGGCGGCGAACAGGGCGTCGACCGGACCGTCGGTTCCGCCCGACAGCAGGATCAGGCCCTCGGAATGCGCCTCGACCTTCGACCAAGGCACGCACGCCTCGGCGGCGTCGCCGCTGTCGAGAAAGGCGGACGACGACAGCACCGACAGGTTGAGATAGCCGGTCTCGTTCTGCGCCAGGAGCACCACGGTGGGGGTGCGCGCCCAACGTTCGGAGGGCCCATCGCCGATGCCGGTGACCGGCAGGGCCACGCCGATAATCGGCTGGACCCCGGCGTCCTTGGTGTAGCTGGAGAACTCCAGCGCCCCGAATAGATTGGCCCGGTCGGTCAGGCCTGCGGCGGGCATGTGGTTGGAGACGGCCAGCGGCCCGATGGCGTCGGCCTTGATCGCCCCCTCCAGCAGTGAATAGGCCGAGCGCACCCTCAGGTGGACAAAGCCCTCATCGCTGCCAGGCGGCTCAGACATGAAAGACGACACTCCGGCCGCCTTTCAGGGGCGGCGACTCAGCCGACCAAGTGGACGGCGACGCACACCATCGAAACGAAGCTGACGACAGACGCAAGAGACAGGGCTTCGCGAGCGAGACGGATCATGTGAACAACTCCCCAGAACAATGTTGCTGGTTTGTTCTTATTCACCGTTTGTTCTCATGTCAACAGCCGTTTTGCACAGCTAACTCACAGACAGAGAATGGGATCGAGGCGCCGAAGCGCCCTACTCCGCGGCGGCTCCGACGGCGGCCGCGTTGGCGGCGGCGACGTTGGCCATCACCGCGCTGGGCAGGCGGCGGAAGCGCGCGGGCGTATGGCCCACGGGACGGGCCGGCCACAAGGCCTGCTCCATATGGGTCCACAGCAGACTGATTTCGCGGGCGGCGGCGCTTTCAGGCGCGTATTCCCCGGCGGTCATGCCCTTGGCCACGGCGGACTGATAGGCGGCGCGGTTGCGCAGACCCACGGGCGCCAGCACCAGGCCGCGCTGACGCAGGGCGTCGATGGTTTCCAGAACCGCCGGCGGTTCGCGGTCGCCACGGCGCGAGGACGCCTGATTGAGCAGGAAGATGGCCGGCTTGTTCATAGCGTCGGTCATCTCGACCATGCGCTGAGTGGCCTTCAGGTCGAAGAAGGACGGGCGCAGCGCCACGAGGCAGAGGTCGGCGGCGCGGATGGCTTCGGCGGTGTCGGTGTCGCCGGCGGGGCGGGTGTCCAGCACCATCAGATCGACGCCGGCGCGCTCGGCAGCCTGCTGGGCGACGAACAGAGCGCCGGGCTTGGATTCAATCAGGCCGGGACCAGGGCCCGAGCGCATGCGGCGCCATTCGGCGGAAGAGCGTTGCGGGTCGAGGTCGGCCATCAGCACGGTGCGCTGACCGGCCCAGGCGGCGACGGCCATGTGCACGGCTACGGTCGTCTTGCCCGTGCCACCCTTTTGACACAGTACCGCCAGCGTCCGCACAGAGCCCCCCTTGCGTTCAAGCCTACAAAAGCTTGTGGATAACTCGTCGTCAACCTAAACCCGCAAGATTCGCGGTGGTGCGACAATTAGCTATATATTTAAATCAACCAGCAGGCGAGCCGCTCTGTATTCGCCAGTAGAGCTATCGTTCGTGTACGGAGATGTTAACCAAGGGATCGTTAACAACCCAACCGCACGAATCTTGAAAATGAGCGGTCAAGCCCAATTCAATTCTCAGCCCAGATCGCGCGGGGCCAGATGGCCGTCCTTGAGCCCGAACACCCGGTCCATGTAGCGGGCCAGCTCCATGTTGTGGGTGGCCACCAGGGCGGCGACGCCCTCCACGCGGCATAGCTCGAACAGCGCCTTGAACACGCTTTCGGAGGTGGCGGGATCGAGGTTCCCGGTCGGCTCGTCGGCCAGGACCATGCGCGGCTGGTTGGCCAGGGCCCGGGCGATAGCCACGCGCTGCTGCTCTCCGCCCGACATCTGCGCCGGCTGGTGCTCCATCCGCTCGGCCAGACCCATCTGCTCCAGCAGGCCGGCGGCGCGGGCGCGGGCGTCCTTCTTGCTTTTGCCAGCGATGCGCAGCGGCATGGCCACGTTGTCGAGCGCGGAGAACTCCGGCAGCAGGTGGTGGAACTGGTAGACGAAGCCGATCGAGCCCAGGCGCACCTTGGTGCGGGCCGCCTCGTTCAGCTTGGAGCAGTCGCGCCCCTCGATGACGATCTCGCCGGCGTTGGGGTGCTCCAGCAGGCCCGCTGCGTGCAGCAGGGACGACTTGCCCGAGCCCGAGGGCCCGATCAGTCCGACCATCTCGCCGGGAAATACGTCCAGATCCGCGCCCTTGAGCACCTCCAGCGTGCGTCCGCCGGACGGATAGGAGCGCATCACGCCGCGCAGGCTGAGTACAGGCTTGGGGTTACTCATAGCGAAGCGCCTCCACCGGATCGAGGCGCGAGGCGCGCCAGGCCGGCGGCAGGGTGGCCAGGAAGGACATGGCCAGGGACCAGAAGGTAATCAGCCCGACCTCGTTCCAATCCAGCTTGGCCGGGATGTGGGCCAGGAAATAGACGTCGGCGTTGAACACGCTGACGCCCGAGATCAGCTCCACAAGCCCCTGAATCTGGGCGATGAAGGCGCAGAAGGCGACGCCGACCGCCAAGCCCGCCAGGGTGCCCAGCACGCCCACGGCGGCGCCGGACATGAAGAAGATGCGCAGGATCGCTCCCCTGCCCGCCCCCATGGTGCGCAGGATGGCGATGTCGCGCCCTTTGTTCTTCACCAGCATGACCAGACCCGAGATGATGTTGGCCGCGGCGATCGCCACGATCAGCAGCAGGATCAGCCGCATGGTGTTACGCTCGACCTCCAGGGCATTGAAAAAGCTCTGGTTCTTGGATCGCCAGTCGGTGACCAGGGCGTTGGGCCCGGCGGCCGCGACAATGGCCGGCTTCAGCTGGTCGATGCGGTCGGGGTTGTTGAGCATGATCTCGATCACGTCGACGCTCTGGTCGCGGCCGAAGAAGAGCTGGGCCTGCTGCAGGGGCATGTAGACGTAGACCTGATCGAACTCCGACATGCCGACGCTGAAGATGCCGCCGACGGTGTAGGTCTTGCGCCGGGGCGAGGAGCCGAAGGGCGTGGTCTCGCCCGTGGGCGAGATCAGGGTGACGGGGTCGCCGACCTGCACACCGAGCGTCGCGGCCAGACGGTCGCCCAGCAGCACCCGGTTGCCGCCGAACTCGCCCTGGCCAAAGCCGAACATCGAGCCCTGCTTGATGTTATTGGAAATCAAAGTGATGCGGCGAAGATCGCCCGGCGCGGTGCCGCGCACGATGGAGCCGGTGGCCGCGCCGTTGGGCCCGAGCGCCAGGCCCTGCGCCTCCACCATGGGCGTGACCTGGGCGACGCCCGGCACGGCCCTGATCTTGGCGATGGTCGCGTCGCGCGTGACGTCGTTCAGCAGCGGCCCGGCGACATAGACGTGGCCGTTGAAGCCCAGAATCCGGCCCATCAGCTCGGTGCGGAAGCCGTTCATCACCGACATGACGATGATCAGCACCGCCACCGCCAGGGTGATGCCGACGAAGGAGATGATCGAGATCAGGGCGACCCCGCCGTCCTTCTTCTTGGTGCGCAGGTAACGGGCGGCGATGGCCCGCTCCCACCCGCTGAAGGGTCCGGCGGCGCGGACCTCACTCATGCTCCAAGGACCTTGAGCGCGTCTTCCAGGGGTAGAGTCTGGCGCTCGCCGCCCGCGCGGCGCTTCAACTCGACCACGCCGTCGGCCACGCCCTTGGGCCCAATCACCAGCTGCCAGGGCAGACCGATCAGGTCCATGGTGGCGAACTTGCCGCCTGCCCGGTTGTCGGTGTCGTCCAGCAGGGGTTCTTTGCCGGCGGCTTCCAGAGCGTCGTGGGCCTTGGCGCAGGCGGCGTCGACCGCCTCGTCGCCGGGCTTCAGATTAACGATGCCGACGCCGAAGGGCGCCACGGCCTCGGGCCAGATGATGCCGTTCTCGTCGTGGCTGGCCTCGATGATGGCCCCCAGCAGGCGCGATACGCCCACGCCGTACGATCCCATCTGGGCCGGGCGCTCCACGCCGTCGGGGCCGGCGATCATGGCCTTCATCGGCTTGGAGTATTTGTCGCCGAAGTAGAAGACTTGGCCGACCTCGATGCCGCGCGTCTCCAACCGGTCGTCCGGCGCCGTCTCGCGCTCATAGCGGGCGACCTCGTGCACGTCCTCGGTGGCGGCGTAGAGGTTGGTCCATTCATTGATGATGGCCGACAGGTCCGAGCCGTAGTCCACGCTCGCATCCGGGATCGGCAGGTTGAGCACGCGGCGGTCGCAGAAGACGGCGGACTCGCCGGTCTCGGCCAGGACGATGAACTCGTGGCTGAGGTCGCCGCCGATCGGGCCGGTCTCGGCGCGCATCGGGATCGCCTTCAGGCCCATCCGGCCGAAGGTGCGCAGATAGGCGACGAACATCTGGTTGTAGGAATGGCGCGCCGCCGCCTCGTCGATGTCGAAGCTGTATGCGTCCTTCATCAGGAACTCGCGCCCGCGCATGACGCCGAAACGGGGCCGCTGCTCGTCCCGGAACTTCCACTGGATATGGTAGAGGTTCTTGGGCAGGTCCTTGTAGGAGCGGACCGAGGCGCGGAACACCTCGGTGATCATCTCCTCGTTGGTCGGCCCGTAGAGCAGCTCGCGGTCGTGCCGGTCTGTGATGCGCAGCATCTCCGGGCCATAGGCGTCGTAACGACCGCTCTCGCGCCAAAGGTCGGCCAGCTGAAGCGTGGGCATCAGCATCTCGATGGCCCCCGCCCGGTCCATCTCCTCGCGCACGATCTGCTCGATCTTCTTCAGCACCCGGAAACCCAGCGGCAGCCAGGCGTAGATGCCGGCGGCCTCCTGGCGGATCATCCCGGCGCGCAGCATCAGCCGGTGCGAAACGATCTGAGCCTCGGAAGGGGTTTCCTTGAGGACGGGCAGGAAAAAGCGCGACAGGCGCATTCAGGAAATCCGTGAGTGAAATCAGGCGGGAGGGAGGCGCACTTAGCCCTGCGCCGCGCGTCTTTGCAACGCGGGGATCAGCCGCCCGAAGGCAGGCTTGGCAGGTGGATCAGGTGGAAATGCCAGACCAGCCAGCCGATGGCGTAGATGATCGCCGACACCCAGGTGGTGGTGAAGGCCTTCTTGCCCAGCTGCGGATTGACTGGCGCCCCTGGATCGCCCCCGTCGGTCACCTCGATGCCCGCCTCGGCATAGGTCGGGCTGCCGAACGGCAGGACGGCGAACAGCACGGTCCACCAGACGACCAGGTAGATGGCGACGAAGGTGAAAATTTGGCTCATAGAGGAGTCATATCACGGCGGTTGAGGGTGTCACTCGATCGCGCCACGGTCGGGTCATCCAGACGGGATTTGCATGACCAAGCTGAAGTCTTGGCGAGCCAGCGCACTAGCTCTGGCGATGGCGTTCGTAGGGACGGCAGGTCTCGCCGCACCGCCGGCTGCCGTGATCAGCGACCCGCCCGCCGACAAGGCGCATCCGGCGGCCATGGACTATGTGCGCATCCGAAGTCACGGCGACCTGATAAACGGGGTCCTTTACCGGGCGAGCGGCGCAGGCCCTCACCCCGTCGTGCTGCTGCTGCACGGCTTTCCCGGCAACGAACAGAACCTTGATCTGGCCCAGGCGATGCGGCGGGCGGGCTACAGTGTGCTGACCATGCATTATCGCGGCTCCTGGGGCAGCCCGGGGACCTTCTCCTTCACTCATGCGATCGAAGACACGGACGCCGCCATTGCCTTCCTGCGCGACGCCGCCAACGCCCGCAAATACGCCCTGGACTCACCCCGCCTCTTCCTCGTTGGCCACAGCATGGGAGGCTTTATGGCGGCCAGGGCCACAGCACACGATCCCGCCATCGCCGGCCTTGTGCTGATTTCTCCCTGGGACATCGGCAAGGACGGCGCGGCATTCAGCAGTCCAGCGGCCCGGAAAGCCGCCGCCAAGGACGAGTTCGACGACGACGTCATTCCGCTGGCCGGCACGTCGACGGACAAGCTGATGGACGAAGCGCTTGCCAACGCCAAGGCCTGGGAGTTCGTCGGCTACGCCCCTGCCCTGCGCACCCGGCCCGTGCTGCTCGTCACCGCAGACGATGGCAATGGCCCTGACAGTCATCGCCTGGCCGAGGCGATGCAAAAGCTGGGGAACAAGGCGGTGATCGAAACGCATTTCGCCACCGACCACCCCTATTCGGATCACCGTATCGCGCTTGCGTCCGCGGTCGTCGGCTGGCTCCAGCGGCGCTAGACCCGCAGCACCGTTGTCTCAACGATCGGCCGCCGCTCCCATATCCGCTGGCTGGCCTTTTTGAGGGCGCGGGAAATGCAGGTTTCCACCGTCTCGTCGTTCTCACGCGCTTCCTTGTCGAGCCGCTTCATGGCGTCGACGGCGACTTCGGCGAGGTCGTCCAGGGCCTCGTCCAGCGGATAGTCCTCGTCGCCCGGCATGCCGATCGAACGGATTTGAGGCCCGGAAGCGATACGGCCCTTGCCGTCCAGGACGATGGAGACGTGCAGGACGCCGTTAGTCGCCGCGTGGCGGCGCTCGCGCAGGGCGTCGCCGTTCTCAGGCACCAGCATGCCGCCGTCGACATAGACGCGCCCGGCGGGAACCTCGTCGATGATCTCGGCGCGGCCGGGGGCCAGGCGCACCATGTCGCCGTTGCGTAGCGCGACCGTCTGCGGCACCTGCAAATCCTTGGCCAGGTTGCAGTGTTCCAGCAGGTGGCGGCGTTCGCCGTGGGTTGGGATCGCGATCTGCGGCCGGGCCCACTGGTACATCTGCTTGAGCTCGTCGCGGCACGGGTGGCCGGAGACGTGGATGCCGGGGTGGTCGCGCTCGGTGTAGAGGCGCGCGCCGCGGTCCGAGAGCTTGTTCTGCAGGTTGCGGATGGCGATCTCGTTGCCGGGAATGACCCGCGACGAGAAGATTACGTGCGAGCCCGGCCCCAGGTTCACGTGCGGATGGGTGCCGTCGGCGATGCGCGACAGGGCGGCGCGGGCCTCCCCTTGGCTGCCGGTGCACAGGTAGAGGATCTTGTCTTCGGGGAAGAAGCCGGCCTCGGCGTCGGTGACGAAGGGCGGGATGTCGGTCAGGAAGCCCACCGACTTGGCGGCGGCCGCCATGCGGTGCATCGAGCGGCCCACCAGGCAGACGCGACGGTCGTTGGCCATGGCCGCGCGGATGGCGGTGTCCATGCGCGCCACGTTGGAGGCGAAACAGGCCACCGCGACCTTGCCGTGCAGGGTCGAGATCAGCTTGTTCATGGCCACGCGGACCTCGGCCTCCGAGCCCGCCTCGCCGTCGACGAACACATTGGTGCTGTCGCAGACCATGGCCAGCACGCCCTCGTCGCCCAGGCGGCTGATGGCGGCGATATCGGTCTTGCCGCCCAGCATGGGGTCCGGGTCGATCTTCCAGTCGCCGGTGTGCAGGATGGTCCCCAGCGGCGTCTTGATCGCCAGGCCGTTGGGCTCGGGGATGGAGTGGGTCAGGGTGACCAAGGTCACTTCGAAGGGGCCGAGCTGGATGGTCCCGCCAAGCGGCACCTCATTGATCTCGACCTCGTCCAGCAGGTCGGCGTCGCGCAGCTTCTCGCGGATCAGATAGGCGGTGAAGGGCGTGGCGTAGAGCGGCGCCTTCAGGCGCGGCCAGAGCCAGCCGATGGCCCCGATGTGGTCCTCGTGGGCGTGGGTCAGGACGATGCCGAGGATGTCGTCGGCGTAGGCCTCGATAAAGCTGGGGTCCGGCATGATGATGTCGACGCCGGGAGTCGACTGGTCGCCGAAGGTCACGCCGACATCGACGATGATCCATTTACGGTCATCGGCCGGGCCGAAACCGTAGCAGTTGAAATTCATACCGATCTCGTTGGAGCCGCCGAGCGGCAGGAATACGAGTTCGTCTGTCTGAGTTTTTGCCATTACGCCGGAATGTGGTGATTGCGCCGCCAGATTTCGAGGAGGCCGCGCAGAGTTAAATCGTGATCGAAGCGGTCGATCCTTTGGCTGGCGCTCTCGAACAGGGAGGCGACGCCGCCGGTGGCGACCACGGTCATGGGCTGGCCGTATTCGGCCTTGATGCGGTCTATAAGGCCGTCGATCAGGGCGACATAGCCCCAATAGACTCCTGACTGCATGGCGCCGACCGTATCCTTGCCCACCACGCGGTCCGGTTTCTGGATGGCGACGCGCGGCAAACGGGCTGCGGCGGCGTGCAGCGCCTCCATCGACATGTTGATGCCGGGCGCGATCACCCCGCCCTCGAAGGCCCCATCCGCCCCCACAACGTCGAAGGTGGTGGCGGTGCCGGAATCCACCACGATCAGCGGGCCGCCGTAGAGGACATAGGCGCCGATGGTGTTGACCAGCCGGTCAGCCCCGGCCTCGGACGGCTTGTCGATGCGGATGGCGATGTCGAGCTGGGCGTTCTCGCCGACGATCAGCGGATCGACCTTCAGATAGCGGCGCGCCAGATTCCGGAGATTGAACAGCGACTGGGGCACCACTGTGGAAATGATGCAGCCGGTCAGGTCGCCGAACTTCAGGCCCTGAAGCGTGAGCAAGCCGCTCAGCCAGACGGCGTATTCGTCGGCGGTGCGGGTGGACTGGGTGGCGGTGCGCCACTGGGCGACCCACTCGGACCCGTCATGCACGGCGAAGAGGGTGTTGGTGTTGCCCTGCTCGATGGCCAGAAGCATCTAATGTCCTTCGCCGAAGAAGACGTCGCCGGCGGTGATGCGGCGAAGCTCGCCGCCGGGCAGGCGTAGCAGCAGCGCCCCATCGGCGTCGAGGCCCTCGGCGGTTCCGGTCAGAGTCTGGTGCTCCAGGCGCGCGCTGCAGGGCCCGCCGATGCCTACGGCGCGGCCGAGCCATGCCTGGCGGATGGGCTCGAAGCCTTGGGTGAGCCACAGCGCCAGGGCCTCATCAAACGCCGCCGACAGCCGCTCCAGCGCCTCAACCTGCGTTGGAGGATGTATCACGCCGTGAGCAAGATGGTCCGCCAAGGCCGTGGCCGGCCGTTCGACGGCTTGCGGATAGTCCGCCAGATTGACGCCGATCCCGACCGCCAGCCACAGGCCTTCGCCGGCTGCGACGCCGGATTCGATCAGCATGCCGGACGCCTTGCGCCCCTCGATCAGGATGTCGTTGGGCCATTTGAAGCCGACCAGAGCGGGAGGGACGTAGGCATCCGCCACTACGCCTACCGCCAGGGCGGCGACGAAGGCCAGCTGAGCGGCCTCGAGCGGCGTCTTGTCCAGGGTCAGCAGCAGGGTGGCGGTGAGGTTGCCCTGCCCCGCTTCCCAAGCGCGGCCACGCCGTCCCCTGCCCGCGCTTTGCCGGCGCGCCAGCAGCCACACAGGCCCGCGCTCGCCCGCTTCGGCGCGGCGGCGCGCCTCGGTGTTGGTGGAGTCCAGCTCTTCGAAGACGACGACCGGAGTCATCGCGGGCTTCGCAGTGAACTGATCAGTGCAGGCTCAGGGCCGCGGCGGCGGTCTTGGCGGCGGCGTCCAGCGCTCCCAGGGCCACGATGACCACGGGGAAGGAGAACAGGGCCGCGGCATAGGCTACGCCCTTGGTCTCCAACGGCGAGGCGTCGACCTCGCCCGCGGGCGGATCGAACCACATCACCTTGATGATGCGCAGGTAGAAGAAGGCCGCCACCACGCTCAGCACCAGACCGGCCACGGCGACGGGCCACAGGCCCGCGTTCAGCGCAGCGCGGAAGACGAAGAACTTGCCCCAGAAGCCGCTGAAGGGCGGCAGACCGAGGAAGGAGAAGGACAGAGCCGTCAGGACCAGAGCCATGCCGGGGCGCACCCGCACCAGACCGGAGATGTCGGCCAGGGTCTCCATCGGCCGCCCGTCGCGCTTCAGCGCCATCAGGCAGGCGAGGAAGCCGGTCACGTCGACCATGTAGAGGACCATGAACACCAGCATGGAGCCCACGCCCTGCTGATTGCCGGCGCTGAGGCCGATCAGGGCGTAGCCGATGTTGGCGATCGAGGAGTAGGCGATCAGGCGCTTGAGGTTCTTTTGCACCAGACCGGCGAAGGCGCCGACCAGGACCGAGATCATGGCGATGGCCAGGACGACCTGACGCCATTGCTCGATGGCGCCGCCGAAGGCGTCCACCAGGACCCGCGCGATCAGCACCATGGCCGCCAGCTTGGGCGCGGTGGTGATGAACATGACCACGGGCGTGGGCGCGCCTTCGTAGACGTCCGGCGTCCACATGTGGAAGGGCGCGGCGGAGACCTTGAAGGCCAGACCGCACAGCAGGAAGACCAGACCGAACAGCACGCCGGAGTGGGCGCCGGCCTGCACGGCGGGGGCGATCACGTCGAAGCGGGTCGAACCGGCGAAGCCGTAGATCAGGCTGGCGCCGTAGAGCAGCAGTCCCGAGGACAGGGCGCCGAGCACGAAATACTTCAGGCCCGCTTCGGAAGAGCGCGCGTCGTCGCGGCGGTAGGCGGCCAGGACGTAGAGGGCCAGTGAGTGCAGCTCGATGCCGATGTAGAGGGAGATCAGGTCGCCCGCCGACGCCATCATGCCCATGCCCATCGCCGCCAGGACGATCAGGACCGGGAATTCGAAGCTGTGGTTGTCCAGGCGCTTGAGGAAACGGTCGCCCAGCAGAATGGCCACGGCCGAGAAGCCGTAGATGAACACCTTGGCGAAGGCCGCCGCGCTGTCGGCGATATAGGCGCCGCCGAAGCCGGTCCCAGCCGGACCGGTGGCCGCCAGCACGGCGGCGACGACCAGCGCCGCGCCCGAGCCCAGGGACACCAGGCCGATCGCCTTCTTGTTGTACGCGCCGACCAACAGCAGCAGCAGAGCCGCAGCGGCCAGGAAGCTTTCGGGAAGGGCGAGAGAAAAGGCCCCGCTCAGGTTCATAGACGACTCCCCTTATCCGCCGAGGGCGGCGTGATAAGCGCTCACCAGATGATCGACCGAAGTCTGGGTGATGGTGAAGATGGCGTTGGGCTGCACGCCCAGCCACAGGGTGCCGATGATCAGCGGCACGAAAATCCACACTTCGCGCAGCTCAAGGTCGGCGATACCCGCCAGTTTCGGATTGGTCAGCTCGCCGAACACCGCGCGGCGGTAGAGCGACAGGGCATAGACCGCCGACAGGATCACGCCGGTGGCCGCGAACAAGGCCGTCCAGGTGGAGGCGCCGTAGGTCCCGGTCATGGTCAGGATTTCGCCGACGAAGCCGGAGGTGCCCGGCAGGCCGACGTTGCCCATGGTGAAGAGCAGAAACACCGCCGCGTACCAGGGCATGCGGTTCACCAGCCCGCCGTAGAAGGCGATCTCGCGGGTATGCATGCGGTCGTAGACCACGCCGACGCAGAGGAAGAGCGCGCCGGAGATGATCCCGTGGCTGAGCATCTGATAGATGGCGCCCTGCACCCCGGTCGGGTTGCCGGCGAAGATGCCCATGGTCACGAAGCCCATGTGAGCCACCGAGGAGTAGGCGATCAGCTTCTTGATGTCGGTCTGACGGAAGGCGACCAGCGAGGTGTAGACCACCGCGATCACCGACATGCTGAACACCAGGGGCGTGAACTGCCAGGACGCCTGCGGGAACATCGGCAGGCAGAAGCGCAGGAAGCCGTAGCCGCCGAGCTTCAGGAGGATGCCGGCCAGGATCACCGAACCGGCGGTGGGCGCTTCCACGTGGGCGTCGGGCAGCCAGGTGTGCACCGGCCACATCGGCATCTTCACGGCGAAGGAGGCGAAGAAGGCCAGCCACAGCCAGGTCTGCACGCCCGGGTCGAACTTGAACTGCATCAGTTCGGGGATCGAGGAGGTGTGGGCGACGCTGATCATGTAGAGGATCGCCGCCAGCATGAGCACCGAGCCCAGCAGGGTGTAGAGGAAGAACTTGAAGGCCGCGTAGACGCGCCGCTGACCCCCCCAGATGCCGATGATCAGGAACATCGGCAGCAGGCCGCCCTCGAAGAACAGGTAGAACAG
>CAIYVC010000068.1 GCA_903929535.1 uncultured Caulobacteraceae bacterium | reverse complement strand
CCGTACCAGCCGATCATGGCGGCGCCGATGGCACTGGTGATGTGGTCATAGCCCGGCGCGATGTCTGTGGTCAGCGGACCCAGCGTGTAGAACGGCGCTTCGCCGCAGAGGCGCAACTGCTCGTCCATATTGTGCTTGATCATGTGCATAGGCACGTGCCCCGGGCCTTCGATCATCACCTGCACGTCGTGCTTCCAGGCCTGCCGGGTCAGCTCGCCCAGGGTGCGCAGTTCGGAGAACTGGGCGTCATCGTTGGCGTCGGCGATTGAGCCCGGGCGCAGGCCGTCCCCCAGCGAGAAGGACACGTCATAGGCCCGCATGATTTGGCAGATGTCCTCGAAGTGGTCGTAGAGGAAGTTCTCCCTGTGGTGGGCCAGGCACCACTTGGCCATGATCGAGCCGCCCCGCGAGACGATGCCCGTGACCCGTTTGGCCGTCATCGGAATAAACGGCAGCCGAACACCGGCGTGGATGGTGAAATAGTCCACCCCCTGCTCGGCCTGCTCGATCAGGGTGTCGCGGAACACCTCCCAGCTGAGATCCTCCGCCACGCCGCCTACCTTCTCCAAGGCCTGGTAGATGGGCACCGTACCGATCGGGACCGGGCTGTTGCGCACGATCCAATCGCGGATGTTGTGGATGTTGCGCCCGGTCGAAAGGTCCATGACCGTGTCCGCCCCCCAGCGGATCGACCAGACCATCTTGTCGACCTCATCGGCCACCGACGACAGCACCGCGGAATTGCCGATGTTGGCGTTGATCTTGACCAGGAAGTTGCGGCCGATGGCCATCGGCTCCAGCTCGGTGTGGTTGATGTTAGCCGGGATGATGGCGCGGCCCCGGGCGACCTCGCTTCGCACGAACTCAGGGGTGCAGAAGTCGGGGATTTCGGCGCCGAAGTCGTAGCCGTCGCGGATGGCGCCGTCGTTTTCCTGACGCCTCAGGTTCTCGCGGATGGCGACGTATTCCATCTCGGGCGTGACGATGCCCCGGCGGGCGTAGTCGAGCTGGGTGACGACGCCGCCCGCCTTGGCGCGATAGACGCGGCGCGGGGCGGAGAACTGCGGGGCCAGATGTGCGCCCTGGGCAAAGCCGTTGTCCTCGGGCTTCACCTCGCGGGGCGTCTCGACGATCTCGACGTCGCCGCGTGAAACCACCCAAGGCTCGCGGGTCTTGGGCAGGCCCTGGTTGATGTCGATGGCGGCGTCCGGGTCGGTGTAGGGGCCGGAGGGGTCGTAGATGGTCACCGGCGGCTCGCCAGCGCTGGGGTGCACGGCCACCTCGCGGAACGGCACACGGATGTCGGGCCACAGAGCGCCCGGTTGGTAGACCTTGCGCGAACCGGGACGCTCGCCGGTGGCGACGTTGGAGATCGGGGTCTGGATATTCATGGCGCGGGCCCTCGCTAGATGGGCCACTGGCGGCAAATGAAGTGAAATCGGCGCGGTGAAGCGCCCGTTTCCTCCCTTCGCCGGCATGACCCGGATCAGGTTCGACGGGTCACCGCTCCAACAGCGCGGTCTCTCAGTCCCTGTGGCGGGACTCCCCGGAAAACAATGGGGCGAGACTAGGGATGCGGGCGGGCGGGCGCAAGCGCGCCGGGATCACGGAATTGGCGCCTGGGTCTGCAGACGCTGGATGGCCACGCCGCTGGCCTGGAGCTGGGCGTTGAGGTCGGAGGGATTGGCGGCGCCGTTCAGCTGCTGCTGGCGGGCGGCGTTCAGCGTGTCGGTCTGCTGCTGAATCTGCAGCTGGGTCCCGGCGGCCTGGGCGCGCGCGGCCGGGTCGGCGCCCTGCAAGGCCTGGCTGTTCTGGCG
The DNA here is from genome assembly GCA_903929535.1 of uncultured Caulobacteraceae bacterium. Lineage (GTDB taxonomy): Bacteria > Pseudomonadota > Alphaproteobacteria > Caulobacterales > Caulobacteraceae > BOG-938. The sequence goes on along the minus strand of CAIYVC010000068.1, from coordinate 40,074 downwards.
CTGGAGCTGCTGCAGCTGTTGGCTCTGGATGTTCATCTGCTCCTGGTTGAGCATCTGCTGGGTCATGCCGGGCGTGTAGGTCTGGGCCTGGGCGGCCCCGGCGGCGGCGAGCAGGGCGATGGCGAGCAGGCGAGCTTTCATCTTCCGAAGATGGGGACGCGGACCTGCCTGATCCAGCGTGGCTAGTGAAAATCCCGAGATTTCTGCAGCACCCGCACGTCGCGCGGATGGCGGTGGCGGACGGCGGCGGGGCGTTCGCGCGGGTCGGGAGAATTCTTCCCGGTGTCGGCGGGGATCAGGAAGTTGGTCTTGGGCATCGACAGGGTCGCCAGGTCCGCGGTGATGTCCTCCAGATGCTCGCCGATCAGATGCACAACGCCCTCGGCCCGTTGCACCCGGCCGCGCACCAGCATCATCCGCGACCCCATCACCACGGGGCGGTATTTGACGAACAGGTCGTGCCACAGGACCACATTCACCACCCCCGTCTCGTCCTCCAGGGTGATGAAGCAGACGTTGCCCTTGCCCGGCCGCTGACGCACCAGCACCACGCCCGCCACGCTGGTGCGGCGACCGTCGGGCATGCGCTCGTAGAGGCTGGAGGAGACCGCGCCGCGCGCCCGCAGCCGGTCGCGCAGGAAGCCGACGGGGTGGCCCTTCAAGGACAGGCGGATGGTCTCGTAGTCGTTGACCACCTCCTGCGAGGGATGCGGGCGCGGCAGGGTTTCGGGCGGACGACCGTCCGCCTCGTCCAGACCGGCGGCGGCGAACAGGGGCGCGGGGGCGTCGCGCGGCAGGCCCTTAGCGGCCCAAAGCCCTTCGCGGCGGCTGAGCTTCAGAGCGCCCATGGCGTCGGCGGCGGCCAAGTGATCCAGGGCGGCGGGGGTCAGAGCCGCGCGGGTCCGCAGATCGTCGATGGAGGCGAAGGGCGCCTTTTCGCGGGCCTGGATCAGGTCTTCCGCCCAAGCCTTCCGGAAGCCGTCGATCTGGCGCAGGCCCAGCCGCAAGGCCAGGCGCCCGCCGGGATGCAGCGGAGGCGGCAGCCTGAACTTGGCCGTCGGGATCGGATGGAGACCCTGAGCCGTATGCGCAGGGACGGCTTCCAGCGTGCAGTCCCAGGCGCTTGAGCCCACGTCCGGCGGCAGGACCACCACCCCATGCTCGCGGGCGTCGCGGACCAGCTGGGCGGAGGAGTAGAAGCCCATCGGCTGGCTGTTGAGCAGGGCCGCGCAGAACACCTCCGGGTAGAAGCATTTCAGCCAGGCGGAAACATAGACCAGCTGGGCGAAGGCGGCGGCGTGGCTCTCGGGAAAGCCGTATTCACCGAATCCCTTGATCTGGTTGAAACAGCTCTGGGCGAACTCGGGATCGTAGCCGCGTTTGATCATCCGCCCGACCATCATCTCCTCGTACTGACCGATGGTGCCCATGTGGCGGAAGGTGGCCATGGCGCGCCTGAGACCGTTGGCCTCGTCGCCCGTGAACGCGGCGGCGACCATGGCGATGCGCATCGCCTGCTCCTGGAACAGGGGTGTGCCGAGGGTCTTGTTCAGCACCTTCTTCAGCTCGTCCGCGGGGTGCTCTGGACCCGGCGCGGGATAGACGATCTCGAACGGCAGCCCCCTGGCCTCGGCCTCGCGCCGCTCCTTGCGCGACTTTAGGTAGGGATGGACCATGCCCCCCTGGATCGGGCCGGGGCGCACAATGGCGACCTCCACCACCAGGTCGTAGAATTCGCGCGGCTGAAGGCGCGGCAGCATGGCGATCTGGGCCCGGCTCTCCACCTGGAAGGTCCCGATGGAGTCCGCCTTGCACAGCATCTCGTAGACAGTGGGGTCCTCCTTCGGGAGGGTCTGCAGATTGAGCCGCTCTCCTCCATAACTCTCCTCGATCATGGCGAAGCTCTTGCTGATGGCGGTCAGCATGCCCAGCGCCAGCACGTCGACCTTCATGATGTTCAGAGCGTCGATGTCGTCCTTGTCCCATTCGATGAAGGTGCGGTCGGGCATGGCGGCATTGCCCACCGGCACGGTCTCCACCAGGGGCTCCTGGGTCAGGACGAAGCCGCCGACATGCTGGGACAGGTGGCGGGGAAAGCCGATCAGCTCCTGGGTCAGCTCCAAAGCCAGCTTCAGCCGGGGCGACTCACCGTCCAGGCCCGTGCGCTTGACGTGGTCCTCCGCCAGACCCTCGCCCCAGGAGCCCCAGACGGTGCCGGCCAGGGCGGCGGTGACGTCCTCGGTCAGACCCAGCGCCTTGCCCACATCGCGGATGGCCGACCGCGGGCGGTAGCAGATCTGGGTGGCGCAGATGGCGGCGCGGTGGCGGCCGTAGCGGCCATAGACGTACTGGATCACCTCCTCGCGGCGCGCATGCTCGAAGTCCACGTCGATGTCCGGGGGCTCGCTGCGCTCCTCGGAAAGGAACCGCTCGAACAGGACGTCCTGCTTGCTGGGGTCCACCGAGGTGATGTCGAGGAAGTAGCAGACCACCGAATTGGCCGCCGAGCCGCGCCCCTGGCACAGGATGTCCTGCCTGCGCGCCCAGTGGACGATGTCGTGCACCGTCAGGAAGTAGTGCTCGTATTTGACCTTGCGGATGAGCTTCAGCTCCTTGTGCAGAGTCTGGACGATCTTGGTCGGGACGCCTTGCGGGAATTTGAGGCGGGCGCCGGCGATGGCCAGGTCGCGCAGATGCTGCGGCGCCGTCTTGCCCGGCGGGATCGGCTCGTCCGGATAGCGGTACTTCAGGTCATTCAGGGTGAAGCCGCACTGCTCCACGATCTCCAGGGTGCGCGCGATGGCGTCCTCGTGGCCGCGGAACAGGCGGGCCATTTCCTGCGGGTCCTTGAGGAAGCGCTCAGCGTTGGCTTCCAGCTTCAGTCCGGCGGTGTCGATGGTCAGTCCGTGGCGCACGCAGGTCAGCACGTCCTGCAGCCGGCGGCGCTCATAGTGGTGGTAGAGAACCCCGTTGCTGGCGACCATCGGCGTGTCGGCACGGCGGGCCAGGTCCGCCAGGGCATTCAGCCGCGCCCGGTCGTCGCCCCGGTGCAGCGGCGCGGCCAGCAGATAGAGCTTGTCCGGCCAAGCCGCGCGCCACGCCTTGAGCCGCGCCTCGAAGGCGGCGTCGATGACCGCCGGAGCGGGCGCCAGAGCGATCAGGCCTTCGCCCAGCTCCACCGCCTGATCGAAGGTGAGGATGCAGTCGCCCTTGGCGATGCGTTCGCCGGGGATCGCGTCGGCCTGCATCCCCAGTTCGGCCTTGCCGATCGACAGCAGGCGGCAGAGACGCCCATAGGCGGCGCGGTCACGCGGATAGACGATCAGTTCGGCGCCATCGGTGAAGCGCAACCGGCAGCCGGTCAGCACCTTGAACTTTTCGTCCGTCCCCGCCTGCCAGGCCCGCACGATCCCCGCCAGGCTGTTGCGGTCCGCCACCCCGATAGCCGCGATCCCCAGCGCCTTGGCCTGCTTGACCAGCTCAACGGGATAGGAGGCGCCTTCGAGGAAGCTGTAGTGGGTGAGACAGTCGAGCTCGGCGAAGTTCACGCCCACACCCCCTGGATCCACCACCTCGGCAGCACCTCCAGGTCCTCGCGGTTGTAGAGGCCGTCGCGGAACAGCCAGAAGCGGCGGCCGGCGTCGTCTTCCACGGCGTAGTAGTCGCGGGTGCGGTGCGGGCCCTGGACGGTGGAGGGGCGCCACCATTCGGGGCTGAGGCGTTCGGGGCCTTGCGACTTGGCCACCTTGTGCTGGGCGCGGCGCCAGGTGAAGCGGGAGGGGGCGCTGTCGGGCAGTTCGGCGATGGCCTCCACCGGTTCGGGCGGATCGAACAGCAACAAAGGCCGCGGGCGGCCGGGATCGGCGGCGGCAGCGGGCGGCGCGCGCGGGCCGGCGGGCAGCCAGCGTTCGGAACGTTCGGGCAGGTGGCTTTCCACCGGCTGCGGGCGGCGTACGGCCTCCTCCCCCAGCCTGGCCTGGAGCCGATCAATCAGGCCCGCGAGAGCGGTATCGGCGGCGGCCAGCCGCACGTCGCCCTCAAGTTCGCCCTGGCTGGCGGTCAGGGGTTCGGCAGTGAGCGCGGTCAGCATCAGGGCGTCGGCGCCGAAGCCCAGGTCCAGATGCTCCAGCCCCTTTTCCTTGAGCAGACGCAGAAGATGCGCGGGATTGCGCGAGGGGGCGCTGAGGCCCGCAGCTAACCGCACGACCCGGCCATCGGTGCGGACGGCGTCCAGCGCCAGCCGCCGCGCGCCCTGCCCGTCCCGCTCCAGCTGGCGCGCCAGGGCTTCGGCCAGAGGCGGCAGGACGTGGGCGACCCCGTCGATGTCCAACAGCGGCTCGGCGAATACCTGCCAGGCGCGCCAGTCCGGCGGCGGGCGCTGCGGCTTCAGGGGTTCGGCCTCCACGCCCAGCGCCTGATCCAGCCGCCGCACCAAAGCCAGACCCTCGTCGCTGCGGAACCGGCGGGCGAGGCCGGCGCGGGGCAGGCTGTAGAGGTCGCCGATCCGCTGCAGACCGAAGCGGGCCAGAAGCCGCACCGTCGCCTCGTCCAGGCGCAGGGCCTCCACCTGCAGGTCGGCGATGGCGTCCCGTGCGCCCCCGGCGGGCGCGAGACAGGTCTGCTTTCGCGCATAATGGGCCAGGGCCCAGGCCGCGCCTGGGGTGTCGGCCAGGGCGACCTGGGCGGGGATATCCGCCGCCTTCAGCCGCGCCAGGATCTCGGTCAGCAGCGCCTCTTCGCCGCCGAACAGGTGAGCGGCGCCGGTCATATCGAGATAGAGGCCGTCGCTCCCGTCCAGCGCCACGGCGGGGGAGAAGCGTTCGAACCACTGGGCCAGGGCTTCCATCGCGCGCACCTCTTCGTCGGGTTCCGCCGAGGCGCTGATCAGGTCAGGGGCGATGGCGCGGGCGTCGGCGTGCGACTGGCCGGGGCGCAGTCTGAAACGATCGCGCGCGACATCATTGACGGCGTGAAGCGTGACCCCGCGTCCGGTGCGGTCCACCAGGACGAAGGGCTTGTCCGCATCGGGAAGCCCAGCCCGGTCAGGCGACCCGGCGGGATTCGCTCTGGCCCGCCGCCAGACCGTAATCGGCCAGTCCGGCAGCCAGACGCAAACGATGCGTCTCATAATCCTGCTCCAGGGTGAAGACGCCGGTGCGGCCATCGCGGCTGCGCGCCAGTTCGGCTGTCAGGCGCACGGGACCGGGCGCGCGGGCGTCCAGGGGATGGGCGGCGGAAGGCGCCGAGGCGATGCGCCAGCGCAGGCGCGCGGCGCTGAGGTCCCCGGCAGGACGGGTCCGCAGCACCAGGGCGCTGGACCGCCCGGCCCGGGCGGCGAAATCCAGCCGTCTTGTTGCGACGAAAGAAGGGGCCTCAAGCGGAGCGAGAGCGGCGGCCACGGCGCCTGACTTCAGCGTCTCCTCGAAGGCCCAGATCGCCTCGGCCTCGCGCCGGGCGCGGACCAGCAGGATGCGGGAATGATCCAGTCCCCATTGCGAGGCGCCCCATCCGAACAGCCGCCCGCGCTCGTTCTGGAAGGCGGGGGTGACGATCAGGGCCAGGGGGCGGGCATCCTTTCCCGCCGCTTCCAGCGCCCGCCACAGGCCGAAGCCGATCGCTGAGGCCATATCCTGAGGCTCGGCCGCCGCCACCTCCTCGAAGGAAACGGGGCTCGGCAGGGCGACGGGCGCTATGGGGAAGGTCTGAAATGTCATGATGAGCGTCTTTATGTTCCTAATTTGTTCTCATCGTTCCGCAGAGTCAACCGCCTGCGCCAAGACGCGCCGTTGCCGGGAGAATCATGGCGGCTTACCCTTGTGACTCGGCGGGGTGCAGGTAGTTGAGACGGCGATCGACAATGAGCTTTGGTGTTCGCACCCGCACGGCCGCAATTCTCGCTTTCCTCGCTCTGGCCATGGTCCTGGCCGCGTCGACGCCTGTGCGCGCGGACGGGATCACCGACGGCAACGCCGGACGCGAGGCCCTGCTGGCGGGCAAGATCGACGAAGCGATTCCGCTTCTGTCGCGCGCCATCACCTTCGGCGGCCTGGCCCGCCCCAATCAGGCGGTGACCCTGAACCTGCGCGGCCGGGCCTATCTGGCCAAGGGTCAGACCGAGATCGCGCTGGACGACCTGAACGAGTCCCTGCGCCTGGTAGACACCGCCGACGCCCGCTTCAACCGCGCCACCGTCTATCTGGATCAATACCGCTTCGACGACGCCATCGACGACCTGACCAAGGCCATGGCCTTGGGCGGCCAGGGCGCCGACGTCTACGCCGAGCGCGGCCATGCCTATGTCTATACCGGCCAGCTGGATCTGGCCCTGAAGGACCTGGACGAGGCGGTCAAACGCCAGCCCGACTACGGCTTCGCCTACCGCACCCGCGGCCACGCCTATCTGAACCAGAACCAGGACGACAAGGCGATCGCCGACGAGACCAAGGCCCTCAGCCTCGACGCCAAGGACATGGAAGCCTACTGGCTGCGCGCCTACGCCTACCGCTACCGCAAGAAGGACATCCAGAAGGCCATCGCCGACTACACCCGGGCCCTGCAGTTGGACCCCAGCGACAGCACCAACCGCACCAGCCGGGCGGAAGCCTACGAGCAGATCGGCCGCTACGACCTAGCCGCCGCCGACTATGACGACTGGATCCAGCGCAATCCCAAGGGGCCGTTCGGCTACTGGGCGCGGGGCCGTCTGGCCCTGGTGCAGGGCAAGAACGCCGAGGCCGCCGCCGATCTGGCCAAGGCGGTCAGCCTGAAGCCGGTCGATTTCTACAATGTGCTTTGGCTGCACATGGCGCGGATGCGCACTGGCGTGGATGACCGGGCCGAGCTGACCGCCAACGCCGCCAAGCTGGATCACACCATCTGGCCCGCGCCCGTGATCAACTACTTCACCGGCAAGGCCACCGCCGCCGAGGTCATCGCCGCCGCCGGCAAGGGCGAAGGCGCCGCCAAGACCACCCAGAACTGCGACGCCATGATCTTCCTGAGCCAGGACGATACGCTCAAGGGGCGCAAGGACGACGCCAGGGTGCATATGCAGACCGCCCAGCGCGACTGCGCCTCCGACAGCCAGGAAGCCCATCTGGTCCGCGCCGACCTGCAGCGCAGCGGCGTCCTGCCGGCCTTGCCCAAGACGATCCTGGCCTCGACCCCGCCGGCGCCCGTCCCCACCGCCAACCGGCCGGTGCAGGTGTCCGCGGCGACCACCGGCCCTATAGCGCAAGGTAACTATGTCCCAAGCGCGCCCTCGACGCCCCGGATCAAGCCGGCGGCGACCAAGGCCAAGGCTCCAGCCGACAGCGATCTACTCGGGCTGCGCGGCAGTCTGAGATAGCTAGAGAAGCGCGTCCGAGGCGGTCTCGATCCGCTCCTGCAGGATGCGCATGAAGTCCGCCCGCTTCAGTCCGGGCGGGATCATTTCGAGAATTTCGATCACCACCACGCCGCGCTTCTTCACCAGGCCGTCGACGGTCAGATAGACGCCGGAGTTGGTCGCCACCGGCACGCAGGGCAGCTCCAGGTCGCGGTAGATGCCGGCGACGCCGGGCTTGTAGTCGGGCGGCGAACCCGGCGCCTGGCGGGTGCCCTCGGGGAAGATGATCAGCTGGCGCGGGCCGCTCAGCCGGTCGCGTGCGTCATTGATCAGCTTGCGCATGGCCTGGGCCGCCGCGCCCCGGTCGACCTCGACCATGCCGGACTTTTTGCAGAGCCAGCCGAACAGCGGAATGCGCATCAGCTCCTTCTTCATGACGAAGATGGGGTCGGGCATGGCGGCGAAAGGCGGGATGATGTCGAACATGCTCTGATGCTTGGACGCCACCAGATAGGCGCCGGCGGGCAGCCGCTCGACGCCGCGCACCTCCAGCCGCACCCCGCCGATCACCTTCAGCCCCCAGATGGCCAGGCGGGACCACATGTGGATGGCGCGCCGGAGCGCGTCGCGGGGCAGCAGCAGCAGCGGCGTGAACGCGATGCTGAGCACGATGGTCAGGCCATAGAGCCAGACGCCGTAGAAGAAGGAGCGCGCCTTGATCACTGTTTAGAGCCCTTCGAGAAGGGCCCTAAATACACTGAATGAGAGCATGACAGGCGCCGAAACCGGCTTCCACTTTCGGCTGTCATGCTCTCGGTCCCATGCCCAGCACAGCCTCTCGCGTGAGGATCGCCAGGTATTTGCAATACTCCAGAGCCAGCCTGCGCGCCTGCCGCGGGTTGCGCCACCAGGCCCGGACGTTGGCTTCGTCGGTGACCACCGGATAGGGGGTGAGGCGGGCGCGGGGCATGGCGCCCTTCAGCTCCAGCAGGGCGCGGGGCATGTGGTAGTCCGCCGTCACCACGATGATCTGATCGTAGCCGCGCGCGCGGGCCCAGTCGGCGGTTTCGCGGGCGTTGCCGATGGTGTCGACCGCCTCGAACCCCAGGTCCACGCAGCAGTCATAGACCGGCCCGGCCACCGAGCGGGCGGCGCGGCGGATACTGTCGCGGGTGTTGAGCCGATTGACCCCGGAGATCAGCAGGCGCTCGGCGTGGCCGGTCTGCAGCAGGGTGACGCCCGCCGTCATCCGCGTCGGCGACGGTCCGGTCAGGGCGACGACCCCTTGGGCGCGGCCGGGGTCCGGCGCGGGCGTCGAATGGGCGATGCGCGCGGCGAAAGCGATCAGACCCACCGCCCACAGCATGGCGACAACCAGCAGGGCCGCGAGCGCCTTCATGCCCAGTCCTTACTAAAAGAATTGGCCTTCGAGGCCATGCTCGTCAGCAGGCCGAGGGCGGCGAAGCGGGCCGCCAACGCCGCCACGAGCGCCGCCAGCAACGGGCAGGGCAGCAGGGCGGCAAGATCGATCCAGGCCACCGGCAGGGCCGGAGTCAGCCCCTCTCCTCCGCCGAGCGCCCGCGCGCCGGCGCCCACCGCCGCGGCGGCGGCGGCTCCGAGCACCCCCGCGCCGAAGGCCATGCCGGCGAAACGCCGCAGCAGAAGGCCGGCGATGAAGGGGTCCTTGGCGCCGGAGACATGCAGGACCTCGACAATCTCGTGCCGCGCGGCCAGGGCGGAACGGGCAGCGTAAGCGATCACGGCGGCGGCGGCGGCGGTCAGGGCGAACACGCCGATGGCGGCGGCCCGCGCCCAGAGACCGGCGCGCACGATGTCCTTGATCCACAGGCTGTGGTCATCGACCACCGCGTCGATGTTGTCGGCCTTGAGCGCCTCCTGCAGTTCAGCGGCGCTGGCCGGGGCGTCCTTATCCAGGTCCAGGGTGACCAGGCGCGGGACCGGCAGATCGTCGGTCAGGGCCGCCTTGCCGAGCCAGGGCTGCAGCAGAGCCAGGGCCTTATCCTTCTCGAGAGCCGAGGCTTCGCTGACCCCGCGCACGCCCGACAGGGTCTCCGCCGCGCGGGCGGCGGCGGCGTCCGCGCTCTCACCGCCCTGGGGCCGCACCAGCACTGTGGCGGAACCCTGCAGTTGGGCCGTCCAGCCCCCGGCGGCGCGGTCGGCGGCGAGCGCGGCCAGGGCCGCCAGGCAGGCGAAGAAGCAGAGTACGGCAATGACGAACACCAGGCCCGCGTCGCGCGCGTCGCCGCGCGGCATCAGGGGGCCGGGGCGCCAGCGGGCGAGGAAGGCTTGGGCCGCTTCTGCGCTCATGCCGCCTCGGGTGCGAACATGCGGCCCTGCTCCAGGCGCAGTTCCGGCATGCCGGAGCGGGCGACCAGATCATGGTCGTGGCTGGCGATCAGCACCGTGGTCCCCTGGCGGTTCAGTTCGAGGAACAGGCGCAGGATGCGCAACGCCATCTCCTGATCGACGTTGCCGGTCGGCTCGTCCGCCAGAAGGATGTCCGGCCTGCCGACCACCGCGCGAGCGATGGCCAGACGCTGCTTCTCTCCGCCCGACAGGGTGGCCGGCATGGCGTGCAACCGCGAGCCAAGCCCGACCCAGGCCAGAAGCTCCGCCACGTCGTCCTTGTAGGTTTTGGCCGGCTTGCCCGCGATGCGCAGCGGCAGGGCCGCGTTGTCGAAGGCGCTGAGGTGATCCAGCAGACGGAACTCCTGGAACACCACCCCGATACGGCGGCGCAGGTGCGGCAGCTGTTGGCGGGGCAGGACCGCCAGGTCCTGGCCGAACAGGCTGATCAGGCCGCGCGAAGGCCGGGCGGCGAGGTAGATCAGCTTGAGCAGGGAGCTCTTCCCAGCGCCGGAGGGTCCGGTCAGGAAATGGAAGGATCCGGGAGCCAGGGAGAAGGAGATGTCGCGCAGCGTCTCGGGCGCACGTCCATAGCGCATGCTGACACCGGCGAAGCTCAGCACCGCCTCGGCCTCATGCGCCGCGTCGGGAGATTGGGAAGTCTGGCCGGGGTTTCTGGACATGAGGAGAGAAATCGGCGACCTCCATAGCCGGGGTGCAGGAGCGTTCCGATTCGCCAGCCATGATACTGACCTGTCCTGAATGCGCCACCCGCTATTCCCTGCCCGATCTTGTGATCGGCGCGGCAGGACGCAAGGTAAAATGCGTCCAGTGCGGTCACGCCTGGCGCGAAACGCCCTCGGCCCAGGAGGCCGCGGTGGACGACCTTACCGCGCCGCAGACCACGCCCTTGGTCGCCCCTCCCGAGAGCGACCCGGAGGCTGATGCCGCCTACGCCGCCGGAGCCGCGCGGCGCTCCGAGATCCTGCGTGAGAAGAAGGCCGACGCCGAACGGCAGGCGCGGCAGGCCGCCACCGTCAACGCCGCCATCTGGGCCGGGCTGGTCGCCGCCGTGGCCCTGGCCGTGGTGCTGGGCGCGGTGTTCCGCGAGCAAGTGGTCAAGATCGTCCCAGGCGCGGCCAGCGCATACGCCGCCATCGGCATGCCGGTAAACGCCGCGGGCCTCTTGATCGACAATGTTCACGCCGAGCCGTCCATGCTGCAGGGGCATAAGGCCCTGACCGTCACCGGCAGCCTGCGCAACGTCGCCGCCAGACCCGTGACCGTGCCCGCCTTCCGCATCGGGGTCCTGGCCAAGGACGGCCGCACCCTGGACCAGAAGCTGATCCAGATTTCCGCGCCGCCTTTGAAGGTCGGCGAAGCCCGGCCCTTTTCCCTGATCGTCGCCGACCCGCCGCCGGGCTATCAGGACGTCTCAGTGACGTTCGCCCTTCCAGGCGCCCCGCCCGCCGCCACAAAGACCGGAGCCCGCTAGTTTTGGACCTTTCGACCCCTCCGGTGCTGCTGGCCGCAGACGCCGTCATGCAGCATGTCGAGCGCCTGGCCGACGAGATCGCCCCGCGCACCACCGACGAGACGGTAGGCATCGTCCTTCTGACGGGCGGCCTGTGGTTCGCCGCCGATCTGACCCGCGCCCTGGCGGTTCGCGGCCGCCACCTGCAGTTCGACGCCCTGTGGCTGACCTCCTATGGCGACGCGCGGACCTCCAGCGGCCGTTGTGAAATCCGGGCCGGGCTGCAAAGGCCCGTGGCCGGGCGCCAGGTGCTGCTGATCGACGACGTGTTCGACTCCGGCCTGTCGCTCAGGGAGGCCGCGCGCTTCGCCCGCGAAGCCGGCGCCGCGGAGGTGATCTCGGCGGTGTTCGCGCGCAAGCCCTGGCCCGAGCCGCGCATCGCCGAACCGGACTTTGTCGGGTGGCAGGCGCCGGCCCGTTATCTGGTGGGCTATGGTCTGGACTCGGCGGGCGCCTGGCGGGGGCTGCCGTATATCGGCGTTATGGACTAGGGGTAGCTGGGGCGGCGGGTTTGCTGAGTCTCGGAAAGAGGGAGCGAACCCATGAAGCCCACGCGAGGAGCGTCCGGAACAGGCGTGCTGCACTGGCTGCGGCACAAGATTCTCTATTCCATCAGCTTCGGCCTGGCCGTCCTGGTGGTGATGGGCGCCGCCCTGTTCCACTTCAGCGATCTGCTGAAACCCAAGCCTGACATCGTACGGATCGCCTACAGCGCGGGCGGACCCGCGCGTAAGCACCTGCTGGATGAGATGGCGCTCAACGGGCGCAAGTGGAACCTGGATATCCAGCTGATCCCGACGCCGAACACCGACACGTCCTTGACCAAGATCGATCAGCAGATCGCGGACGTGGGTCTCATCGCCGGCGCCATCGAGGACCGCGCCGCGCGCAAGGTCGTCGAGATCACCCCGCTCTACATGGAGCCGCTGCAGCTTGTGGTGAAGGCGGAGCTCTACGACTCCGTTTCCCACGACTTCGGCCAGCTCAAGGGCAAGTCCATCAGCATGGACAACACCGACTCGGCGACCGATGTCCTGGCCACCGAGCTTCTAAGGTTCATGGGCCTCGCCGATCCGGCGACAGGCCGGCCGCTCTATCGGCCGATCCACATCGAACAGTCCCAGTTGTTCGCGCAGCAGGACACCGCCGCGATGCCGGACGCCATCTTCCAGATCGGCGGCGTTCCATCGGCGACCATCGCGAGCCTGGTCGCCAATCACGACTATCGCGTGATGGCTCTGCCGTTCGGCGGGGCGTTCAACCTCTCACAGTTCCGCGAGAGCAAGGCTCCTAAGCCCGCCCCGGGCCAGCATCTGGGGGTCAACAAGGCCTTCATCGAGGAAGCGGTGATCCCCGCCTACGTCTACGGCGTGCTGCCGGCGGTGCCGGCGACCGACACCCGCACCATCGCGGCCCGGCTGATCCTGGTCGGCGGCCAGCATCTGAAGAAGGATGTCGTGGTGAGGATTCTCGGCCTGGTGATGAGCCCGGAGATCAGCCACGTCGTGGAGCCGCAGCTGACCGTCAAGCTGCTGGAAAACGAATTCCAGTTCCAGCGCCATCCGGGCACGGACGCCTACCTGGCGTCGCTCAAACCGTTCGACCTTGAGGACATCATTTCGCGCTACCACCGCACGGTCGAAATCTGGGGCATCTTCGGGGCGCTCTACCTGGCCGTGGCCAATGCCTGGAAATGGTGGAGGGAGCGGCAAGAGCGGAAACCTAAACATTCGGTCGGGGACTTCCTGAGCCAGGTTCTGGAGGTGGAAGCCGAGCTTCGCCACGCCGCCTCCGACCAGGATCGCCGAGTGCTCGAATAGCGCCTGAACGACATCAAGAAGGCGTCGATCGAACTGCATCTGGAAGGCCGCCTTGAGGACTCCGACGGCCTTCACTCCCTGCTTGTGGCCCTGGCCGATACCCGCAATCAGATCCGGAACGCCGCGACTTAGCGTGGACATCGCTCGCCCGCTCCAGCCAACCGCGGACGAGGAACGGTTCTTAGCCAAGCTGGCGCAGCTGCGCGTCTCGCACCCCGACAATCTGTGCGCGCGTTACCTGACCCGGGACCTGTTTACGTCGTTCGGCGCCGCCGAGCGTGAACGGCTGCATGACTGCTGCCGCTCCGGTGCGGAGAACCCGGAGTCCACCGTCGGCTGCTACATCCTGCGGCCCGAAGACCTGCACGACTTCGACGCCTTCTTCGGTCCGCTGATCCGGCAGCATCATGGGACGTTGGCGGCCGAACAGTGCATCACGGATCAGAATGCCGACGACATGGACCTCGCCGCGCTGGGCCTGCCGGTCATGAGCACGCGGGTGCGCGTGGCGCGCAATCTCAAGGGCTTCCGTCTGCCGGCCAGCATGGATCGCGGCGAGCGTATCCGGTTGGAACAGTCGATGGTCCAGGCGCTGCGGGTGCTGATCGACGATCCGCTGTACGGCGGCCGCGTCTACAGCCTCACGCCCGAATTCGGCCCGGACCCGGCCAACCCGAACCTGATCGATGACCGGCAGTATCAGGCGCTGGTCGACGCCCACATCATGTTCCGCAACATGGACCAGGACCGGTTCATGAAAAGCGGCGGCCTAGCCGCCGACTGGCCATACGGGCGCGCCTGTTATGTCTCCGCCGACAGGTCGGTCATCGTCTGGATCGGAGAAGAGGATCACCTGCGCATCATCAGCATGAGGACGGGCGCGGAGCTGTTCGAGGCGTACGACCGGCTTCGGCAGACGCTGACCGCCATCGAGGCCATCCCCGGCATCGATTTCGTCCATGACGGCGCCTACGGCTATGTCGCCTCCTGCCCGTCCAACCTTGGAACCGGCCTCCGAGCATCCGTGCGGGTCACGATGCCATCGCTGACGAAACCTGGCGTGGATACCAAGGCGATCTGCCGACGGTTCGGACTTTCGGCTCGCGGCGTGGGCGGCGAGGACGCGCCGATCGGCGCCGACGGCCGCATGGATCTGTCGCCGATCCGCCGCCTGTTCCTGACCGACCGCGATATCCTCGCCACTCTGTTCGGGGGGCTTGGAAGGCTGGCTGCTCTGGCGTGAGCGGTGGCGCTAGAGCCAGGGCGCCAGGGGTTCGCGCGCCAGCATCTCTTCGTAGGTGGGACGGGGCCGCACGACGGCGTAGCTGTCGCCCTTGACCAGAACCTCGGGGACCAGGGGCCGGGTGTTGTACTCGCTGGACATGGCCGAGCCGTAGGCGCCGGCGGTCATGAAGGCCACCAGGTCTCCCGAATCCAGCGGCGGCAGCTCGCGGTCTCGGCAGAAGGTGTCGCCGGTCTCGCAGATCGGCCCGACCACGTCGTAGGCGGCGAGGTTGGCGCCCTGCCGGGGCGTCGTGACCGGGCGGATGTCGTGGAAGGCGTCGTACATGGCCGGGCGGACCAGATCGTTCATGGCGCCGTCGACCACCAGGAAGCGGCGGCCTTCGGGGCGCTCGTGCACATGGATGACCCGTGACAGCAGCACCCCGGCGTTGGCCGAGATCACCCGACCGGGCTCAAACACCAGTTCGACGTCCAGACCCGCCAGAACCTTCTCCACCGCCGCGGCGTAGACCGAAGGCTCGGGCGGATCGGGGCTGTCGAAATAGGGCGCGCCGAGGCCGCCGCCGAGGTCCAGGCGCGGGACGTTGAAGCCACTCGCGCGCAGGCGCTCGACCAGACCGCGCATCTTGGTGAAGGCCTCGGCCATCGGGCCCAGGTCGGTGATCTGGCTGCCGATGTGGCAGGAGACGCCGATCGGGTTCAGGTGGGGGTCGGCGGACGCTTTCGCGTAGAGCCGCTCGGCCTCGGAAAAGGAGACGCCGAACTTGTTGTCGCTCTTGCCGGTGGAAATCTTGGCATGGCCGCCGGCGGAGACGTCGGGATTGACGCGGAAGGTGATGGCGGGGCGGGCATCGAGCACCTCGGCCACTTCGGACAGCAGGTCCAGCTCCGGCTCGGACTCCACATTGATCTCGGACACGCCGACTTCCACCGCGAAGGCCAGTTCGCGCCGGGTCTTGCCGACGCCGGAGAAGACGATGCGATCGGGCCGCACGCCCGCCGCCAGGGCGCGGCGAATTTCGCCCTCCGACACGGTGTCGGCCCCGGCGCCCAGCTTGGCCAGGGTGCGAAGGACCGAAAGATTGGAGTTGGACTTCACGGCATAGGCGACCAGCACCTTGCGGGGCGCGAAGGCGTCGCGGAACACGGTGTAGTGCCGCTCAAGCGTGGCGGTGGAATAGACGTAGACGGGCGTACCCACCTCCTCGGCGATCCGCCGAAGGGGGACATCCTCGCACCACAGTTCGCCGTCCCGGACCTCGAAGAAATTCATCGCGGAGAGCGGGTGGGGTCTGCGTAGGGGTCGGGCAACACGCCGACCTGGCGCGAGCCGAAAGGATCCAGCGGGCCGCCGGGAATCGGATTGCTGCGGATCGGGGCCAGGGCCGGGTCCTTGGAGCCGCCGTCGGCGGGCTGGCTGTAGTCGCCATTGGTCTGAGCGGTGGCGCTCTGGTTGACGTTGCTCTCGGCGGCGGCGCGGTTGGCGGCCCGCTGGGCGCGGAAATATTCGGCGCGGGCGGTGCGGTCGAACAGGGGCGCGGGGCGCTCAAGCATGCCCTGCTTGCCGCAGGCGGCGAGGGTGACGGCGGCCAGAAGGACGGCTGGGATCACAAAACGGGAGGTCATGACAGGTAGTCCTTCCAACGCTGAATTTGCGCGCGAACACCGGAGGGGGCGGTTCCACCGTAGCTCGTGCGGCTGGCGGCCGAAGCGGCGGGGGCCAGCACCTTGTAGACGTCGTCTGTGATCCCCGGCTCGAGCGCCTGCAGCTCGTGGAGGGGCAGGCCCGGCAGATCAACGCCCAGAACCTCCGCCCGCTTCACGGCGGCCCCTGTTATATGGTGCGCCTGGCGGAACGGCATATTCAGCGTCCGCACCAGCCAGTCGGCGAGGTCCGTGGCGGTGGAGAAGCCGGCGCCCGCCGCGGCGGCCATCCGGGCCCTGTTGGGCTCCAGGTCCGCGACCATGCCGGTCATGGCGGCGAGCGCCAGGGACAGGCTGTCGAAGGCCTCGAACACCGGCTGCTTGTCTTCCTGCATGTCCTTGGAATAGGCCAGCGGCAGGCCCTTCATCACCGTCATCAGACTGACCAGGGAGCCCAGGATGCGGCCGACCTTGGCGCGCACCAGCTCGGCTGCGTCGGGGTTGCGCTTCTGCGGCATGATCGAAGAGCCGGTGGTGAAGGCGTCGGTCAGCGACACGAAGCCGAACTGGGGCGTGACCCAGATCACGATCTCTTCGGCGATACGGGACAGGTGGGTGGCGCAGATGGACGCCGCCGCCAGGGCCTCCAGCGCGAAGTCGCGGGCCGATACGCTGTCCAACGAATTGGCGGTGGGTCGGTCGAAGCCGAGCGCCTCGGCGGTCATGTGACGGTCGATCGGGAAGGGGGAGCCGGCCAGGGCGGCGGCGCCAAGCGGGCTCTCGTTCATCCGCGCCCGCGCGTCGGCGAAGCGCGAGGCGTCGCGGCCGAACATCTCGACATAGGCCATCAGATGGTGGCCGAAGGTCACCGGCTGGGCGGGCTGCAGATGGGTGAAGCCCGGCATCAGGGTGTCGGCATGAGCCTCAGCCTTGGCCAGCAAGGCCAGCTGCAGCTGCTGCAGCTGGGCAGCGGACCGGTCGCAGGCCTCGCGGACCCACAGCCGGAAGTCGACCGCCACCTGGTCGTTGCGCGAGCGGGCGGTGTGCAACCGGCCGGCGGGTTCGCCGATCAGCTCCTTCAGCCGCGCTTCCACATTCATGTGGATGTCTTCGTATTCGTCACGGAAGGGGAAGGCGCCGCTGGCCATCTCCTGCTCGATGAGATCGAGCCCGGCCAGGATCTTGGCGCCGTCTTCGCTTGAAATGACGCCCGCCTTGGTCAACATCGCGCAATGCGCCCGTGATCCAGCCAGATCTTGGGGAGCCAAGCGGCGATCGAAGCCGATGGAGACGTTGATCGCCTGCATCAGCTCGGCCGGTTTGGCGGTGAAACGGCCGCCCCACATGGTCTGGCCGTCAGTTGGGTTTTTGGAGGCGTCGTCGGTCATATGAAGATCAGTCCAGCAGAGCCGGTAAAAGAACAAGCAAAAGCGCGCCCGGCGTGGATTGCTCCGGCCACGCTCAGCCTCGCGGCGGTTCTATACGCCATGCTCTCCGGCTGTTCCAAACCCGCAGATTTGAAAAGCCTGGCGACCGGGCCGATGGCCAAGCTGGTGGTGGCGCCGGCCGCCCCCGCTCCGGAGCCGGACGCCCCCTTCACCGGTCCGGACGGCAAGGAAATGCATCTGGCCGACCTGAAGGGTCAGGTGATCGTGGTCAACTTCTGGGCGACCTGGTGCGGGCCCTGCAAGGAGGAGATGCCGAGCCTGGCCAAGCTGCAGAAGGACTATGCCGACAAGCCGTTCAAGGTGGTGCCGATCAGCGTCGACCGGCCCGAGGAAGGCGCCGCCGCCCAGGCCTTTCTGAAGAGCCACGGCGGTCTCGGATTCTACAACGACGCCAAGTTCGCCCTGCCCTTCGCCCTCAATCCCCGGGCCGACGGCATCCCCACCACGGTCATCTACGACAAGCAGGGACGCGAGCGCGCGCGGCTGTCCGGAGGGGCTGATTGGTCGACCGAACAGGCCAAAAAGGTGATCGATGTGGTGTTGGCGGAAAAGGGTTGATCGGTATTTCCGGTTGACCAAATCCCGCGCCTTGGGTTTCTCTTCGAGAGCAATCCGAGTTCTTGGCTTCGCTATCTTCCTACGGAGGGCTTCCACACCCCTCTGATGACGAGCCGCTACCCCAGATTCTGATTGTCCAAGGGTCCGCATCCGGCGGCGCCTGAACAAAAACTGGTACGGCTAGTCCGAGGAGACTGCGACATGTCCACTGGAACCGTGAAGTGGTTCAATTCCACCAAGGGTTACGGCTTCATCCAGCCTGAAGACGGCGGCGCGGACGTTTTCGTCCATGTCAGCGCGGTCGAAAAGGCCGGCCTGCGCGGCCTGAACGAAGGCCAACGGGTAAGCTTCGAACTGCAAAACGAACGCGGCAAGACCGCTGCTGTGAACCTGCAGGCTCTCTAAAGAGCCTCTACGAAAATCTGGCGAAAGATTTTGGCGGGCGCTGGTTCGAATGGACCGGCGCCCGTTTTCATGCGCGGGGGAAGCCGAGCTCGGCGCGCAGCTGATCGGCGGTAACGCCCCTGGCCCGCAGGTCGCGCAGAGTTTCAGCCTTGTCGCGCTTGGCCAGGCGCTGGCCGTCCGCCGCCGTCAGCAGACGATGGTGGCGGTAGGCGGGGCTCGGCAGGCCCAGCAGCGCCTGCAGCAGCCGCTGAATATGGGCGGCCTCCAGCAGGTCCTCGCCCCGGATCACATGGTCCACGCCCTGCAGAGCGTCATCCACCACCACCGCCAGATGATAGGCGACCCCGACATCCTTGCGCGCCAGCACCACGTCCCCGAGCCGCTCCGGCCGGGCCTGGATGGGCCCGCGCCCCTCTTCCTGAAACACGAGTCCCGTCCAGCCACCCTCCCCGAGCCATCGCGCAGCCGCGTCCAGGGACAGCCGCCAGGCAAAGGCCTCGCCGGCCTCAAGACGCCGCTCTTCCTCGTCAGCCGGCAGGGGTGCGCCGCGGAATACCTGCCCCTGCGGCCCCTCCCCTGGCCCATGCGGCGCGCGGCCGATCTCGTCCAGCACCTCGCGGCGCGTGCGGAAGCAGCGGTAGAGCAGCCCCGCCTCGCGCAACTCATCCAGCGCCGCCTGGTAGTCGGACATGTGCTGCGACTGGCGCCGGACCGGCTCCTCCCATCGCAGCCCCAGCCAAGCCAGGTCTTCCAGGATGGCGGCGTCGAACTCGGGCCTCACCCGCGTCGTGTCGATATCCTCGATGCGCAGGATGAAGCGTCCGTCCACGGCCCGCGCCGCCTCGTACGCCATGAGGGCGGAGAAGGCGTGGCCCTTGTGCAGATAGCCGGTCGGGGACGGCGCGAACCGTGTCGTGAAAGTCATCAGCCCAACATACCGTTAGCGGCGCCGTCATGCAGGTGTTGCGGAATTTCCCATATAGATCGAACGTCTAGAGGGGGTCGCTGATTCTGATCCTCGAAGCATCGCGGAAGGAGACCTGTCTTCAGTCGTGTAGCCTGTTCCCAGATCCAGCCTTGCGGCGCGGGAGCCTGCCATGCAGGTGCTTAGCCGTCCGCCTTCGGGCGCGCCCGCCCTCGTGCTGAACGCGGACTTCCGTCCGCTGTCCTACTATCCCCTGTCGCTGTGGCCCTGGCAGGAGGTGATCAAGGCGGTGTTCCTGGACCGGGTGGACGTGATCTCCACCTACGACGAGGTGGTCCGCTCGCCCTCCTTCGAGATGCAGCTGCCCAGCGTGGTGGCGCTCAAGAGCTATGTGCCGCAGGAGCGCCCGCCCGCCTTCACCCGCTTCAACCTGTTTTTGCGCGACGGCTTCACCTGCCAGTATTGCGGATCGCCCGACGACCTGACCTTCGACCATGTGATCCCCCGCTCACGCGGCGGACGCACCACCTGGGAAAACATCGTTACCGCCTGCGCGCCCTGCAACCTGACCAAGGGCGGACGCACCCCGCGCGAGGCGCACATGCACCCCCGCCGCCATCCCGTGCGGCCCTCCACCTTCGCCCTGCAGGACAACGGCCGCCGCTTCCCGCCAGGCCACCTGCACAAAAGCTGGCTCGACTACCTGTACTGGGACATCGAGCTGGAGGCTTAGGGGTTTCGGGGGTGCGTGGGTGTGCACCACTTCCATTGAAGCCAACGCCTCAACGCAGCGCAAGGACACTCCAATAAAGCCAATCCGCGGCGATATTCCGCCCACATCAAATAGCACTACTGAATCGAATCACATAAACCGACATCATCTAATCATTTGTCAAGGTGATGGGGTTGCTGGGAGCGGATAACGACTGAATTAGCGTTCGGTTGGAGTGGGTTGGGTGAACGATCATTTTAGGCAAAACACCCGATGGCCCGATATTTATTCTAAGCCCCGCTCCTTTTTACTTGGTCGAAACGTTCTTCTAACGATGTCGGCGGCGATCTCGGCCATTTCGATGACGCCGGCCTACGCCGGTGGGTCCGGGGGCGGAGGCGGATGGGCCCCTCCTCCGCCCATGCCTCCTCCCAGCCAAGTGCCGCTCGGACTTACCGGGACGGGTTATGGGGGCTTCAGCACGTCCGGCGCCGGCGTGTCCGGCGTGACATCGACTTCGAACGGCGGCTCCAGCACCTCCGGGGCCGGGGTTTCCGGCGTAACGGCGGCCTCTAATACCGGCCCCAGCACCTCGGGCGCGGGCGTTTCCGGGGTGACCAGCACGTCGAAGGGAGGGTCGGCCACGGGGGGAGCCGGAGGGCAGTCGACCAGCAACGCTTCGACCGGAGCACAGCGGCTTACGACCGGCGCGCAGACGACCTCCTTGGGAGCGTCTGGCAACAGCTCGACCTATGTGGATGCAGCGAACCGGAGTTCGTCGAATACCAGCTACAACGAGCTGTTCATACCGGCGGTCATTCCCCCCACTCCGCCGAGCAGCCTCGCCGCCACGACCGACATCACCCTGACCCACATCAGCGCGACCCTGGCCGATGCGTTGGGCTATTTGGACCAGCCGCCGGTGGACGTATTGCTGGTGGACCTGGGCCTGCCGGACGGATCGGGCATCGACATGATCCGCGCCGCCCAGACCCGCTGGCCCGACTGCGAGGTGGTGGTCACCACCGTGTTCGGCGACGAGGGCCATGTGATCCAGTCCATCGAAGCGGGCGCTGTCGGCTACCTGCTCAAGGATGACGATCCCACGCGGATACTGGATGAAATCCGCAGTCTGTCGGTGGGGGGAAGCCCAATCAGCCCGCTGATCGCCCGACAAATCCTCAAGCGTTTCCGGGGCATCACCAAACCGGAGACGGCGCAACCCGAGGAGGCGGTCCCTGCGCCCATCAAACGGGCGCCCGAGCGCAGGCGCCCCGATCCCGGCGCGGCCGAGGTGGTCTATGCCCTGTCCGCGCGCGAGAAGGAGGTGCTGGTGCTGATCACCAAGGGCTTCACGGCCGACGAAATCGCCAAACTGCTGCAGGTGTCCCCGCACACGGTGCTGACCTATGTGCGGCGCACCTACGGCAAGCTGAACGTCAAATCACGCATGGAAGCCGTCTGGGAAGCCCGGCAGCTCGGCATCATTGATTGAGGCGCAGCTGCGTGTCCCGCAAATCCCATCACCGGGGCTGCAGGATCGTTGCCGACCAGCAACCGAGTGGGAGGCCTAGAGGCGCCCCGTTCCCGTCAGCTGACCCGCTCGACCTCGATAGTGATGTGGCTCAGCGTCGGTAGGCCAGCCAGCCTGCGCTTGAACTCCGCCGGACCGGCGTCGCGCTTGGTGACGATCTTGGCGATGGCGGCGTTGTGGCCGGGACCGACGCGCCACAGATGGAAGTCGCAGACGACATCGCCTTCCAGGCCCAGCCGCTTAACGATCCGGTCGCCGAGGCTCGGGTCGGGGTTCATGTCCAGCAGGATGGCCCCCGCCGCGCGGATCAGGCCCAACGCCCACTTTCCGATCACGAAGGCGCCGACCAGACCCATCACCGGATCGAGCCATAGCCAGCCGAACTGACGGCCCGCCACCAGGCCGATGATCGCCAACACCGACACCGCGGCGTCGGCGGCGACGTGCACATAGGCGGCGCGCAGGTTCAGGTCGTGGTGCTTGTGATCATGATGGTCGTGATCGTCGTGCTCATGGCCATGGTCGGCATGGTGATGCCCGTGGTCATGCCCGTGGTGATGATCGTGATCGTCGGCCAGCAGCCATGCGCTGGCGATGTTCACCAGCAGGCCCACGACGGCGATGGGGATCGCCTGATCGAAAGCGATGGCTTCGGGCTTGAACAGGCGGCTGGCGCTCTCGATGGCCACGCCCACGGCGGTCGCCAGCAGGATGATGGCGCTGGTGAAGGCCGACAGGTCGCCGAACTTGCCGGTTCCGAAGCTGAACCGCGGGTCGCTCTGGCGGCGGCGGGCCATCATGTAGGCGCCTGCGGCAATGATCATGGCACCGGCATGGGTGGCCATGTGCACCCCGTCGGCGGTCAGGGCCATCGAACGGAACATCAGGCCGCCGCCGATCTCGACGACCATCATCACGGTGCAGAGGCCCACGACCCACCAGGTCTTGCGGGCGTTGCGGTCATGATTCTGGCCGAGGAAGGCGTGCTCGTGCCGATGGAATTCGATCAGCGCCTCTGAGCCGGCGTCCGGTCCGGGCGCATGGCCGTGGTCATGATCGTGATCGTTGTGATGATCATGATCGTGATGATCATGGTCGTCGTGGTCGTGCTTGCCGTGGTCGTCGTTCATGGCCGCCATCTGCTTTCGGGCGCGTGTTCGGCCGATACTAGCGCACCTGCGCCAAGGAAACCCAATAGCCGCCCAACGACGGCAGGCCAGAATAGGCCAGCCAGGACGCGTTCCGGGTAGAGCCATTTGGCCAGCTGGATCGATCCCTGCAGCTTGGAACAGCCATGGGTCAGCAGGCGGCTGAGGTGATAGACCTGCCCCTTCTGCACCGCCTCCAGCTGGCTGTCCGGGCCGTCAGGCGATGGCCGGCGCCGTGTGCTCCTCAGGGCGGACGATGCGCGCCTGAGGAGACACCAGCGACTACTAAACCGACGGCGCCCTAGCCGTTGGGCCTGAGGATTTTGCACGCATATTCGTTCACTCGCGTGTTCGGCGGCAGACGGCGGTAGGTGTAGGTCACCTTCCACGGCCGGGTGAAAGCCTCCGGATCGCTGGCCGTGAGGCTGACTTCGAGCCTGTTGGGGGCGGTTTTCCTGAGCCGCTGCGTCAGATGCAGCTTGTCGCTGTGGATCAGGGCTCCCGGACCAAGCCAAGTGTCGTCCCGCAAGGCGATCGTGTCCGAAACGAGGGTCTTGCCGACCCAATGACCGATGGAGTCGCCGGTGTAGGTATCGAAGATGGTGTCGGCATCGCTGTGCGGGCGGCCATCCGTGTAGATCCGGCTGGTGATCCCGGTATTCTCGATATTGTGCCAGACGCCGTCGGGCCGCACGATCCATTCGTGGATGTCCGACATGCTCAGCATCCACGGATTGCCCACAGGCAGGCCGCACACCGAGACCGGCTCGGATATCTTCCCGGCCTTGATGTCGTCCGCCACCTGAAGCCGCTTTTTCACCCATTCGCTGTTGTAGGACGGCAGGGGCTGGGCCTTGGGCACGATCACCCATTGCCCCTTCAGATCAGGCAAGGCCGCCCAGGCCGCGGCGTTCAGGGAGGCTGCCCGGCCGACGGTCGGCGCCAGCAGGACCAACGCCAGCAGCAGATGCTCTTTACGGAGGATTTTGGACATCTTCATTTCTCGATCCCCGAGCTGAGCACCTTGCCGTCGGCGCCCCGGATGTCGGTTGAGCCGTCGGCATTGACCTTGTTCCGGTTGTTCTCAGCGCACGCGAAGTCGAAGATCTGCGGCTGATGCTTGTAGAGGCGGCGAACGACCCAGGGCTTCGTCAGCAGCTCAGGGTCCGTTACCGTGAACAGATCCTCCATCGTGTCCTTGTCGAGACGCCGAATTCGTTCGACGAGCTTGGCCTGCGCACCCAACTCCAGACCCGACCTGTCGATGATCTGGTTGGCCTTGATATTGATCGTCTCGACCACGAGGGTGTCGCCCTCCCAGTGACCGATCGAGTCCCCGGCATAGGTGGGATAGGCCTCGCGGCCGCTGTAGTGCGGACGCCCATCGGTGAAGACGCGCCGAGGCAGAGGCGTGTTTTCGATGAAAATCCACACCTCCTCGGGCCGGAGCACGAATTCGACGTCGTTGGTCGTCCGCATGTCCGCCGGCGGTCCCCGCGGCATGCAGCTGGCCGATGGCGGCTGCAGCCGCCCGCCGGCCGTCTTGTCGAGTTGAGAGCGATATTTCAGCTCCCAGGCCGCCGTCAGCGGCGGGTGAGAACGGCAGGGCTGTGTCGTGGCGCGGCAGCCGGGAGGATCGGCGGTCTGGCCGTCGAACAGGTCCAGATTGTCGGGCGCGCCCGCATTCTCCCACGCCCCGCCCCAATCGGGCAGGCTGGCGGGCGCCTTGGGGGCGGACAACGCCGGGAAGGCCAAAACCCAGCTTGCGCCCACGATACTCGCTGCTTTGCGAATACGGGCCCGGCGCAACTTGAAAAGACCAGAATGTATGCCTTGCTTTTCCTGGGCCATGCTCATCTCTCTAGGTAGATGTTGTTAACGGGCATATTCAGTATTTTCGACTATTAGAACTTCCTATTGAAGCATCTTGTATCCGGGATCGACCTTGACGGCCCACGCTTCCCATTGACGGACGATCCGCTCTGAGCGGCCCACTTCAAATTTGTTCAAGAAAATCGGAGGCCCCAGCCTCAGGGCTTCAAGTTCCACCTGGGCGTTCACCTTGGTGTAGACGCCGCGAAACACGACCTCTTGGATGGAGCCGCCCACCACCGTCATGCCGTGGCCCCGCATCAGGACCACGGATCGCTGGCCCAGAACCTTGGCAAGGGCGTCGCCGGTCTTGGGGTTGTTGACCAGCATCTTGTTATCCTCGCCGTCCGCGTCACGGATCTCGAAGACGGGGACAGGATCGAAGCCCATGAAATAGGCCACGTGGATCACTGGACGGAACGGCGTCTTGGTCACCCCAAACGGCAGCACCTCCGGGGTGTGCGCATGGATCACCGACTGCACATCCGGCCGCGCCCGATAGATCTGGCCATGGATGAAACGCTCGCTGTAGAGCGCCCGGCTTTCCGGCTTCACCGGAGCGCCGTCCTTGTCGTCGAATTCCACGATGTCGGCCCGCTTCACGATCGCCGGCGCGCGGGACACGGCCATGAAGTAGTGGTCCGGGTTCTTGGCCGACCGAACCGTGATGTGGCCGAAGCCGTCCAGTACGCCCTGATCCGCCAAAACGTGATTGGCGATCACCAGTTCGGAGACGCGGTCCTCGTCGGGGTCCGAGGCCGCCGCCGCGCCGAACGCGGCGACCGCCGCCAGGCATGCCGCCACGCCGCCGATTATCTTGCGCCCCATTGTCCGCCCCTGAGCAACGCCGCTCATAAAATCCCAGCCTTCCCGTACCTATGCGCCGCGCGAGGGAACCCCCGTCAGACGCCGATGTCGCCGCTAGCCCTGAAGTTCGTCGACGCTTCCTCGATCTGGCGCGTCAGGTTCTGCTTCACCCGCTGCAACACCAGTCGCAGAAAGCCGACCTCGCCGGGGCTCAGGCCCTCCAGAGCAACGGCGTTGATGTAGGCGACGAAAGGAAAGAGCTTATCCTTGAGCATCTTGCCCTCGGCGGTCAGGAAGACGTGGATTTTGCGCCGATCGTCGGTGCTGCGGCGACGCTCGATCAGCCCACGGGCTTCCATGTTCTTCAACTGCTCCACCGTGGTGGGCGCCACCAGTCCGACCCGCTCACTGATCTGCGCCTGGGTCAGCCCGTCTTCTTCCCACATCACCCGTAAGTAATACCACATTCCTATGGATATTTTATTCTCTTCTAGAAGCGGCTGCAGCGATTGAGCGAAGCATTTGTAAGTACTTCTCAGTCCATAGGCGATGCTGTCCGTCAATTCGCTCCGCACACTTTCTTGTGCATTGCTCTTCTTCGACGACGAAGGGCTTTCATTTCTGAACTCTTCAACATTCGAAGGCTTTTTCATATAATCATTCCATCGCTATCCACCTGATCTCAGCGTGGATGAATGATCCAAGCCCCCGCGAAGTCCGCTCCCGATTTTGCTTCGGAGGCTAAGGGGTTCTCGGGGTGGCGCCTGGCCAGAAATGAACGCATTGAACAGGCTCCGCAACGAGGGAATGGCAGAGAGGTTATGGCTTAAAGCCGGGCCAGGTTTCCTAGGTCGGTGACTTCGGCAAACGGTTCAGGGCGCAGGCGCGCCGGCGCCTCTGCCGACCTCGCCGCGACTGGCCTGCAGGAGGGCGATCCGGGCTTTCCAGCAGGTCTCAAGCATGCGGCCGTAGTTCTGCAGCCGATCCTGACCGAGGATGAAGGTGTTGGGGGTCCCGGGCTTGCGGGTCGGGGCGTCCAGGATCGCCTGCATACCCATCGGATCCTCGAACGCTTCATGCGGCAGGAACAGCACATCCAGGCCGACGCCCCGTCCCAGCTCCAGCAGATGCTCCATCCCGGCGATCGAGCCCTGGTGCACGGGAATCCCGCCCCGCGGGCCCACGCCGCCCGTCAGGGCGGCCATGTGCTTCTGGCCGCGCTCGAACACGGGGAACAGGTAGGTGAAGGTGCCCGGCGTATGGCCCGGGGTGAACACCGCCGTGATGCTGGTGTCGCCGACCTTCAGCACCTGCCCGTCGCGCAGGATGTTATCCGGGCCCGGAGCGCCGCCAAGCAGGCCCCAGTCCACTTCGCCCAGCATCACCTTGATGCCCTTTTGGTTGAAGTACTTCCACCCGCCGGCGTGATCGGTATGGCCGTGGGTGATCAGGACGAGCTTGATCTGGGCCGGGTCGAAGCCGAGCTTGCGGATGCCGGCGATGATCGTCTTTTCGGCCTCCTCGGGGGTGTAGAGAGTGTCGATCACAACCAGGCCGTCCGACGTCTTCAGCAGCCACGCGCCCACGTCGGTGCGGCCCACATAGTAGAAGTTGTCGAACAGCTTGGCCGGCACGGCGGGCCCGCCGCGCCCGTTGGCCAGGGGAAACGGCGCGTCCGTGCTGCAGTTACGTTCGAACGCCGGCTCGAACCGCGGCTCGGCCATGTTGAACGCCTGTTTGATCAGGGCGTCGGCTTCCGGGTTGGACGCCGCGGCCGCCCCGGATGCGAGGGCGCTAGCAGCCAGAAGGGCGACAGCTGAACAGGCGAGTCCGCGACGTTTCATATTCGAACTCCCAATCACCCCGGTCAGTACCGATACGTCGCCGTGAGCCCGATTTCCCTCGGCCGATAGGTGGTCGAGTTGATCATCGTCGATCCAACGGTGTGGCTTTGGAACAGGCGATCCTGGGAGTTGGTGACGTTTTTCACGAACAGGGAGATATCCGAGCCGTTCACGCGCACACCGGACCGAAGGTCGCCGAAGTGGGTCGGAGAGCCGTTTGAGATGACCGGGTCATAGCCCACATCGCCTGGGCCGGAGCCGCGCTGGTAGGCGCCGGAGAACTCATAGTCGCCGACGATGTAAGCATCCCACCGGTTGTACACCTTGAAGTCGTATTCCGCGTTCAAGGCGTATTGCCAGGTCGGCGCTCCCAGAGGCTCGCCTTTTGCCGCGAATACACTGGCGGCGGCGCCGGCGATCCCGGGGATGATGACGGCCTGGGTATAGCGAGCGTCGGTATAGGAAACCGATGCGCCCACCGTAAAGCCGAAGAACTTCCCTTTCGCCTGGATGTCGGCGCCTTTGGAGACCGCATCTCCACCGTTGATGGTGTAGGTGGCGTTGCACTTCAGCTTGACGTTTACCTGAGGGTTTTTCCAATCGATGTAGAAGGCGCTGGAGTTCACCTGCAGCCTGTTGTCCAGCAACCTCAGCTTCGCGCCGGCTTCGTAGCTCCAGACACCGTCCGGCTGGTAGGTCAGCGGCGTACCGACACCCGTCAGGCCCAGGGCGGCGAGATCGGGAGCGCAGGCGGTGGGTGAGGCCGGCGCGTTCAGACCGCCCGCCCGGAAACCCTTGGACGCGGTGAAGTAGAGCAGATTGGTTTCGGTAAGCTGGTAGTTGATGCCGAACTTCGGATTGACCGGAGTCGAGGTCTGGGCGCCGGAGAAGATCGTATAGGGGTTGTCGCCCGGCTGGTTGGGGAAGGGGTGGAAGGTGGCTGAGTTACAGCTGACCGGATTGAGGCCGCAGGCGATGTTGGTGACCGTGCCAGGGGCCTTGCCCACGAAGCCGGGAGGGGCGCCGGCCACGGCGCTGCCGGTCTCCTGGAAGTAGAAGATGGAGTTGCGCGTGACGCGCAGACCGGCGGTCAGCTTCAGCTTGCTGGTGAGCATATAGTTGGCCTCACCGAAGGCGGCCAAATCGGATTCCCGGATGTGGATGAAGCGCGCCGAATAGTCCCCGTTCGCGAAGTAGGTATTGCCGAGCAGCCAGGACTCGTCGAAGCCGCGCAGATAGGTGAAGAGCTGATCCTCACTGGCCGTCGTGAAGCTGCCGGAGTGAGTGATGGAGTCCGACGCGTAGAGTCCGGCCACCCAGGTCAGCCGGCCGCCCGGCGCTGAGGAGAAGCGCAGTTCTTCGGTTTCGGCCTGACGGACCTGATCGTAGTGCAGCTCATTGTAGGTCGTCGGGAAGCCGGGGAAGAACACCGGCTCGGCGCCGACGCCGCCCGGAACCGAGGTTCCTCCAACAGGCGCTGTCACGAACGTGGAGCTGGTGGTGATCGGCAGCACAGCCGTGCGCAGGCCGAAGCTGCCGGGGTTGGCATAGCCGGCAGTGGTATCGCGCAGAACCGACGTGATCGATTTCACCGCAATGTCATGGAAGTTGTAGTCGACGGTGAGGGTCGGCAACGCGATCGACTGGGTGCGCGGCGCCAAGGCCGCATATTCGTTGCCGGTCGTGTTGATGTAGAGATTGGATGGGTTTTTGAACGGACCAAACTGATTGAACGGCCCGTAGGTGCCGCCTTGGAAGAAGGTGACCGGGAAAGAATAGGCGACGCCGTTGATGGTGCCCTTATTCGTGAAGTAGCCCGAGTTGGTGGTGTAGGCCGGGATTTTTTCCGAAAATACGTTCGAGTCGGAATCGTGCTTTTGCGTCCAATAGAAGGCGGGCGTGATGAGCAGATTATCGATCGGGGCCCAAGCCAGGGCCGCCCGAACGGCGCCGTTTACAGTGTTGTTGGTGTCCTTGGCGATCGTTCTGGCCGTGTAGAGCGACACGTGGTCCATGTAGCCGCCGTCATTGCGGCCCCAGGCGCTGATACGAAAGCCGAGCTTGTCCTTAATGATAGGGCCGCCGACCGCCAGACCCGTCTCGTAACTGGGGGAGCCGCCTTCGGTTTGCGAAATTTCAGCCCGCGCATAGGCCGAGTATCGGGTCAGGCTCGGAGCCGGCGTGATGAACCGGACGGCGCCGCCCTCGGCGGACCCGCCGAACAGGGTTCCTTGCGGACCACGCAGGACCTCAACGCGGTCCAAATCGAACAGCGGAGCAAGCGGCGCGCCGTTACCCGTAGAGGCCCCGGTCACGTCCCGCTTTTGCAGCGGGGTGTCGTCGATGTAGACAGCCGTGGTGGGGGCGCCCAAGACGGATGAAAGCCCGCGGATGGCGATGTTTTGGCCGCCGTCCGAAGCTTGCCTGAACGTCACCGAAGGCACTTGGCGCGACAGGTCCTCGAGGCTCTTCAAGCCTGCCTTGTCCATATCCGTCTGGGTCACGGCGGTGATGCTCAACGGCACCCTGTTCACCGTGCTGGACTGGCGCGTGGCCGTCACCACGATCTCGCCGAGGGTATTTGCCGAGGAGGCCTGCTGAGCCCAGGCGTTGGACCCTGTGAGCGCTGCCAGTGCGACGCCACCGATCAGCTGCGTGCGCTTAAACGAAACGGCCATGCCGATTCCTCCCCGAAACTTTTTGATCCGGCTACCCGGCTTTTTGGCTCAATGGCGCTGACTATTCCGGTGCGGCGGCGACCTGTCAATAGGTTCGGCCCCTAATTTTCAGCACCATCCCCTCACTCCACTGCGCAGCCGTAAATCGGCGGATAGTGAGCCCTTATAGGCGCTTACGCGGATGCGTATGCCAAAGGCGGTGCGGTTATCGCAAACCAGCGCCATCATTTAAGTTTGGGCCCTAATTAATAAGTCACACTCGCGAGCCCTCTGCGGCATGGCCGCCCGGCGCCGTGCGTCAGTGAATGCCGATCAGGGGCCAGTAGAACGGCACGGCCACCACAAGTAGGAGGAACTCGAACACCGTCAGCAACAGGCCCATCTTGATCAGGTCAATGGCGCGGAAGTAGCCGTAGGAGTAGCCGATGATCGACACCGCCGATTGGTATGCGAACAGCTTCCCGCCGGCGGCGAAGACCCACACCATCCCCAGGACCGTGGGACTGAAGCCGTGCGACTTGGCGAAAGCCATCAGGGGCGGCACCGAGGTCGTCATCATCGAAATCTCGCTGGCCAGGAAGAAATGGTACAGGAAGGCCGACCAATACAGGACGCCGGTGGACGCGAACGGATGAGCCATGAAGGGCGCCATCCACGAAAACAAGAACACTGTCAGCAGGTTCAGAGCCCCGGTCGCTGAGAGCACCGCCCCCATGCTGATCGAAGCGCCGACGAAGAAGAACGGCAGATAGTTGGTCTGCTTCATGTCCTTGATGGTCAGCACATTGACCCGCGGCAGCAGCGCGATCAGTCCAACGGCCAGGGCCACCATGCTGGGCTGCAGATGGTGCAGGAAGTCAGTCAGCCACAGCAACACCGCTCCGCCCAAGAGCACGGCGGCGCGGATATCGATGGGCGTCCACGGACCGATCTCGGCCGCCTGGCGCCGGATGTAGTCGGCGCCGCCCTCCTGCCTGACGGTCTCGGGCGGAAACAGCCACAAGGTCAGCCGCCAGCAGGCGAAGATGGTGGCTAGCGACAGGGGCAGGAAAGCCAGGAACCACTGGCTCCAGGAAATGCTCACGCCGCCGAACTTCTCGATCAGACCCCGCCCCGTGATCGAACTGGCGCCGGCCACGATGAACTTGTCGAAGAACACCGAGGCGTAGGTCAGGATCAGGAACATGCCGCGCCCGATGTTGGAGCCCTTTTCGACCCCGAAGCTTTCCACCAGCCCCAGAGCGATCGTGGCCATCACCACCAGCCTCACCGTGCCTGACGGGATGATGAAGGTGAGCAGGAAGTTGGTGACGATCAGCCCCAGCAGCACCCGTGAATAGGTCCCGCCCACCCGCAGCATGACCCAGCTGGCCAGGCGTTTCGCCACCGTTGTGGAGGATGCGATCTGGCCCATCAGCAGGGCCGCGAACATGAACCAGGTGGTGGGATCGACGAAGCCGCTGAAGGCCTGATCGAACTTGGCCACGCCCAACGCCCAGAACAGCAGGCAGCCCAGCAACCCGGCGACCGCGTAGTCCATCGACTCAAGAATCCAGGCCAGGATCATGAAGCTGAGGATGGCCAGGGAATGCTGGGTTCGCGGGGCCGCGCCCACGGGGGCGAACCATACGGCCAGGGGCACGATCACCGTGACAACCTGAGCCAAGGCCGCCTTGCGATCGGTCAGCCAGGTCCAGCCTGAGCTGCGCGGCGCCTCGACGTCTGTAGTGTTCACCAAAAGCCTCCCCGACTGCCGTCTATGCGGCGATTGTCTTGCGGCGCCTCAGACAGTGACGTGAGCCACCCCTTTTTGCGCCGTCATCGCATCCTTGGCCGGCTCCTCGAAGGATTGCCCGGCCGGTAGCAGCATCGCCGTGGACCGGATCCGTTGGTGGCTCGGATCGGCGCCGGGCGGGTGCACCCCATCGTCGACCAGAGCCCTGACCGCGCGCAGCAGCCGCGAACGCGCCATGACGATGCCGCGATCCGTGGAAACCAGCCGCTCCTTGGTCCTGTCGCAGATCGGCCCCATGCTTTCCTGCAGGGCGGCATCCTGCATGCCGATGCCCTCGACTCCGCTGAGGCTGGCTCCCGATTTCTGGGCCCCGCGGTCCATCAGGTAGTCGTTGTCCTTGTTGGCCAGGGGCCGGAAGGTGCCCGGAACATAACGGACGTGAACACCCTTGCCGTCCTCCATGGCCTGCCGCTCGCCGGCGGTCAGGGGCCGGGTCGGATGGTAGTCGAAGCTCCAGGCCCAGCAGTTCTCGTCGTCGATCGGAATCCAGAAATGGCCGTGCAGGGGATGATCGGCCCGTGGGGGCACCATGGTGAATGACGGCATCACCCACGGCGTGACACGCCAGTAGGCCTGACCGTTGTCGCCGTTGCGGCGCGCCCCGATGGCCAAGCCCCCCTCCGTCTCTGCCACCTCGAACACCGGACGGGAGTCGTTGAGATTGTACTGGTTGGCCTTGGCCCCCTTGAACAGGGGGTCGGTATTGAGGTTGCCGCGGTGCAGCCACGACACGTGGCTGGAGTCGATTCCGCCTTCCATGGCCTGGAGCCAATTGCATTCCTGCAGGCGCTTGGAGGTGAAGGTCTGATCGGCGGGGACGGAAGCGAATTCCCATTCCGGCAAGGGCGGCTGCTCATCGGGCGGCCCCATGTAGGCCCACAACACGTCGCCGCGCAGCACCAGGGGATAGGCCGTCAAACGCATCCGGCGGCAAAGGTCGCTGCCCTCCGGCTCCGACGGGATTTCCGTACACTGGCCGTCCAGGCCGTATTTCCACCCATGATAGGCGCAGCGCACCCCGTCCGCCTCGACATTGGCGAACCACAGGGACACGCGCCGATGCAGGCAGAACTCGTCGATCAGCCCGTAGCGGCCCTCGCCGTCGCGCACCGCCAGCAGGCGCTCGCCCAGAAGCTTGAGGCGAACCGGCGCGCAGCCGTCCTCGGGAAGCTCGCTGGCCAGCAGAGCCGGCAGCCAATAGCAGCGAAACATCCGGCCCATTGGAGAGCCGGCGTCCGTCTGGGTCAGCAGCTCGTTCTGATCCTGCTTAAGCATGGACCGGCTCCGCCGAGGCCAGCGCGCGCCGGCGCACCGCCGCCGCCGCCAGGCGGGTCACCGCCTCCACCACCGCTTCAGGCGAGGCCAGGTTCTTGCCGGCGATATCCAACGCGCTGCCATGCGCCACGGAGGAAAACAGGATCGGGGTGCCGATGGTCAGCCCAGCGGTGCGATTGGTGGCCAGCAGCTTGGCCGCCACGTGGCCCTGGTCGTGCACCATCACCACGAAGCCGTCATAGTCCTTCATTCGCAACATGATGTCCGCCCCAAACGGACCATTGACCTGAAGACCCGCGGCGCGGGCCTGGGCGATGGCGGGGCTGATGATGGTGATCTCTTCGTCGCCAAACAATCCGCTCTCGCCGGCATGGCAATTGAGACCCGAGACGGCGATGCGCGGGGACGGGAATCCCAGCTGCTCCAGGGCGTCGTGGGTTTTCTTGATGACATGCAGGACGCGTTCCTCGGTGACCAGCTCGATGGCCCGGCGCATGCTGACATGCAGGGTTGTGTGGACGATGCGGAAGTCGTCGAAGCACAGCATCAGGAAGGCGTCGTCCACCGGCGTCCCGGTCCGGCGCGCCACGAAGGTCGGATAGCCGTCGAAAGCGATCCCGGCCTGGTGGATGGCCAACTCGGTCATGGGCGCGGCCACGACCGCATCGACTACCCCGCTCATAGCCAGATCGACAGCCATCCCCGCCGCGTCGACGGAGGCCTGGCCGTGCAGGGCCGCGATCTCGCCGATCCGCAAGGGCTGTGCGCCCAGCAGGTCCATATCTAGAAATTCCACCCGTTCGGAGCGGCCGATGTCGCCCACGGCGATTTCATGAACATCAACCTCAAAGCCGCAGGCCTGGGCATGGGCTTGCAGCACGCGCCTGTCGCCGATCAGCAGAGGCCGGCAGGCCGCCCGCACCCTCGGGTCGTGCGACGCCTTGTAAGCGATCTCGGGTCCAATCCCCGCGGGGTCGCCAAGGCTGATAGCAACGATGGGTCGCATGAAGTCCTCGGTTACGAACGTTCAGGATGGCGCAGACGGGGCGCGTCCGGTGGCTGCGACCTTCGCAGATCAGAAGCAGCGGTCCCGAACCCCATTTCTGACAAGCTTATTCATTTGGGGCCAAACTGTATAGTGCCGGCAATATGACCAGGGTCGTTCGTCGCAGCGTCGCCGGTCAACCCCTGCGCGCGCGCCCGGCTTGGTTTCGCCAAAAGGCCCCAGGCGCGGTTTACCTGACCGTCATCGATGGCCGCGGCGGCGCGCGCCTCTCCTCTGTGAGGCCGCAGGCGACAGATCGCTATGCCCGGCAGATTCTTTCATATTGCTTTCCTTCGGTGCCGAATGTTTATAACGGACAAGGTCAAGCAATCGACCGGAACCGAGCGCCCGATCGCGAACTGCGTTAGACCAGAAAATCTGGTCCGATCGGGGGTCCCAACGGACCGGCTGGTATCCGTTCGGCCCCTGGGAGGTTCTTCATGTCGCTCTACACCCCCGAACGGCGGGGCTTTCTCCTCGCCATGGCCGCCGCCGCCCTGGAGCCCGCCGTGGCCCGCGCCCAAGCCGCGCCTGCGCCGGCATCTGCCGGCCCCGCCTCTCCGGCCCTGATCGAGGACCTGGTCACCGCCAACCGAATCCTGTCGGACCAGGGGATTGTCGACGCCTTCGGCCATGTCAGCGCCCGCCACGACAAGAACCCCGAGCGGTTCCTGCTGTCGCGCAATCTGTCGCCCGGCGTCGTCACCGCCGCCGACATCATGGAGTACGACCTGGACGGCAATCCGGTGGACGCCCGCGGGCGTCTCTCCTACCTGGAACGGTTCATCCATGGCTCGATCTATCGGGCGCGCAAGGACGTCGGGTCGGTGGTCCACAGCCATTCGGCCGGGGTGATCCCGTTCGGCGTCAGCGAAACCCCGCTACAGCCTATCTACCACATGGCCGGCTTCATCGGCGGACCCGCGCCGGTGTTCGAGATCACCGATACTTTCGGCCCCTCCACGGACATGCTGAT
Source organism: uncultured Caulobacteraceae bacterium (assembly GCA_903929535.1). Classification (GTDB taxonomy): domain Bacteria; phylum Pseudomonadota; class Alphaproteobacteria; order Caulobacterales; family Caulobacteraceae; genus BOG-938. The sequence continues at coordinate 5,115 of CAIYVC010000068.1, read as the reverse complement.
CCGCGATCCGAAGATGGGAGCGGCCCTCGCCGCGGTCCTGGGCCAGCGCACCGTGGTGCTGATGCGCGGCCACGGGTCTGTGGCCGTCGGGCCAAACGTCCGTCTGGCCGTGATGCACGCCATCTATACCGAGGCCAACGCGCGCCTGCAGGCCGAGGCGATGAAGCTGGGCAAGGTCCATTATCTGAATGCGGCCGAAGCCGCCAAAACCCAGGCGACCAACGACGGTCAGGTCGAGCGGGCCTGGGGTTTTTGGCGCGCTAAGGCTCTGGCGGCCAACCCCGTCCGCTAACCCGCTCCCCACAAAGGGCGTTGATGCGCCCGGTCGAAGGACAGCGGAATGAAAGCATCGCGATTGGCCCTCATCGCCTGCGTCTCGCTCCTGCTGGTCAGCGGTTCCGCCGCCGCCCAGCAGGCGCCGTCGATCGTGGCGCAGACGGGCCCCCGGCCGATGTGGATCGAGAAGGTCAAGGACGGGCTCTACCTGATCCGTGGCCCGATCGACGCGGGCTGCATGATGGGTTGCAAACCCGGGCAGACGGGAGACGGCGTGCTGCATGAACCGGGGACGGTGGCGGCGCGGGTGACACCTGAAGGCGTCATCCTGGTGGACGCCAAATTCCCGCAGCATGTGCCAGAGATCCTGGCCCTGATCCGCAGCGTGACGGACCAGCCGGTGAAGTACCTGATCAACAGCCACTACCATCCCGACCACACAGGCGGCGACGGCGAGATGCTGAAGCGCGGCGTGGAGCTGATTCAGCAGCGTGATCTCTGGACCAGCTACGAGGCGAAGAAGCTCGGGGGCGGCACGGCGCATATCACCTTCGACGACGCCTTCGCCCTGCATCTGGGCGGTGTCGAGGTGGACGCCTACCATTCCCTCCCCGCCAGCCACACCCGGGGCGACACCTTCATCTACTTTCCCGATCTGAAAACCGTGCACGTCGGCGACCTGGTCATCAGGGGCATGCCGCACATCGACTATACGGACGGCGGCAGCGCGGTCGGCTTCGTCACGGCCATCTATCAGCTGCTCAAGCTGGACTTCGACGTGGCCATCCCCGGCCACGGGCAGCCGATGAACCGCGAGGACATCAGGCAATACGTCCAGAAGGTCGAGACCATGAACACGCGGATGAAGGACGCCGTGCGCCGGGGCGTGCCGGTGGACCGTGTCGTTCCCGAGCTGGGGCTTGAAGACCTGGGCTGGGCGCACACCGCCAGCACCACCAACTTTCTGACCAACGACGTCCGCGGCTACTACGCCGAGATGGCCACGATCGTGGCGGCCGAGAAACGCCGATAAGACCACCTAATCCACAAGCAAAGGGCTCAACACCATGACGTTGCATAACCTTGTCGTCCCGGGTCGAAGCCTCGGCTTCATCCTGGCCATGGCCGCCTGCCTCGGCGCCGGCGCAAGCCATGCCCAGACCCCTCCGGCGCAGTCGAAAGACCCGAAAATGATGGCGGCGGTGGAAGACCTCGTCGCCGCCAACCACATCCTGGCCCGCGAGGGCATCCTGCCCGGCTACGGCCACGTGAGCATGCGCTCGCCCTTGGACCCCAGCCGCATACTGATCGCCCGCTCGCTCGGGCCGGGACAGGTGACGGCCGCCGACATCGTCGAGCTGAACGCCGACTGCACCCCGGTCGCGTCCAACAGTCCCCTTCTCTACCAGGAGCGGTTCATCCACTGCGAGATCTACAAGGCGCGTCCGGACGTCGGCGCCGTGGTCCACAGCCACACGCCCTATGTGATCGCCTTCAGCGTCAGCAAGACGCCCCTGCGACCGGTGGTCAACACCGGGCGGATGCTGGGTTTCAACGGCCCCCCCGTACATGACGTCAGCGACGTGGGCGGGGTGACAAACAATCTGATCGCGACGCCGGAAGCGGGACGCAGCCTGGCCAAGACCCTGGGCTCAAATTCCGTGGTGCTGATGCGCGGACACGGCAGCACGGTGGTCGCCGCCAGCGTCCGCGAGGTGGTGCCCGCCGCGATCAACGTGGAGGGCAGCGCCATGATCCTGGCCCAGGCGCTCCGGCTCGGCACGCCGGTCACCTACCTGAACCCCAAGGACTACGGCAACGAGCGCCTGCAAAGGGAGATCGGCGCGGAGGCGCGCGGCTGGAACGCGTTGAAGCAGGGCGCCCCGGGGCAATAGCTTGGGCAAGGCGCGGACGCGGGGATCGACATGCAGTTTTATTTGAACGGCTTCAGGACCGGCGATCCCGACCTGATGCCGACCACTGCGCCGATCCAAGCCCGCGACCCCGCCGGCCGCGATGCCCTGCCTGGCGAGGTCGATGTTCTGATCGTGGGATGCGGGCCGGCGGGCCTGACCCTGGCCGCCCAGCTCGCCGCCTTCCCGGATATCAAGGTCTGCATTGTTGATCAGAAGCTCGGGCCGCTCGAGCTCGGTCAGGCGGACGGCGTGGCCTGCCGCACTATGGAGATGTTCAACGCTTTCGGCTTCGCTGAACGGGTGCTGCGGGAGGCCTGCTGGGTCAATGAGACGACGTTCTGGAAGCCCGGCGATGATCCTTCAGGGGGCATCGTCCGTTCCGGACGAATCCAGGACACGGAAGACGGCCTGTCGGAGTTCCCCCACGTCATCCTGAACCAAGCCCGGGTGCACCGCTTCTATCTGGACGTGATGCGCATGTCGGCGAGCCGGCTGGAGCCGCACTATAGGCGCAGGTTCCTGGACCTGCGGATCGATGCGGCGGCGCCCGCCGACGGCCACGCGGTAACGGCCGTCTTCGAGGACGTGGACAGCGGCGGCGCAGAGACCGTCAAGGCGCGATATGTGGTGGGCTGCGACGGGGCCCGCAGCGGCGTGCGGCGGTCCATCGGCCAGACCTTGAAGGGCGACTCGGCCAACCAGGCCTGGGGCGTCATGGACGTCTTGGCCGTCACCGACTTTCCCGACATCCGGCTGAAGGCCGTCATCAATTCCGCCGGGCACGGCAGCATTGTCCTGATCCCCCGCGAAGGCGGCTACCTGGTCCGAATCTACGTCGAGATGGACAAGCTGGACGCCGGCGAACGCGTGGCGGCTAGGGCCATCGGCGTAGACGAGATCATCGCCGCGGCCCGGCGCGTGCTGCATCCACACTCCCTGGATGTGAAGCAGGTGGCCTGGTGGTCGGTCTATGAAATCGGCCAGCGGCTGTGCGACCGGTTCGACGATCTGACGGCCGAGGCATCCGATGACGCCTTGCCCCGGGTATTCATCACCGGCGACGCCTGCCACACCCATAGCCCCAAGGCCGGCCAGGGGATGAACGTGTCGATGCAGGACGCCTTCAACCTCGGCTGGAAGCTGGCGTCGGTGCTGCAGGGCCGCTGTGCGCCTCAGTTTCTGCGGACCTACACCGAGGAGCGTCAGACCATCGCCGGTCAGCTGATCGCCTTCGACAAGGAATGGGCGGCGATGCTGAGCGCCCCGCTGAAATCGGAACAGAACCCCGCTGGGGTCGATCCGGCGGAAGTGAAGGACTATTTCGTCAGGAGCGGACATTACACGGCGGGCGTCGCGACCCGGTACACGCCGTCGCGGCTCACCTCAGGATCGCAGCATCAATCGCTGGCGCAGGGCCTGCCCATCGGCAAGCGCTTCCATTCCGCGCCCGTCGTGCGCCTGGCCGACGCAAAGCCGCTTCAGCTTGGACATGTCGTACAGGCCGACGGCCGCTGGCGGCTGTTCGCCTTCGCAGGGGCCGAGGACCCGCAAAAGCCGGGCTCCAGGCTCGACGACCTGTGCCGGTTTCTCACCGAGTCCAGAGCATCGCCGATCCTGCGTTACAGTCCGGCCGGCGCCGACGTCGATGCGGTCATCGATGTGCGCGCGGTCCTGCAGCAGTCGCACCAGAGGATCGCGATCGGGCGGCTGCCGCAGCTGCTCCTTCCAGCTAAAGGGCCGCTGGGGCTCGTTGATTATGAGAAGGTATTCTGCGCTGGCAGCACGGCCGGTCAGGACATCTTCGACCTGCGGGGCATCGACCGCGAACAGGGCTGTATGGTCCTGGTTCGTCCGGACCAATATGTCGCCGCCGTCCTGCCGCTGGACGCTCACGACGCGCTGTCCGCATTTTTTGATGGCTTCATGCTGGACCGAATTGAAGCCTAGGTTCTTTCGCCCGGTCACGCCGTTCCGGAACGCTTGGGGGGATGACAATGGATAACAAGAACAAGGGCCCGGATCGCCGCGGCTTCCTGGCGGCTTCCTTCCTTGGCGCCGCCGCGCCGAGCCTGGGCATCGCTCCCAAGGCGGCGAAAGCTCAGGAAGCCGGCGCGCCGGCCCGGCCGCAGGGCCCGACGGACCAGCGCGCGAACCATGAAGTCGGGCCGGTCGAAACCCATGCGGAGCCCGGCGACGTCATCCGCAATCCCGGGTCGGATTTCATGGTCGACCTCCTTAAGGCGACCGGCGTCTCCTACGTAGCCGCCATGCCGGGATCGACGTTCCGCGGCCTGCACGAGTCGATCGTCACCTACGGCGGCAACCGCGCGCCCGAACTGATCACCTGCGTTCACGAAGAGATTTCGGCCGGGATCTGCCACGGCTACGCCAAGGTCGCCGGCAAGCCGATGGCCTGCCTGGTGCACAGCAACGTCGGCCTGATGCACGCCTCGATGGCCATCTACAATGCCTGGTGCGACAAGGTCCCGATGATGATCCTGGCGGGCAACGGCCTGGACGCCACCAAGCGGCGCCCTGGGGTCGAGTGGCTGCACACCATGACCGACGTCGGGGCGATCGTGCGCGATTTCGTCAAGTGGGACGATATCCCCGTCAGCCTGCAGCACTTCTCGGAATCGTTCGTGCGCGCCCACCAGGTCGCCACCACGCCTCCCTACGAGCCAGTCCTGTTGGTGGTCGACAGCGAGCTTCAGGAAGAGCCGGCCGCCGACCGCGCCAAGCTCAGCATCCCGCGCATCACGGCCATGTCCGCTCCGGCGGGCGAGCCGGCGGCGATCGACCTAGCGGCGGAAATGATGGTCTCGGCGCGCTCACCGGTGATCGTGGTCGATCGCGTCGCCCGTACCGCCGAAGGCATGAATCTGCTGGTCAAGCTGGCGGAGAGCCTCAACGCCCCTGTGAT
>CAIYVC010000067.1 GCA_903929535.1 uncultured Caulobacteraceae bacterium | reverse complement strand
AGATCGTCGAGAAGACCGGCGCCAAGGTCGACATCAAGGACGACGGCACGGTCAAGGTTTCGGCCTCGGACGGCGCCAAGATCAAGGCCGCCATGGACTGGATCAAGTCGATCACCCAGGAAGCGGAAGTCGGCCAGATCTACACCGGCAAGGTCGTGAAGGTCGTCGACTTCGGCGCCTTCGTGAACTTCTTCGGGGCCAAGGACGGTCTGGTGCACATCAGCCAGATCTCCAAGGATAAGGTCGCCAAGGTCTCCGACGTCCTCAGCGAAGGCCAGTCGGTGAAGGTGAAGCTTCTGGGCTTCGACGATCGCGGCAAGACCAAGCTGTCGATGAAGATCGTGGACCAGGAAACCGGCGAAGACCTGTCCAAGAAGGAAGAGGTTTCCGAACCGGCCGAATAAGCCTGGCTTCGAAGATCAGAATGGCGGGCGGGTCAGAGATGGCCCGCCCGTTTTTCGTTTTGGACTAGTCGATCTTGAAACGGATAAAGGCCATGGCGCCGTGGGGATCGTTTCCGTAGGAAGCCCGCAAGGCGCCGGGCACGAAATCGAAGGCGTAAAGGCCGCCCAGACCGATCTTCAGATGCTTGGCCGCGCGCCAGTCGTGGATGGCGCCGACCGACACCTTGCTCACCGTCTCAGTCGGCATAACGCCGTGGGGCAGAATCAGCAGTTCCTCGTTTTCGACGCTCTCGGCGCGGGCGAACAGGGTCCAGGGCTCGGTCGGCTGGACCGCGCTCTCCAAAAGCCAGGCGTTCAGACGGCGGCCGTCTTCGGACTCGCGCTTGCTGCCGAAGGCGGCGGTGGAGGACCACCAGCCTGCGTCGAACACGGGGCGGGTGTAGATGGCGCTGGCGGACCAGCGGTCCTCGTTGTTGAGCGGATCCAGCTGTTCGGGGCTGGTCAGATGCGCCCAGGAGGTCTGCAGCGACCAGTTGGCGGTCGGGTTCCAGCTGATCCGGGCGCTTTCAGAGTCCAGTTTCGGCGGCTCGATGTCATAGCGGCGCTGATCCGGCTCGCGGCCCTTGAAGCTGGACAGCTCGATCTTGAAGCCGTCGTGAACCCAGCCGCCGGTGATCACGCCGAAGGTGACGTGGGTGGAGTCCAGCCAGTGGTGGCTGATCGGCGCCTCGGGGCTGTCCATCGCCGACTGGCGGTGCATGAAGGCCGGCGGGCCGAAGGCGGGCTCGCCGGGCAGGCCCGCGTAGACGAACAGGCTGTCGTGATCGTCCAGCTTGTGGCTGAGCGAGGCCGATAGCTCCATGAACAGGTCGTGCGGATGCTGGCGGTCGACGAGCGGGATCTTGCCGTCGGCGGTCTCGCCGGTCCGCATCAGCAGCGGATAGCCGGAGGGGCCCATCAGGGGATCGGGGCTGAACATGCCCTTGAACTGAATGGTGTTGTCGGGCCCCAGGCTGTGGGACGCCATCAGCATGGCCATGCCGGCCACGAACCCCTTGTCCGCGCCGCGCGGGCCGGACTGGCTGTCGTAGACTCCGTTGACCAGGGCGTGGGCCATGACCGTCCAGCCGCCCACGGGGATATGGATGGCGTCGTGACGCGAGGCGTCCGGCTGCCAGCTGGTGCCCGAGGCGTCGCGGGTCATGGGATAGGCGCCCACGGCGCTGGTCATCTTGGACATGTCCATCTGGCCGTTGGCCATGGTCATGCCCGCCATGTGGCTCATGTCCATGCCGGCCATGCCGTGGCTCATGTCCATATGCGACATGTCCATGCCGGGCATGTTGGCCATGTCCATCGCAGGAGCGGAGGGCGCGGTATCCGGCGCGGGGACCGGAGCCGGGGCTTCCTGAGCGAAGGCGGGGGTCGCCAAGGCGATGCACGCGGCCCCGGCCAGAAGTACTGATTTCACCGGGCGCTCCGCTGCAGCAGATCGATCAGCTCGCGGGCCTTGGCGCGCTGATCGTCGGCGTCGCCCGAGACGATAGCGCCCTCGATACAGTGGCCGAGGTGAGTCTTCAGCATTTCCGCCTCGACCTTGACCAGGGCGGCGCGGGCGGCGCTGAGCTGGGTCAAGATGTCGATGCAGTAGCGGTCCTCACTGACCATCTTGGCGATGCCGCGCACATGGCCCTCCACCCGGCTAAGGCGGTTTAGCAGCTTGGCCTTGTCCGGTCTCTGATGCATGTCGCCCTCCATTCGGATGCCGATCCTTATCCCCCCTGGGGGGATTTGCAAATGCCCCTAGGGGGGATATGAGGGATTGCCATAGAGGGCGCGTAAGCCCTCTTGTAGAGACACTCCCCCGGAGGATACGCAGATGAAGACCCTTTCCCGCCTGGCCCTCGCCCTCGTGCTCACCGGCGCCGCGGCCGGCGCCGCTTCCGCCCACGCCAAGCTGGTCAGCGCCGATCCCAAGGCCGGCGGTGTCGCCAAGGGCCAGCCCTCCAGCATCGACCTGAACTTCTCCGAGGAAGTGTCCGACAAGCTGTCGGGCGCAGAGGTGAAGGACGCGGCGGGCAAGGCCCTGCCCTCCTCGACCATGCTCGACAAGAGCTCCAAGTCGATGATGGTGATGTTCAAGGCGCCCCTGGCCGCCGGCAGCTACAAGGTCGACTGGCGCGCCGTGGCCTCGGACGACGGTCACAAGACCACCGGGACCTACAACTTCACCGTTAAGTAGAATGCTGGCGGTGCTGGCGGCGACGCGGTTTGTACACTTCGCCGCCGCCGCGCTGCTGTTCGGCCTGCTGGCCTTCCCCGTCTACGCGCCGGTTCCCGGCGAGGCGGGGCGGCGGGCGGCCAAGACCGCGGGCAAGGCCGTCCGCATCCTGGCCATCGCGTCCCTGGCGACCGCCGTTCTGGCCCTGGGCGCCGCCATTACCAACATGACGGGCCAGATCGCGACCCTGGCCGACCCGGCGACCATCCTAGACATCCTGCGCGGCACCGGCTTCGGCCAGACCTGGGGTGTGCGACTGATCCTGGGCATTCTGATTGTGCTGCTGGCCCTGCGCGCCCGGCCGGACGACCGGCTGCTGACCATATTGGCGACGCTGTTCCTGATCTCCATCGCCTACAGCGGCCACAGCCGCATGCAGTCGGGGGCCCTGCGCTGGGCCCACATCTTCGCCGACGCCCTGCACCTGATGGCGGCGGGGGCATGGATCGGCGGGCTACTGGCGCTGATCCTGCTGATCCCGCGCCTGGCCAAGTCGGGCCGCGAGGGCGCAGCGGCGGGGGTGCTGCATCAGTTCTCCGGCATGGGCTATTTCGCCGTGGCGGTGCTGATCCTGACGGGGCTGTTCAAGAGCTGGCTGCTGGTGGTCAACCTGCAGGGCCTGCTCTCGACGCCCTACGGCTGGACCCTGATGGTCAAGCTCGCGCTGTTCGCCGGCATGGGCGCCCTGGCCCTGTCCAACCGCCTGTGGATCACCCCCGCCCTGTCCTCACGGCCCGCTGATCCCAGCCTGTGGCTCGGGCGGCTGCGGCTTCAGGTTTCCGTAGAGCTCGGATTGGGCCTGCTGGTGCTGGCGGCGGTGGGCCTGATGGGGGCGATGGAACCCCCGGCCTCCCTCTAGACTAGCCTTCGCCACCCTCGGCCAGCTCTTCGGGCAGGCCGATCATGTGGAAGCCGGCGTCGACGTGCAGCACCTCGCCGGTGGTCGAGCGGCCGAGGTCCGACAGCAGATAGAGGGCGCTGCCCGCCACGCCTTCCATGGTGGTGTCTTCCTTCAGGGCGCTGAAAGCGCGGCCCTGGGCGATCATGCCGCGTCCGCCGGAAATTCCGGCCAGGGCCAGGGTGCGCATGGCGCCCGCCGAGATGGCGTTGACGCGGATCTTGGCCGGGCCGAGGTCGCGGGCGATGTAGCGGGTGGCCGCCTCCAGCCCCGCCTTGGCCACGCCCATGGTGTTGTAGTTGGGAATGGTCCGCTCGGACCCGAGGTAGGTCAGGGTGATCATCGAGCCGCCATTGGGCATCAGGCGCGCGGCCCGCTTGGCCACATCGACGAAGCTGAACACCGAGATGTTCATGGCCAGCAGGAAGCTGTCGCGGGTGGTGTTCTCGACGAACGAGCCCTTCAGCTCGTTCTTGTTGGCGAAGGCGACGGAGTGGACCACGAAGTCGATCTGGCCGAACTGTTTTTCGATCTCGGCGAAGGCGGCGTCCATCGAGGCGTCGTCGGTCACGTCGCAGGGGACCAGAACCGAGGCTCCGACGCTCTCGGCCAGAGGCCGCACCCGACGCTCCAGGGCCTCGCCCTGATAGGTGAAGGCGATCTCCGCGCCCTGAGCGGCCAGCTGGGCAGCGATGCCCCAGGCGATGGAATTGCCATTGGCGACCCCCATGACGAGGCCCTTCTTGCCCTTCATCAGATCGCCCTTGGGCATGTCGAAGCCTTCGCCGGCCATGTCGTTTCCCCGCACTGTATGTCGAACGCTGTTTTGGAGGGCTTGAGCGGGGGAGGCAAGCTTTGGCGTCGCTCGTCGCCGACCCGGGATGGGCGAGACTTTATGTCGCAGGTGCGGGCTGAACCCTTGCGAGTTCCTGCCCTTTACTTATACCTGGCAACCAGGCCCCCCGAAGAGATCAGCCGAATAATAAGGAAACCTAGGAATGGCGACGCCCAAACCCCCTCCCATGCCCCTGTCCAACGCCGCCCACAACGCGGCGATGAACGCGCTTCATCCCGCGCCGACCGCCGCCGAAATCGCGGCCTTCCAAGCCAGCCACCCTGCTCCGACCGCGGCCCAGATCGCCGCCATGCAGGCCGCGCACCCCCTGCCCGCTCACACGGATACGCATCCGGTGGTGGCCCTGGTCGGGCACGCCCCTCCGCTGCACCACGGCTGATCTGAAATCGATAGTTGCGTGATCGCCCGGCCATTGCGCCGGGCGTTTTGCGTTCAGGGAACGGATTAGGGGACTCTGGCCATCACCAGGCAGCCGTTGGTGCCGCCGAAGCCGAAGCTGTTGGACATCACCAGATTGACCTGGCGGTCGATACGCTTCCTGGCGATCGGCAGGTCGGCGAAAGCGGGATCGATCTCGTCGATGTTGGCGCTCTCGGCGACGAAGCCGTTCTGCATCATCAAGAGACAGTAGACCGCCTCCTGGGCCCCGGCGGCGCCGAGGCTGTGGCCGGTCAGGGCCTTGGTCGAGGAAATCAGCGGCGGCTTGTCGCCGAAAGCGGCGCGGACCGCCTCCATTTCCTTGGCATCCCCCACCGGCGTGCCGGTGCCGTGGGTGTTGAGATAGTCGATCGGGCCGGGCAGGCCCTTGCCGTCCATGCCCTGCATGGCGATGCCCATGCAGCGGGCCGCGCCCTCGCCGGAGGGGGCGACCATGTCGTGGCCGTCCGAGTTGGCGCCGTAACCGGCGATCTCGGCGTAGATCTTGGCCCCGCGCGCCTTGGCGCGGTCCATGTCTTCCAGAACCAGCATCGCCCCGCCGCCGGCAATAACGAAGCCGTCCCGGTCCTTGTCGTAGGGGCGCGAGGCGCGGGCCGGGGTGTCGTTGAAGTTGGAGGACATGGCGCCCATGGCGTCGAACAGATTGGACAGGCTCCAGTCCAGTTCCTCGCAACCGCCGGCGAAGACGACGTCCTGCTTGCCCATGATGATCTGCTCGGCGGCCGCGCCGATGCAGTGGGTCGAGGTCGCGCAGGCCGAGGAGATCGAATAGTTGATCCCCTTGATCTTGAACCAGGTCGCCAGGACAGCCGAGGGGCCCGAGCACATGGCCTTGGGCACGGCGAAGGGACCGATCCGCTTGGGGCCCTTCTCGCGGGTGATGTCGGCGGCCAGCACGATGGCGCTGGTGGAGGGCCCGCCTTCGCCGACGATGATGCCGGTGCGCTCGTTGGACACCTCTTCGGGCGTCAGACCCGAGTCGGCGATGGCCTGGTCCATGGCGATATGGGCGTAGGCGGTGCCGGGCGCCAGGAACCGGGCCGCGCGGCGGTCGACCAGGGCCTCCCAGTCGATGGCCGGGTCGCCATGCACCTGACAGCGGAAGCCGAGCTCCGTGTATTTCGGGGCGGCGACGATCCCCGATTTGGCTTCCCGCAGAGAGCTCAGCACCTCATCGGCGTTGCCGCCGATCGATGAGACGATCCCGATACCGGTGACTGCGACGCGGCGCATGCGAATGCCCCCCAGGGTCAGACGAGGTCCTTGGCGTCGAACAGACCGACGCGAAGGTCCTTAGCTTCGTAGATGGGCTTGCCGTCCAACTCCAGGACACCATCAGCCACGCCCATGACGAGTTTGCGAATAATCACCCGCTTCAGGTCGATCTTGTAGGTGATCCTCTTGGCGGCGGTGGTGACCTGTCCGGCGAACTTGACCTCGCCAACACCCAGCGCCCGACCCCGGCCCGGCGCCCCGGACCAGCCGAGGAAGAAGCCGACGATCTGCCACATGGCGTCCAGGCCCAGGCACCCGGGCATGACCGGATCGCCGATGAAGTGGCACTGGAAGAACCAGAGCTGCGGATTGATATCCATCTCGGCGATCACCTGGCCCTTGCCGTAGGCGCCGCCGGTGGAATTGATCTCGGTGATGCGGTCCATCATCAGCATCGGCGGGACCGGAAGCTGGGCATTGCCCGGCCCGAACATCTCGCCACGGCCGCAGGCCAGCAGTTCTTCGAGGTTGAAACTGTTCTTTTGCGCTACGTCGGTCATCGAAAAGGGCCCTGAAAAGCCCCCCCAGGAAGGCGCACCTGAACGCCGGAGGCGCCTGGGTAGCACGGGGGCGGCGCCCGCCTCAACTCAAGTTCAACCACCCGAGCCGCGGCATTGAGGCTCTTCGGCCGTACCCCACACCTCAGCGGCGGGAACCCAGCCGTCGCGGTGACCCGCCTTCAGCTTGCACCAGCCGTCTTTGTTGCAGCGGTCCAGCTCCGCCAGGGCTCTGGGAGCGAGGTGGGCCTGGACCCTAGCGCCTTCTTTGGGGTTGGCCAGCATCGGCAGGGCCTGGGCCTGCAACCGCATGACCATGCGCCGCCCGTCGGTGGTGCGCCGGTGCACCCAGGCCAGGCCCCGCTCGGGATCGCAGATGCGCCGCCACTCGCTGGTTTCCGCAACCACCTGCACCGGCAGGCCCTTGGCGCGATAGACCCACAGAAGCCGCGAATCGTCGCCGGGCGCGGAGCGGGCGTTGACCACGTCGAATTTCAGCGAGACGTAGCGGGGCACCGGCAGGCCGGAGGGCGTCGGCCGGTCCAGCTTTTCCTTCTCGGCGGCCAGCGGCGCGGACGGCAGGGCCCCAACCGTCAGAAGGAGCGCGGCCAGGAAGCCCGCCGAAACAGCCTTGTTCAACGCCATCGGTTGCGGCCCATCGGTGCGAATCGCGATGGATATAGTGGCCGAGAGGCGCCGCTTCCGAAAGGCTCCAGGCCATGAACCAACCCCGCGCCGGCTGCGGCGCCGCCATTGTCAAGGACGGCAAGATTCTGCTGATGCGGCGGCTGAAGGCGCCCGAGGCCGGCTGCTGGGGACTGCCGGGCGGCAAGATCGACCTCTATGAGACCGCCGCAGACGCCTGTGAGCGCGAGATCGCCGAGGAACTGGGGGTGATGATCCTGGCTCATGACCTGCTCTGCGTCGTCGACCACATCGACCGGGAGGCCGGCGAGCATTGGGTCGCGCCGGTTTATCTGGCGACATCCTGCCTCGGTGAGCCGCACAACCAGGAGCCGGCCAAGTGCGGCGGTATCGGCTGGTTCGACCTGGATGACCCGCCCGCGCCCCTGACCACCGCCGCCGCCACGGCGCTGCGCGCTCTTGAGGCGCGCAAACACTTGCCATAGGGCCCGTCTTTCCCGATCAAGGCGGACAGACGGGAGAAGACCATGAGCGAGACCGGCAAGACCATCACCGGCGGGTGCCTCTGCGGCGCGGTGCGTTTCACCATCTCGGCCTCGCCGATGGCCACGCGCGCCTGTTGGTGCCGGCTTTGCCAGCACATCGGCGCGGGCAGCGGCACGGTCAATGTGGTGTTTCCGTCCGACGCCATCAGCATTGAGGGCGAGACCACAGACTACGCCTGCGTGGCCGAAAGCGGCGCCCACATGCACCGCCGCTTCTGCCCGACCTGCGGCACGCCTGTGTTCAGCGCCGCCGAGGAGCGGCCTCAGGTGATTATCGTCCGCGCCGGGGCTCTCGACGACCCGGAGATCGGCAAGCCCGCCCTCACCATCTGGACGTCCGAGGCGCCCAGCTGGGCCTGTTTCGACCCGGACGTGCCTCAGGCCGAGCATCAGGCCCCACCGTCCAAATGAGCATGCCCCCGGCGCCGCCGCCGCTTTCGGACAAGCTGCTGGAGCCGGGCCTCTATGTGGTGTCCACGCCGATCGGCAATCTGCGCGACATCACGCTCAGGGCGCTGGACGTGCTGGCCCAGGCCGAGGTCGTGCTCTGCGAAGACACCCGCGTCACCGGCAAGCTGATGCACGCCTACGGCCTGAAGCAGAAGCTGATCCGCTACGACGAGCACGAGGCCGAGGCGGCCCGCCCCCGGGTCCTGGCCGCCCTGGCCAGAGGCGAAAGAGTAGCGCTGGTCTCGGATGCCGGCACGCCCCTGATCTCCGACCCCGGCTACAGGCTGGTGCGCGAGGCCGCCGCCCACGGCCACCGCGTGTTTCCGATCCCCGGCGCCTCGGCGCTGCTCGCGGGCCTGGCGGCGGCGGGGCTGCCCACCGACCGGTTCGTATTCGCCGGCTTTCCCCCGCCCAAGTCGGCCGGACGGCGGGCCATGTTCGAGGAGCTGAAGCCGGTCCGCGCCACCCTGGTCTTCTACGAGGGCATCTCGCGCACCGCCGACTGCCTGGCCGACATGGCCGCGGTGTTCGGCGAGCGGCCGGCGGCGGTGGCCCGCGAACTGACCAAGCTGCACGAGACCATCCTGCGCGGAACCCTGGGCCAGCTGGCCGCCGATCCGCGCCTGCAGGCTCCCAAGGGCGAGATCGTCATCCTAGTGGGACCGGGCGAGCAGGAGGCGGCCACCGAACAGGACGCCGATACCGCCCTGGCCGAGGCCCTGACCCGGATGGGTCCCGCCGACGCCGCCTCGGAAGTCGCCAAGGCGCTCGGGCTCAATCGCCGCGAGCTCTACCGCCGCGCCCTGGAGCTGAAGGGCGAAAAGTGACGCCGCCACGCCCTTCCCGCCAGCAGAAGGGAACGGCCGCGCGGCTGGCCGGACGCCGGGCGGAATGGGTGGCGGCTTTGTTGCTGATGGCCAAGGGCTACCGGATTCTCGGCATGCGGCTGGTCACGCCCCAGGGCGAGGTCGATCTGGTGGGTCTGAAGGGCCGGGTGCTGGCCATTGTCGAGGTCAAGCAGAGGCGCACCGTCGAGGAAGCCTTGCTGGCTGTGAGCACCAGCCAGCGGGAGCGTCTGCGCCGGGCAGGTCTGGCCCTGGCCGCGCGTCTGTCGAGAGAAAACCCGCTGACTGTACGATTGGATATGGTGGCGCTCGCACCCGGCCGCTGGCCGCGTCATATTGCCGACGCCTGGCCCTAGGCGGGGCTGTGCTAGTGAGAACTCATGACGCGGGACGAGGCCGAGCATATCCTGGCTAGCGCCGGACAGACGGGGGACGATCAGTTCCCGCTGTTCGAGGCAGCGCTGGCCTGCGCCCTGCACGAAGATCCGAGCCGCGACCCGGACACCGTCCACTCCCTAAGCCAGCAGATCTGCGATCGGCTGAAGGGCCGGCTGGAGAACGAGTCGGCCGAGGAGGCCATCGCCGAGACCCTGTCGGGCGATTTCCGCTTCAACGGCGATTTCCTGACCTATGACGACCCGGACAACGCCGACCTGATCTCGGTGGCTCAGCGGCGGCGGGGCATCCCGGTGGCGCTCGGCATCTTCTATCTGGTCGCGGCGCGGCGCTGCAGCCTGCCGATGGACGGGGTGGACTTCCCCGGCCACTTCCTGCTGCGCATCGAGAGCCGCGAGGGGCCCCTGGCGCTGGACCCGTTCAGCGAGGGGCGGATCGTGCTGCCGTCCGAACTGGTGCGCCGGGCCCTGCGCGCGGGCCTAACGCCCGATGTGGCCGACCGGCTGGACATGCTGATGGCCCCGGTCAAGGACCGGGCCGTGCTGATCCGGCTGCAGAACAATATCTTCGCCCGCGCCCAGCAGGCCCGCGACTACGCCCGGGCCGAACGGGCCGCCCTGCGCCGGGCCCTGCTCGACCCTTCCGACCACCGGCCCTGGATCGACGTGGCCGCCGCCCGCGAAGGCCAGGGGGCCCTGGCCGGAGCCCTCGAAGCCCTGGCACGCGCCCAGGCGCTCGACGGTGGCGCCGCCATTGCAGCCCGAGCCGCACGCGAACGCGTACGGCTCAGACTCAACTAAAAATTGGGCCGCCCGCGAGCGGGTCCGTCTGAGGCTCAACTAGGTTTTGGCGATCCGGCGCGCAGTTCCTAGATGGGAACCGCGGGGCCGTGCTAACGCTGCCCCAGCTGAATTGCCGAGGTAAGCCCATGACCTTGAAGGTCGCCATCCAGATGGATCCCATCGAAGGGATCAACATCAACACCGACACGACCTTCCTGATGATGGAGACGGCGCAGGCGCGCGGCCATTCGCTATGGGTCTATCAGCCGGAGAAGCTGTCGATGGAGGAGGGCCGGGTCTATGCCCGGGGCCGCGCGGTCACCATCAAGCGATCCCTCGGCGACCATGTCTCCGCCGGACCGATGGAGAAGCGTGAGCTGAGCGAATTCGACGTGGTGCTGATGCGTCAGGACCCGCCGTTCGACATGGCCTACATCACCGCCACCCACTTCCTGGACAAGATACACCCCAAGACCCTGGTGGTGAACAACCCGACCGAGGTGCGCAACGCCCCGGAAAAGCTGTTCGTCACCGACTTCGAGGGCGTGCAGCCGCCGACCCTGGTCACCTCCGACGTCGACGCCATCTACGATTTCCGCGCCCGGCATGGCGACATGGTGCTGAAGCCGCTCTACGGCGGCGGCGGGTCGGGCGTGGCGCGGCTGAAGGCGGACGACCCCAACCTCGACGCCCTGATCGAGCTGCACACCATGATCGGCCGCGAGCAGGTCATCGCCCAGAAGTTCCTGCCGGCGGTGTCCAAGGGCGACAAGCGGGTGCTGCTGGTGGACGGCGAACCCGTCGGGGCCATCAACCGCGTGCCCGCCAAGGGCCAGGTGCGCTCCAACCTCAGGGTCGGGGGCACGGCGGAGGCGGTGGAGTTGACCGCGCGGGACAAGGAGCTCTGCGCCATCATCGGGCCGGAGCTGAAGAAGCGCGGCCTGCTGTTCGTCGGCATCGACGTGATCGGCGACTACTTGACCGAAATCAATGTCACCTCGCCGACCGGCGCCCAGCAGCTGAAACGCTTCACAGGGATCGACGCCACGGCCCATCTTTTCGACCGGATCGAGGAAATCCGCGCAAGCCGCTGAATCCTCATGCGTTCGGCAGAGGACGGAGCGTTTGACATTGCGGCGTCATCTCTTTCCTCTATGTTCCATTTTTGTTCTTGATCTGGACCGCTGCTTCTGCTCATCTTGTGCATAACTTTGGGTTAAGTGACTAGGGCTAGGGGCTCTGTTCGCATGATCGGTCGGGTGGTGACGGTCGCCTTCGAAGGGGTCGAGGCGCGGCGGGTAGACGTCGAGGTCCAGGTCTCCAACACCGGCGGCGTAGATGCGGCCTTCTTCATCGTCGGCCTGGCCGACAAGGCGGTCACCGAAAGCCGTGAACGGGTGCGGGCGGCCTTCCTGGGCCTGGGCCTAGCCCTGCCCAAGCGCGTCGTGGTCAACCTCGCCCCCGCCGACGTCAAGAAGGAGGGCAGCCACTACGACCTGCCCATCGCGCTCGGCTTGATGTGCGCCATGGGCGTGCTGCCGGCGGACGCCCTGCAGGAGTGGGCGGCGGTCGGAGAGCTCAGCCTCGATGGCCGTATCGCCCCGGTGTCCGGCGTGCTGCCCGCGGCGGTGGCGGCCAATGGTTTTGGCCTGGGCCTGATGTGCCCGGAGACCAATGGGCCCGAGGCGGCCTGGGCGGGTGAGGCGCGCATCCTCGCCCCGCGCTCCCTGATCGCGGTGGTCAACCATTTCCGCGGGTCCCAGGTGATGAGCCCGCCCAAGCCCGGCCCAATGGTCGAGGGCGAGGCTGTACCGGATCTGAGGGACGTTCGCGGCCAGGAGAGCGCCAAGCGGGCCCTGGAGATCGCCGCGGCCGGCGGCCACAACCTTCTGTTCATCGGCCCGCCTGGCTCGGGCAAGTCGATGCTCGCCCAGCGCCTGCCCGGACTTCTGCCGCCCCTGTCGGCCGAGGAGCTGCTGCAGACGTCCATGGTGCATTCGGTGGCCGGGCTGATCGCTAAGGGCGCCCTGACCCGCGCCCGCCCATTCCGCGCCCCGCACCACTCCGCCAGCATGGCGGCCCTAACCGGCGGCGGGCTAAAGGTGAAGCCGGGCGAGGTGTCCCTGGCGCACAACGGCGTGCTGTTTCTGGACGAGCTGCCGGAGTTCACGCCCCAGGCCCTGGATTCCCTGCGCCAGCCGCTGGAGACCGGTGAGGTAATGGTGGCGAGGGCCAATGCCCATGTCCGCTATCCGGCGCGGGTGCAGCTGGTGGCGGCGATGAATCCCTGCCGCTGCGGCTATGGCGGTCTGGGCAAGGGCCACTGCGGCAAGGCTCCGCGCTGCCAGCGCGACTACGGCAACCGGGTTTCAGGACCGCTGCTGGACCGCATCGACCTGCAGATCGAGGTCCCCGCGGTCACGGCCGCCGATCTGGCCCTGCCGCCGCCCGCCGAGGGCACTGCCGAGGCCGCCGCCCGGGTCGCCAAGGCGCGGGCGGTGCAGGAAGCGCGCGCCGAAGAGGCCGCGGCCTCCCCCGGCCTCTATCTGAATGCACGGTTGGAAGGTGATCGGCTGGATGCCGCGGCGGCGCTCGACGAGGGCGGCAAGGCCCTGCTCACCCGGGCCGCCGAAGCGGGCCATCTGACGGCGCGGGGCTGGACCCGCACGCTGCGCCTGGCGCGCACCATCGCCGACCTCGACGGATCGGGGCCGGTCAGACGGGTGCATGTGGCCGAAGCGCTGATCTATCGGCGGACGGCGGCGGAAATGGCGCCCGCCTTCTAGCGCTTATTTCTGAACGACCGAGATCTGCGTCCCGCGCACCACGCCGTCGTCGCCCTTGGCGGTGTTTGCGGCGATGGTCACGCCCGGCTTGACCGCGTCGCGCGCGGCAGGGGTGCGGCCGATCACCTGCACGTCCGGCGGTACAACGATGTGGCGCACGCCGCCGGGATAGGTGACGTCCAGCTCACGCCCACCGGGGCCCTTCTTCACCGTCTGCACGGTGCCGTTGGTCATGGTGGTGTTGGGCGCGGCCATCGGCCGGCTGCCTTCTCCGGCCCGCGAGCCCGGCTCGAACAGGCGAAGCTCGATCGACTTGCCGCTCTTCTCGTCGATGTTGGTGTTGGCGGTGGCGACGAAGCTGCCCGGTTTGATGTTCTCGATATCGATCGGCTTGGTGATGAACACCGTCCAGGTCCGCACCAGGGGCAGGACCACGAGCTTGCCGTCCGCGGCCTTGACCGTGACGCTGTCGTCGGAAACGGCGGTGACCGTCCCCGTGACCGGCGGCAGGCGCGGGGCCGGCGGGGCGGCGGGCGGTTGCGCCATGGCTGAACCGGCCAGCAGGGCGGCGCCGAGCGCCAGGGAAATCAGTTTCGACATCTCGGCGTCTCCTGCCTGGGTTTCGGCTATTTCGCGGGGTGAAGAGTCAGCTTTTGCATCCGCCAGTTCAAGAGTTCGCCGACATAGAGCTCATTCTCGGACGGGCAGGCGATCTCGTGGATCCAGCCGAACTCGTTCAGCTGATGGCCGGTGCGGCCGAGCCAGCCCAGGATCTTGCCGTCCAGGGTCATCTTGTAGATCCGGCCCGGGTAGGAGTCGGACACATAGAGGACCTGAGGGCCCTTTTCCTTGGGCGTGATGCACAGGGCCCAGGGGGCGCCCGGCTGCTGGGTGCCGACGACATTGGGGTCGATCCCCTGGGGTTCGCCAAGGATGGTCTTGGCGTCGGCGGGCAGCGGCAGGTCGATGGTCATGATGCGCAGCAGCTTGCCCTCGGTGTCGAACACCTGGATGCGGCGGTTGCCCCGGTCGGCGACATAGACCTGGTCGTTGCCGTCTACGGCGATGGAGTGGAGGGTGTCGAACTGGCCCGGCGCCTTGCCGTAGCTGCCCCACGACTTCAGCCACGTCCCGTCCGGCGCGATCTTGGCCACGCGGGAGTTGATGTAGCCGTCGGACACATAGGTGTTGCCCTTGCTGTCCCAGGCCATGTCGGTGACCTGGCGGAAGGTGCCCTTGGCGGCGGGCAGGGGCGGCTTGGGATGCTTCAGGGGCTCGGCGCCCTCGTCGGAGGCTTCGGGCTTGCGGCCCCAAACCATGTCGACCTTTCCGGACGGCTTGAACTTGATGACCATGTCCGAGCCCTTGTCGGCGGCCCAGATGTTGCCCTGCGGATCGATGCGCACGGAGTGGGCGAAGGCCCAGGCGTAGAGGTTGTGGCCGACTTCGCGCACGAACTTGCCGGCCTTGTCGAACTCCAGCAGCTGGGCGGCGGCGGCGCCATAGGCCGGGCCCGTGGTGTTGCCGCGCTGGAAGACGAAGATGTGGCCGTCCTTGTTGTTGACCGCCACGCCAGCGACCTCGCCCAAGTGCATGTCCGGCGGGATCTGCAGATAGTCGCTGCCCTCGAAGGGGATTTCCGGGGCCGAGGCGCCTTGCGCGGTGGCGGCGGCCGGGGCCAGCAGCAGAGCGGCGGCGGCCGCGAGCAGCAATTTCTTCATGACAGGCCCTCCCAAGCCCTTTGGATTATTGGGAAGGGAAAGTGTCAGACCTTGAGGAGAAGGTGAAGACCCGATCGCCTAGGGGGCGATGCCGAAGCGCTTGGCTTGGTCGGCGACCTTGGGATCGAGGGCGGTGGCGGCCTTGATGTCGGTATCACCAGCGTCCTTCATGCCCTTCTGCAGCCGCGCCACGCCCCGGGCGTAGAGGGTTATCGGGACATTGGCCTGGTATTTGATCGACGCATCATAGTCGGCGAGCGCCACATCCAGTTCTCCGCGGCGGACATGCACCAAGGCGCGGCTGTCCAGGTAACTGGCGGACTGGGGATTGCGCCGCAGAGCCTCGTTGCAATCCGCAAGCGCCTTATCGAGCTCCTGCTTCTGGATCGCGCGCGCCCAGCATCGGCCGTTAAGCGCGTCCGGCGCCACGACGGCCCGGGGGGTGGAGGAGAGAATGGCGTCGTACAAAGCTATCGCCTGGAGATATTGGCCAAATGCTTCGTAGGCGCCCGCCACCCGCATCCGGCATCTTCCATCCGGGGGTTCCTGACGCGCTGCGGCCTCCAAGTCGACCGCGGCCTTAACGAGATCCTTGTTACGGCCAAACCAAGCTCCGCGCGCCAAAAGCGCTTCGAAATTGCCGGGAGCGAGCCTCAGCGCTT
>CAIYVC010000066.1 GCA_903929535.1 uncultured Caulobacteraceae bacterium | reverse complement strand
GAACTGCCGGAGATGCCGCGCGGCAAGGGCGTCAAGCTGCAGAGCTACCGCGAAGGCGGGCTGCGCGACGCTTTGGCGTTCAACGAGGCGGAGGGACCGTCCTGGGTCACCAGCGACGGCCGCTCGCGCGCCTGGCCCGAATGGCGCGAATGGGCGGGCCGAAGGGCCGGCGCCGGCCGCCTGGCGCCCAAGGGCTTCCCGGCGAGCAAACGGTTCCGGCCAAAGGCGTGATCCCAGATCCGGTTATCCGGCGGCGCTCGCCGGGTATGCCGCCAGACGACGATCGGAACCAGGCAGCCAGCGGCGGATCACGGCTTCGGCCACGGTGATGTTGATCAGCCAACTCGCGCCCATCAGCATGGCCTTGGCGGTGACGCCGGGCGTTCCCATCACCAGCATCCAGGGCAGGCCGGTCAGCACCTGCGTGCCCGCCCCCTGACCGATGGCATAGGCTCGGATCATCCAGGCGCCGTGCCGTGCGAACTGGCGGCGCCGCAGCGCGAGCGTGGCGATCACGATCGACAGGATCATAGCCGCGCCGACGACCAGGCGCTCGCTGTAGAGCAGGTCTCCGCCATTGATCGCGTTCGGGTAGAAGCGGGTCATCCACAGACCGGCGACGGCCGCGATCAGGCCGCTGGGAATCAGGAGCCTGCCCGCCACACGATGCCAATGGGGGTTGCGGCGGCGAAACCTCGGCGCGAACTGAAAGGCGCCCAGAAGGCAGAAGACGGTTGCGGCGAGGATATGGGCCACCGCCGGGATGGGCGAGGCGAAGAACCGCGCGTCGCCCGCCGCCCCCTTATCACCGGCCGCCAAACTGATCAGGCGCATCACGCCCGCCGCCGCCGGGATCAGGCTGAGTAGGATCAGGGAAGCCGGCACAAGCCAACCGAATCTGGTGGTCGAGATCGGGCGCGGCGGCTGCGCGATCCTGTTGCCCATCAGGTCCCGGCCCTGGTGTGTTGAAGCTGCTGGAACACCCCAAGCCTGTCGGTGATCTGCCAGTGTCCGGTGAGGCGCTGATCCTGATCAAAGAAGTAGGTCGTCGCGCCCGACATACGGATCGGTGCGCCCGTCGCCGGGAATCCCGGCAGGTCGGCGAGATGCGTCGCCGTCCAAAGCCAAGTCATGTTCACCGCGTCGTCCTCTGAGCACATCCGTTGGATGTCAAACCTCTGATCCGGGAAAGGCGCACGCGACATCTTCAGGCGGTCGATATAGCCCGACTGGTCCAGGACATGCCCGTCCCATTGATCGCCGGGGTCATGATGGATGGTGTAGCGGGGGGCGAGATAGGCTGCCACCGCCTCGGCCCGGCCTTCGTCCCAGACCTCGCGGATGAAGCGCGCCAGCAAAGGCTTTAGGTCGGATGTGATCATGGCGGATTCCCTTGCCGAGCAGATGGTCCATCGGCGCCAGGGGAGCCGGGGTCACCGATATTTTCGGTAAACCTTATTTACCCGGGTAAAAAAATCCGTCAATATCGCCCGGGTAAAAAGAGGACGGCAGATGGGCAATTTGGACAGAAAGGCGGCTGCAGCCGCATATCGCGAGAGGAAGCCGGCATTCGGCGTATTCGCCGTCATCTGTTCGGCCACGGGACAGGTATGGGTCGATCGGAGCCAGCACGTCGATACGCAGCGCAACGGCCTGTGGTTCGCGCTACGCCAGGGAAGCAGCCCGTATAAGATGCTGCAAAGCGTGTGGAACACGCACGGCGAGGACGCCTTCCGGTTCGAAGAACTGGAACGGCTGCGGGATGACTATCCCGAATTCGGCGTGAAGGACGAGCTTCGAAGGCGAGCCGCGCTCTGGAAGGCGAGGCTTGAAGCCGCCGTTCTATCCTAGGCTACTTCAGCGGGAACTTGGCCAGGGCCGCCATCACGCAGGCCTCGTCCTTCTCGCCGCCCGGCGCGCCGGAGACGGCGAAGGCGCCGATCAGCTGGCCGTCGCTCATCAGCGGCACGCCGCCCTGACGCGCGGCGCCGATTTCGAGGTTGGCCTTGATCTCGGCGTCGAGCTTGGGATCGGCCTTGGCCTTGGCCACCAGCTCGCCCGAGGTGGTCTTGTACTTCATCACCGCGGCGGCCTTGGAGGCGGCCACATACTGGGTGCGGTAGGCCGCGCCGTCGCCCGACAGCATGACGACCGGCTGGCCGACCGAATCCACGATCAGGGCGGTGACGATATAGGTCTTGGACTTGCACTCGGCGACGGCGGCCTGAGCGGCGGAGACGGCTTGGCCGAGGGCGGGACCACGGGCGCGCGGACCGGCGGGCGGCACGTTGAGGCCGTTCCAGGGCGGGGCCTGGGCCGAGGCGGCGCCGGCGAAAGCGGTGGCGGCCAGGGCGAGGGTCAAGATCGTCTTCATGATGGGTCTTTCCAGAATACAGAGGGCCAAGGTAGCGGATGGAACGGCCAAACCGGCGGGCTTGGCAAGCCATGATGGGTCATAGGCCGTAGGGCAGGTCGGTGTGTTCGCCGCCGCCGAGACGGGCGAAGGGGGCGTAGTGCTTCAGCCATTCGCGGCCCTGTTTGACCAGCGCCCGGTCCCGCTGAGGCGCGGGGTTCATGATGGCGTCGGCCAGGTTGGGTTCGGGATGGACCAGGGTCTTGATCCCGTTCCAGGAGACGAACACCGGCAGGACGCTCTGGGACAGCATGGCCAGGACGTCGTTGGTCAGGACGCTCTCCAGGCTGCGCGGATCGTCGACCGCCACGCCGACGAAATAGAGATGCTCGAAGACGTTGCGCGGAGGCAGATGGCGCTCGAGCGTCCACATCACGCCCATCTGGTCCGGACGGCTTTCGGGCGGCATGGAGGGGATGCGCTTGTAGCCGCAGTTGTAGCTGCGGCAGACCTGGGGCCGGGTCTCGTAGATACCGCAGCCGCCGCCGGTGCAGTGGGGGCAGACGACGCCCTCCGGCTTCACCAGCTCGGGCGTGTCGATGTTGGTGATGACGCAGCAGGCGATGCAGTCGCCGCAGGACTTGTCTTCGATGTTGGGGCCGAACAGCAGGTCGGCCAGGGCGGTGTCGGACATCAGAAGCCCGCCGGCAGCTTGACGTTGAAGCCGGCGCCGTAGCGGGCGTAGGGCGCATAGGCCTTCAGCCAGCGGGCGGCGTCCTCGGCGACGGCGGTCTCCGCTTTGGACGGATCGGCGATGCCGGCGGCCAGCGGGGCGGGCGGGTGCACCATAACCTTGATCCCGTCCCAGGCGATGAAGATCGGCAGAACATTGCGGCTGAGCGCGCCGATCACGCCATCGGCGAGTGACGAATGCAGCTCGGCCGGGTCACGGTCGGCGGAGGCCAGGATGTAGAGGTTCTCGAACACGGTCTTGGGCTCGGCCTCGCGCTCGATACTGAACATGAGGCCCAACTTGTCCGGGCGAGCCTCCGGCGGCAAGCCCGCGGCGCGGCGCCAGACGCAATCGAAGGTGCGGCAGACCTGGGGGCGGGTGGGGTAGACCCCGCAATCGGTCCCAGTGCAGTAGATGCAGACATCGCGGGCCGGTTTGGAGAATTCCGGGGAGTCCAGCGCGGGCCAGACGCAGCAGGCGATGCAG
>CAIYVC010000065.1 GCA_903929535.1 uncultured Caulobacteraceae bacterium | reverse complement strand
GGTCACGGCGCGCAGGGCGCAGACCGCTTCATAGGTGCGCGCATCGCCCATGACCCCGACCGTCTTGACGGGGAGAAGCACAGCGAAGGCCTGCCAGATCTTGTCGTAGAGGCCGGCGTTGCGGATTTCCTCCAGATAGATGGCGTCGGCCTGCTGCAGGACGGCGACCTTTTCGGCGGAGACCTCGCCGGGAATGCGGATGCCGAGGCCCGGGCCCGGGAAGGGGTGGCGGCCAACGAAGGCGGGCGGCAGGCCCAGTTCCACGCCCAGCACCCGCACCTCGTCCTTGAAGAGGTCGCGCAGGGGCTCCACCAGCTTCAGCTTCATGTGCTCGGGCAGGCCGCCGACGTTGTGGTGGCTCTTGATGACGTGGGACGTGCCGCCGACACTCTCGATGACGTCGGGATAGAGGGTGCCCTGGGCCAGGAAGGTCGCGCCATCCACCTTGGCCGCCTCGCGGTCAAAGATTTCGACGAACACCCGGCCGATGGTCTTGCGCTTGGTCTCCGGGTCGCTGACGCCTTCGAGCTGACCGAGGAACTCGGCGCCCGCGTCCACGTGGACCAGCGGGATGTTGTAGTGATTGCGGAACAGGGTCACGACCTGCTCGGCCTCGTTCAAGCGTAGGAGACCCGTGTCGACGAAGACGCAGGTCAGCTGCTCGCCGATCGCCTCGTGGATCAGCACCGCCGCGACCGAGGAATCAACCCCGCCGGACAGGCCGCAGATCACCCGCCCCTGCCCCACCTGCTGGCGAATCTTGGCGACCATCTCCTGGCGGAAGGAGGCCATCGTCCAGTCGCCTTTGAAGCCGGCGATAGTGTGGGTGAAGTTGCGCAGCATGGTCGCGCCGCGCGGGGTGTGGGCGACCTCGGCGTGGAACTGCAGCCCGTAGAAGCGGCGCGTCTCGTCGGCGATGGCGGCGTAGGGCGAACCGGCCGAGGAGGCGATGACCTTGAAGCCTTCGGGGATGGCGGTGATCTTGTCGCCGTGGCTCATCCACACCTGCTCGCGGGCGTCGAGGCCGGCGAACAGAGGGCTGTCGGCGATGATGTCGATCTCGGCGCGGCCGAATTCGCGGCTGTGGCCGCTGACCACCTTGCCGCCCAGCTGATGGCAGATAGCCATCTCGCCGTAGCAGATGCCCAGCACCGGCACGCCCATCTCGAACACGGCCTGGGGCGCGCGGGGGCTGCCTTCCTCGTGTACGCTTTCGGGGCCGCCGGACAGGATCACCGCCTTGGGCGGGTTGGCGGCCAAATGAGCCGCGGCCTTGTCGTAGGGGACCACCTCGCAATAGACGCCGCTCTCGCGCACCCGTCGGGCGATCAGCTGAGTCACCTGACTGCCGAAGTCGATGATCAGGAGACGCTCGTGGTTGGCCAGGCTCATGCGGTTTTCTCGAAAAGGGCGATGAAGAAGCCGTCGGTCCCTGTGCGGCGGGGCGACAACTGAACCGTATGGCCAACCCCCGCCAGCTCCGCAAGACGGGCGCGCGCGGCATCTGTTAGCAACGGCGTCTTGGCCGCTTCGGTGATCGGCAGGGGCTTGAAGTCGGGGTGGGCGGCGGCGAAGGCGGTGATGACGTCGGCGTTCTCGGCGGCCAGCACGGAGCAGGTGACATAGGCCAAGCGTCCGCCGGGACGGACCAGGGCCGATGCGCGGCGCAGGACGTCCTTCTGCACCTTGATTACCGCCGAAAGCTGCTCCTCGGTCAGCCGCCAGGCCTCCTCTGGGCGGCGGCGCCAGGTGCCAGAGCCCGAGCAGGGCGCGTCCACCAGCACGCGGTCGGCCTTGCCCATCAACTCATCCAGCCGGTCGCCGGTGGGACCGACGCGGCGCAGCTCAGCGCGGACGTGGGCGCGCTCCAGACGCGGGGTGATGGCGTCCAGGCGGCGCGGATTGAGGTCGCAGGCGATCAGGCTCCCCTGCCCCCGCATCATCTGGCCGATGGCCAGGGTCTTGCCGCCGCCGCCGGCGCAGTAGTCGACCACCGTCTGGCCGGGTTCGGCGCCCAGCAGCCAGGAGACGATCTGGCTGCCCTCGTCCTGCACCTCGAACTGGCCGGCCTTGAAGGCGTCGAGCGCGGCGAGCTTGGCGGCGCTGGCGTCCAGGCGCAGGCCGGTGGCCGAGAAGGGCGTGGGTTCGGAGGGAAAGCCGCTGTCGGCGAGATAGGCGGTCAGGGTCTGGGGGAAGGCCAGAAGACCGTTGACCCGAAGGTCCACCGGCGCGCGGCCGCTGAGCAGGGCCAGGGCCTCGGCGGCGGCCTGCTTGCCGAAGGTGCGGCCCAGCTCGTGAGCGATGAAGCCCGGCAGGGTGGAGGGCGCGTCGGCGCCGCCCAGGGCATTGAGGCGGGCCATCTCCTCGGCGGACAGCGCGGAGGGCGCGAAGCCCTGGCCGCTGAAAAGGGCGGCGATGTCGTCGGGACCGAGCTTGTCGTGCTTGGCCAGGGAGGCGATCACCGCCTCGCGTCCCCGGCCCCCGCCGTCGCGCAGGCAGCCGTAGACGCGGTCGGCGATGGCGCGGCGGTCGCCGGAACCAGCGAAGCGGTGGCCCACGCCCCAGGCCTTCAGCACCTGATCGGCGGGCTGGCGGGAGGACGCAATGATGTCCAGCACTTCGATGGCGGCCGAGAGGCGCGCCGCAGGCGTCATCCCTGAGACGGATAGTTAGGCGCTTCGCGGGTGATCATCACGTCATGGACGTGGCTTTCACGCAGACCTGCGCCGGTGATGCGGACGAAGCGCGCCCGATCCTGGAAGTCCGGGATGGCCCCGGCCCCGACATAGCCCATCGAGGCGCGCAGGCCGCCGACCAGCTGATGCAGGATCGGGGCGATCGGGCCCTTGTAAGGCACCTGGCCCTCAATGCCCTCGGGCACCAGCTTCAGGCTGTCGGAGACTTCCTTCTGGAAGTAACGGTCCGCCGAGCCCAGGGCCATGGCGCCCAGCGAGCCCATGCCGCGGTAGGATTTGTAGGAGCGGCCTTGGTAGAGGAAGACCTCGCCGGGAGCCTCGTCCACGCCCGCGAACATCGAGCCCATCATGGCCGACGAGGCGCCCGCGGCGATGGCCTTGGCCAGGTCGCCTGAGTATTTGATGCCGCCGTCGGCGATCACCGGCACGCCGCTATCCTTGGCCGCCCGCGCCGCTTCGAGCACGGCGGTCAGCTGGGGCACGCCGACGCCCGCGACAATGCGGGTGGTGCAGATGGAGCCCGGGCCGATGCCGACCTTGATGGCGTCCGCGCCCGCGTCGATCAGGCTCTTGGCGCCCTCGTAGGTGGCGATGTTGCCGGCGACGATCTGCACGCGGTTGGTCTCGCGCTTGATCCGCTTGACCGCCTCATAGACCTGCACCGAATGGCCGTGGGCCGTGTCAATGATGACCACGTCCACGCCCGCGTCGATCAGGGCCATGGAGCGTTCGTAGCCGCTGTCGCCGACGGTGGAGGCGGCGCCGACCAGCAGGCGGCCCTGGGCGTCCTTGGCGGCGGCGGGGAAGGCCTGGGCCTTCTCCATGTCCTTGACGGTGATCAGCCCGACCGCGCGGTAGGCCTCGTCGACCACGATCAGCCGCTCGATCTTGTGACGGCGCAGGATGGCCTTGGCCTCGGCAGGGTCGATGCCCTCGCGCACGGTTATCAGGTTGTCCTTGGTCATGAGGGCGGACGCCTTCACGGCCGGGTCGCTCTCGAAGCGCATGTCGCGGTTGGTCAGGATGCCGACCAGCTTGCCCGACCCGCGCTCCACCACCGGGAACCCGGAAATCTTGCGCCGGGCGGTGATCTCGCGGATCTCGGCGAGGGTCGTGTCGGGGTGGATGGTCAGCGGATTGATGACCATGCCGCTTTCGTAGCGCTTCACCTCGCGCACCTGATCGGCGTGCTCGGCTACCGACATGTTGCGGTGGAGGATACCCATCCCGCCGGCCTGCGCCAGGGCGATGGCCAGCCGGCTTTCGGTGACGGTGTCCATGGCGGCGGACACGATCGGTATGTTCAGACTGATTTCGCGGGTCAGGCGCGTGGAGGTGTCGACATTCGTCGGCATGACCTCCGAGCGGCCTGGTTCAAGCAAAACATCATCGAAGGTCAGCCCTTCGCGAATCTCCATGAGGAGTCTCCGTTTTGCGAGCCGCGTATAACGCCAGCCGGGGGGTTGGGGAAGGGCTTGGCTGAAGATTGTGTTGCGGCGCGGCAGGGAACGCAGCGGCCGACCGTAATGGGGACCGAAGCCTCAGCGGCCCTTGAAGCCGGTCGCCACGAAGAACAGTTCCGAGGAGTCCTGACGGCTGGCCTTGGGCTTGACGTGCTGGACCTTGGCGAAGTGCTCGCGCAGCCGGCTCAGCACCTCATCCGCGCCGCCGCCCTGGAAGGCCTTGGCGACAAAGGCGCCGCCGGGCTTGAGGCTGTCGAGGGTGAAGTCGATGGCCGCGTCGATCAGGCCGACGATGCGCAGGTGGTCTGTCTCGCGGTGGCCGGTGGTGTTGGGCGCCATGTCCGACAGGATCAGGTCGGGCGGCCCCCCGAGCAGTTCCAGCAGCATCGGGCCACAGGCGGGGTCGGTGAAATCCATCTGCAGGATGTGGGCGGGCGGCGCGGGATCGACGGCCAGCAGGTCGACGCCGGCGATGTCAGTGACGCCGCGCTTGATCGCCACCTGCAGCCAGCCGCCGGGCGCGCAGCCGAGATCCACCACCCGCACGCCCCGGCGCAACAGGCCGAAACGGTCGTCGATCTCGGTCAGCTTGAAGGCCGCGCGTGCGCGGTAGCCCTGGGCCTTGGCCAGGACGACGAAGGGATCGTTAAGCTGGCGGGCGAGCCAGCTGTTGGAGGACAGGGTCCGGCGCTTGGAGGTCTTCACCTTCACGGACTCGCCGCGCCCGGAGTCGCCGCCCCGGGTGGGGGCCTTGACCATGCGTTTGCGCGGCGCGTCCTTGCCGAAGGCATCGGAGGGCTCGTCTTCGCTCATTCGGCGGCCTTCACAACGGCGGCGGAGCGGCTTCCGCCCCTGCCTCGGCGTCTGCGGCGGCGACGCGGCGGCGCGGCCATCAGCGATAGCAGCAGGCCCTCGCGCAGGCCACGGTCCGCCACCCGCACCCGGTCGCAGGGCCACAGCTCCTGAACCGCCTGCAGAATGGCGGCGCCGGCCAGCACCAGGTCGGCGCGATCGGGCCCGATGCAGGGTTGCCGCGCGCGACCCTCGACATCCAGAGCCAGCAGTTTGTCGGCGGTGGCCTCGCATTGCGCCCGCGTCATCCACAGGCCGTCGACCCGATCGCGGTCGTAGCGTTTCAGCCCGAGGTGAATGCCGGCCAGGCTGGTGATGGCGCCGGAGGTGCCGACGATCTGGGCGCGGCCGGCGTCGAATGCGGCGCGGACCACCTCCGCCTCGGGGCAGCGGTCGATCTCCAGCTTCATCGCCTCGACCATGCGACGATACCAGGCGGGCCGGTCGGACGGGTCTTCGGGAAACCGCTCGGCCAGGGTCACCACGCCCACGGGAGCGGAAATCCACGCCTTAATCGGCAGGTTGTGCGGGGCGAACTGGCGCGGACCGCTGTCCAGTCCCGGCCCCTTCAGATCGACCCAGGATAGTTCGGTGGAGCCGCCACCGACATCGACCACGAGGGCCGCATCGGCCTTGCGGTCCAGCAGGTTCAGGCAGCCGGCCACGGCCAGGTGGGCCTCTTCGCGCGGCGTGATCACCTGAAGTTGCAGCCCGGTCTCGCGCTGGACCCGCTCGATGAAGTCCGCGCCGTTGTCCGCAGAGCGGCAGGCCTGAGTAGCCACCGCCCGTACCTTGACGCAGCGGCGGCGCGCGATCTTGTCGGCGCAGATCTTCAGCGCGCCCAGCGCCCGGTTCATGGCGTTGTCTTGCAGCCGCCCGGTCTGCGACAGGCCTTCGCCCAGGCGCACGATGTTGGAATAGGCCTCCACGATGCGGAAACCCTCGTCGGTGGGGCGGGCAATCAGCAGGCGGCAGTTGTTGGTGCCCAGGTCCAGGGCGGCGAAGGTGTGGCTCTCGCCCGCACGCGCCCGGCGCCCGTCGGACGACTCAGCAGACGCGCCACCCTGCGGCGGCGCTCTTGGGGGCGATGCAAGCGCCTCAGCCATAGAACTCAATTCCACGCGGCAGCCGCTGCTGGGCGCCGCTTTTCCCGGCGACTGTACCAAGGCCGGACCCCGCCCGGAAGCAAATGCGCACGGCGATGCGCTCTATTCACGCTCGGGTCAGCTAGGCGCGTTAGGATGGCGCCCATGAACAAGCGACCGGACCCGATTCATCTGGCCAAATTCGCGATCGGCGATGTGGTGCGCCACCGCCTGTTCCCGTTTCGCGGCGTGGTGTTCGATGTGGATCCCGAATTCGCCAACACCGAGGAATGGTACGCCGCCATTCCTGCGGAAATCCGGCCGCGCAAGGACCAGCCCTTCTATCACCTGCTAGCCGAGAACGAGGAGGACAGCTACCTGGCCTATGTGTCCGAACAGAACCTGCTGCCCGACGACAGCGGGCGGCCCGTGGCGCACCCCCAGGCGGAGGTGATCTTCAGCGGCTTCAAGAACGGCCACTATCTGCTCATGCCCCGGATTTCCAACTAGCGGTTGCAGGCGATAACCGCGCGAAAGCCGAATTTAACGCTGTTTTCATAGCCTTGGCGCAGTTTGCGGATCCACCGACGAAGCGGAGAATCCCTTGATCGGCCAGCAATCCAACGCCTTGCTTGACTTGGCGAAGAGCAGAGAGCCCGCGGACCGCGAGCGTCTGCTGATGAACATCGTCAGCCTGTGCGAACTGGCCGGGCCCGGCGGAGACGCCGAGGCGATCAAGGCCAAGGCCCTGATCGACGATGTGTTCATGACCCTGGTGGTGGAGGCCGAGCACGAGGTGCGGCGCCGTCTGGCCGAACGCATCGCCGACGTGGACTGGGCGCCCCGTTCGCTGATCCATGTGCTGGCGCTGGACGATATCGAGATCGCCCGCCCCGTGATCGCCGCCAGCCCCCTGCTGGAAGACGCCGATCTGATCCGCCTGCTGGTCGAGGCGACCCTGGAGCACCAGATCGAGGTCGCGCGCCGGCCCGGGATCGGGCCCACGGTGACCGAAGCCATCCTGGAGCGCGGCGAGCCCGCGCTGCTCGCCGCCCTGGCCGACAACACCTCCGCCTTCCTGCCACCCAACGGCATGGCGCGGCTGGTGGACGCCTCGCGCACCATGCCCGGCCTGCGGGCGCCTCTGGTGCGCCATCCGGAGCTGTCCCCCGAGCTGGCGGGCGCCCTCTATGCCTGGATCGGCGAGGCCCTGCGCGAGCAGCTGGTCGGGCGCTTCCGCCTGGACCCTGCTCAACTGGACCCTGCTCAACTGGGCCCGGCTCTCGAGGACGCGGTCAACGACGCCATCGCCGAACCCTTCGGCCGCCCGGTGAGCCTGGAGCGGGCCGAGGAACGGATGGCCACGGAGCGGCGGCTGGTGGAGAAGCTGGACACCGCGGGGCAGCTGCGCCCCGGCTATCTGCTGCGCGCGCTTCGAGAGCATAAGCTTTCCCTGTTCGAGACGGCCCTGGCGCGGCTGGCGGGCGTGTCGCTGGAAGACCTGCATGCAGCCCTCTCGTGCGACCGTCCCGATCTGCTGGCCCTGGCCTGCCTGGCGGCGGGCATCGACCGCAGCGTCTTCCCCACCGTGCTGACCCGGGTGCGCGAACTGAACCGGGGCCTGCCGGCAGGCGGACCTGAGGGCGAGGACGGCGCCGCCGCGGTGTTCCGTGATGTGGCCGTAGAGGACGCGGCAATGGTCTTCGCCCGCATGGCGCAGATCCTCACCCCTATTTGACAAGACAGCGGCTCACGGGCTTCTAGCCACGGTCATGACCGAGCATTCCACGCTGATCCGAAGGCTCGCCTTCGTGGCCGACAATCGACCCGACGCCCTGGAGGCCCAGGACCGTCTGAGTGAGCGCTACGGCGCGGTCGCCGAGGCGGACGCGGATGTGATCGTGGCCCTGGGCGGCGACGGCTTCATGCTAGAGACCCTGCACCGCAACCTGCCGGCCTCCCGCCCGATCTACGGCATGAACCTCGGCTCGGTCGGCTTCCTGATGAACGAGTTCGGCGAGGACGATCTGCTGGACCGGATCAACGCGGCCGAACAGGCGGTGATCTATCCGTTGATGATGCATGCGGTCTGCCGGGACGGGCAGGAAGCGCGGGCGATGGCCATCAACGAAGTGTCGCTGCTGCGCCAGACCCATCAGACGGCCAAGCTGAAAATCATCATCGACGGCAAGGTGCGGCTGGAGGAGCTGGTCTGCGACGGCGCCCTGGTCTCGACCCCTGCCGGCTCGACCGCCTACAACCTTTCCGCGCACGGCCCGATCATTCCGATCGGCTCGCAGGTGCTGGCTCTGACCCCGATCAGCGCCTTCCGCCCTCGCCGCTGGCGCGGCGCCCTGCTGCCGCAGACCGCCAAGGTCACCTTCGAGGTGCTCAATCCCGCCAAACGCCCGGTCAGCGCCGTGGCCGACAACGTGGAGGTGCGCAACGTGGCCCAGGTGCATGTCGCCGAGGACCGCAGCCAGCCCCTGGTGATGCTGTTCGACGCCGGGCGCAGCCTGGACGAGCGAATCCTGACCGAACAGTTCGCCGTTTAAGGATATCCGCGCACCAGTTGTTAAGCCTGCCGGTCATAATCTCGAGCCAGATAAACCGGGCATCGGACAACGGGAGCCCTCCTTGAGCCAAGCGAGCAAACCCTGGCCGTCACATAGCCTGCAGGCGCCTTCCGGCCCCAGCATGGACGTGGTCGCGCGGGCGGAAGCGGCGCTGAAAGCCCTGGCCG
Organism: uncultured Caulobacteraceae bacterium; assembly: GCA_903929535.1. Classification (GTDB taxonomy): domain Bacteria; phylum Pseudomonadota; class Alphaproteobacteria; order Caulobacterales; family Caulobacteraceae; genus BOG-938. The sequence goes on along the minus strand of CAIYVC010000065.1, from coordinate 5,688 downwards.
GACAATTCGCTCGCTGGTTGCAGGACGAAATCGACAAGCTGGACGAAGCCCGCGCCCGAGTCGGGCTGGAAGGGCTGGGCGGCGACGCTGGCGAGGTTCTCTATACCCATGCCCACGACCTCAAAGGCCTGGGCGGCACTTACGAATTTCCGATCGTCACCCGCATGGCGGCTTCGCTTTGCGCTCTGCTGGAAGAACCGGCTCTGCGCGCGGGGACTCCCCTGCCCCTGATCGACGCCCATCTGGACGCCATCAAGGCGATGGTGCGTGACGGCATCCGCGATGATCTGGATCCCGTTGGAGCGAGCGTCGCGACGGCCCTGGAAACCCAGGTCAGCGTTATCCGCTAGTTGAGCAGACGCCCCCCGGCGCGCTTCGCCGCCGGGATGCCGGGAACAGGCGCGACGGCAGCCCCGCCCGCTCGTAGATGGCCTTCAGGCCCAGAGCGCCGGCGTCGTGGATCATCAACCAGGTACGGTGATGGGGCACCCCTGCCAGCTCCGCTATGCCCCACTCGAACAGACCCATCTGCCCTTGAGCCAGGGCGCGCAGCAGCAGAGATGCCGTCAGCCGGCCATTGCGGTTGAGGTGGGAGACGAAGGCGGCGATGTCGCTGGCCCGCTCGGCCTGATCCACCAAATCGACGGTGGCGCGCTCGCGCGCCCCGGCGGTGATCTGGCGGGCGAGATCGGGGGCAACGGCGTGGTGAGCGATCAGATGGTCGCGCAGGGTCTCGCTGACCAGGGTCACCAGCCGCTCGGTGATAGCGATGGGCAGAGTCTTGCGATAGACGATGGCGGTCAGCAGGGGTTCGGACTTCTCGTACCGATCGATGGCGGTGCGCAGGTCGCCCTCAGTCAGGAAGGCGTTGTCGTTGGCGCAGACCAGCCTGACTGTCTCTTCCGAGCCGATCTGCACCAGCACGCTGGCGACGCTGGGCGCCAGGTTGTGGCGCTTGGCGATGGCGGCCTGACCGGCGGCGGAGCCGCTGCGGGCGATCTCGATCAGATCGTCCTCGGAAAAGGCGGGCGAGAAGCTCAGCACCGGCACCGCGATGGAATCCAGGTCGCGGGCCAGTTGCATGGCGACGTCGTGGGGCAGCACCGGAGAGGCCTTGAGGGTGACCGCCAGAGCGCGCCGGACCAACTCTGTGGCGTCCTTGGCCATCAGGCGCAGGATTTCCTGGGCGCGGACCAGCTCCTCGCGGGAAAGGTCGTCACGGTCGATGGAGCGACACAGTTTATGCGCGGCCAGGGCCCGATCGTCGGGCGTCTGCCCCTTCACCAGCATCCTGAGGTCTTCGTCGGTGAAGGCGCGCGCGGTCGCCATGATCGTCTCCCCCTACATGCGAATCTCTAAAGGAACTAGAGGTAGGCTAAGCGGCGGCTCCAGGGTTTCCAAACGTTAACCGCGCCTGTCCCCATCAACCTTTCTGACCGGCGTGGCGGGCCTCCGACAGCAGGCTCAGCATCTCCGAGGAGAACATCGAGCCGGTCAGGCCGCGCGTTCCGTTCTGGCCGGGGTCGTCATGATTCATGCCGAGGATCATCTCGGTCATCTGACGCTCCTGCTCCAGCTTGGCCATGCGGGCGCTGGTGTCGAAATGCACATAGTTGACCGGGATGGGCGCCGCGGCCGCCGGAGCGCCGGTCTGGCCCTGGGTCAGGTTGGCGTAGAGCTCGGCCACGGAGGCGGTGCGGCCGTCACGGTAGAAGATAGCGGGATTGGCGGCCGCGGCGTCAGGGAAGAGCGAGGCCGCATTGGCGCCAGGGCGCGACTGGCGCGCCTCGATCAGGTCGGCGGACCCCTTGGGCCCCAGAAAGTGGGCGATATAGAGCTCCCCGGAGGTCGGTTCGCGCCCCACCCTGCCCCGCAGATAGGCGGCATTGTCCGAGGCCAGCTCTCCAGCCATCAGCGAGGCGGCCTTGGGATCCATACGCAGGGCCATCACCGCCTTGTGGGCGTCGCCGCCCGCCACAGAGAAATGGCCGTCCTTGGCGTTCTGGATCAGATCGGCGAAGGCTGAGTAGCCGTGCTTGGCGCCATGATGCTTCAGCGCCCCCAGCCAGGTCTGCTCGACGAACTGGAACAGGCCGGCGGCGGACGAGCTCGGGGCCTTGGCGGCGGGATTATAGCCACTCTCGCGGCCAGCGGTGCGCATGAGGTAGCCGAAGTCCACGCCTGTGGCCTGGGCCGCGCGCTCGATGGCCGCGCCGACTGCGTCTTTGATGGACTCGATCGCCATGATCCCGACGGTCGTCGGTTATGGTTAACGAGGCCTTAAAGGTTAACGGAAATTCACCCGAAGCGAGCCGGGTCGAAGGCCCTCGCCGCCGCGTCGTGGGCGTGGCCCAGAAGATGGCCGATGACAACCTCGGCGATCAGCGGCGCCAGCAGCCAGCCGTTACGCCGCGCGCCACGCGCCACCAGCACGCCAGGCTGGGCCGTGAGCCCCACCACAGGCGCGCCGTCGCTGGTCGCGGCCCTGACCCCCGCCGAGGCGATGGCGGTGGCCGCTGCCAGCTGGGGGAACAGGCGGGCGGCGGCGGCCTGTAACCGGTCGACGGCCTCGGGGTCGATGGCCAGGTCAGAGCGGCCCTCCTCCATCGTAGCTCCAACCACCAGTCCGCCCGAGCTGGGCGCCACATACACGCCCTCGCCGCGAACAACGGGGCCGGTGGCGGGACCAAGGCCGGGGAACCTCAGGATCTGGCCTTTGATGGGCGTCAGCGGGGCAATTCCCGCATCGCGCCACTCGCCGGCTTTGGGGCCGGTCGCCAGGATCACGGCGTCGGCGGCCCAGGCGGCAGCGGCGTCGAACCGGGCCAAGCCGCCGTCCAAGCCCAGGACGTTAGCCGCCAGGCGGACGCCGCCGAGAGCCTCGAAGGCTCCATGCAGGGCATTGAGGGCGCCGCCCGGGGCCAGACGCCAGTCTTCGCCGGTGAACAGATAGCTCCCCTCCCCGACCAGTCCCGGAGCCAGGGCCCGGGCCCCGGCGGCGTCCATGACCTGCGCTCTGGCGCCCAGAGCGGCGGCCCTGGCGGCGAGCGCTTCGGCCGTTTCAGGCAAGGCGGCTTTCAAGAGCGCCCCAGACCGGTCCAGCGCCAAGGACGGCATCAGGGCGGGCCAGGCATCCCTGGACCTCAGCAGCAGGGGGTAGAGGGCCGCCGAAGGCGCATCCAGCAGGGTCTCGAACAGCGGCGCGAGCATTCCGGCGGCCACACCGGAGGCGTTGCCCCCCGGAGCTGCCGCATCGGCCAGCACCACCTCCGCCCCGCCGCGGACCAGTTGCAGGGCCAGGACGGAGCCGATCGCGCCGGCGCCGGCGACGACCACCCGCAGGCCTTTCAGATCGCTCATGGGTTTGGGTTAGCCAACCGCCAAGGCTCTGTCGAGCGCCGCTAACCGAAGCGGTAGGTGACCTTACCGGTCAGGCCTGACACGGCTTCTGCCCAACCCTGTGCGAAATCGCGGGCGACGCGCGTCTCTTGGAAGGTTAGCACCTTGAGATCGAGGCCATGTTGGGGGTCGGAGCGGACCATCACATAGGGCGCGTCACTGTTGGCCGCCCAGAGTTCGGCTTGAGGCCCACAACCTTCGATGAAGCTGTTCAGGAAGCTGCCGAACAGCTCGGCCTCCTCGCCCGGTCGCACCGGCAGCTTAACAACAACATCACCCATCAGGGGCCTATCAACTGACAACACACAAGCCCAACCACCCGGCGGGGGCTCGGTTCCAGCTATAGCTTTGAGAGGCTTCTGGCGGGCGTCAACAAATTGTGTGCGCTGCAGCATGGAACATGCGGGCGGCGCCTCACCCCCGCGCAACGAAAAAGGGCGGCCCGAAGGCCGCCCTCAAATCCGTCCAGCCGGTAAGGCGGAAATTTAGCCCAGGTTCTCGCTGATCAGGCCAACCTTGTAGAAGCCGTCCTTCTGCAGTTGGTTCACCACAGCCATGAATTCACGGTAGCGCACGTCGCGGTCCGCACGGACCAGCACGCTCTGGGTGGTGGCGTTGGCGCCGAGCTTGACGTTCAGAACGGCGCCCAGGCCGCTCAGGTCGACCTTCTGGGTGTCGGTTTGGGCGATGACATAGACTTCGCCGCCGCGACGCACCGAGATGAAGGTCGGCTTCTTGTCGGTGGGATCCTTCGGCGCCTGCGCGGGCGGAAGGTCGATCTTGATGGCCACGGTCGCCATCGGCGCCGACACCATGAAGACGATCAGCAGCACGAGCATCACGTCGACGAACGGCGTCACGTTGATATCGGCGTTTTGGCCGAGCTCGTATCGGCCCTTGCCGCCGCCTGCCATTTTGGCGCCCATTCGGTACTCTCCCGTTCGCGCCCGCCTCGCGGGCCGCTATCGATCTTTGGAAAACGTTTGGCGCGGTTGCGCCCGGATGTAAAGCGCCATCAGGCACAACTGAGCGGGAAGATTATCAAGCGGCCCCTGAAGGCCAGGCAGCCCAGCCGCCATCTCCGATGGTACCACCTCTCGGGCTCGAACCGAGGACCTCTAGATCCACAATCTAGCGCTCTAACCAACTGAGCTAAGGCGGCATTTCGGAAGGGGCGTTCTAGAGTGCGGCGGTCGAAATTGGAAGCCGGTTTCGACGGCCGCCCGGTCCAATTCGCGCTCCAGATATAAAGAAAAGCCCCGGAGGTTTCCCTCCGGGGCCGATCTTGTCGCTGTCGTGGTCGACCGCTAGCCCGCGAGGCGGAAGGCGATCGGGATGGACACCTCGGCGCCGTCGACGGACTGACCGTCGCTGGTCTTGGGCTTCATCTTGAACAGCTTGGCCAACCGCAGGGCGGCGTCGCCAAAACCCAGAGCGGCCGGGTCTTCGGAAACGACGGTGCAGTTATCGACCGTACCGTTCGCCTTGACTACGCACTTGATCAGCGCGCGGCCTTCCTTGCCCAGATCCATCGCCCGCACCGGATAGAAGCGGGAGACGTCGTCCCCACTGGGCTTACGCAGCCAGTCGGGATTGGTGATCTGCGCGATGTGCGGCGGCGCAGGCGGAGGCGGCGGAGCCGGCGGCGGGGGAGCCTGGATGGGCTTCTCGACCGGCGGGATCGGCAGCGGAGGCGGAGGCGCAACATCCGGCGGCGGAGCAACCGGCGGCCGGGGCTGCACAGGCGGCGGCGGCGGCGGCGGGGTGTTCGGCGGCGGAGGCGGCGGAGGCGGCGGAGGCGGAGGCGGCTTAACGATGTCCACCTTCACAGCCTCGTCCGAGTACTCCTTGTACTTGGGTTCGAACTTCGACTTCCAGATGTACACGCCGATAAGGCCGTGCACGATCAAGGAGACGATGATCGAGACTTGAGCGCCCCCTCCCTTCTTGCGCTTAGGCGGCGCGTCGACGAGAGGGTCGTAGTGGTGAGGCGTGGGTCCTTCGGCCATGTTACTTGTCTCCCGGACGGGCGGTGTCGGTGCCGATCAGAGCAACGCTATAGAAGCCGTTGTCCTGCAGCGCGTTCATCACCCCCATGAAGTCCTTGTACATGGCGTCTGAGTCACCCCGGATGAAAATCCGCTCCTTGGTCGGGTCCCGCTTGCCGACGAGCTTACGCAGATCGTCGCCAATCGAGGCCAAGTCCGTAGGAGCGTCGCCGATAAAGGTGTTCCCGTTCGTTTGAATCGAGATGTACACCGGCTTCGGCGGGTTCGGCGATGGCTTGGC
>CAIYVC010000064.1 GCA_903929535.1 uncultured Caulobacteraceae bacterium | reverse complement strand
CGATCATGATCCCGTTCTTCTTCACGATGCCGATCAGAAGAATGATGGCGATGATGCCGATCACATTGAGGTCCTGACCCGCCAGCCTCAGCGCCAGCAGCGCGCCGACCCCTGCCGAGGGCAGTGTCGAGAGGATCGTCAGCGGGTGGATGTAGCTCTCATAGAGCACCCCCAGGATGATGTAGACCGACAGCAGCGCCGCCACGATCAGGATCGGCATGGTCGAAAGCGAGGCCTGGAACGCCTGAGCTGTGCCGGCGAAGGCGCCGACGAGGCTCTCGGGCGCGCCCAGATCTTCCTTGGCCTTCTCGATCAGCTGGGTGGCTTCGCCGAGAGACACGCCCGGCGCCAGGTTGAACGACAGGGTCGCCGCAGGCAACTGGCCCTGGTGGCTGATGGCGATCTGCCGAGTCTTGGTGGTGTCGACCTTGACCAGCAGCGACAGGGGTATCGGCTTTCCGGTCCTGGGGGAGTTGATGAAGATGTTGTTGAACAGCTCCGGCGAGCCCTGCAGCTCCGGCGGGGCCTCCATGATGACGTGGTAGGCGTTCAGCTGGGTGAAGAACTGCGCGACCTGTCTCTGGCCGACCTGATTGTAGATCGCGGAGTCGATGTCGGCGGGGCTGAGGCCGAAGCGGCCCGCCGCGTCGCGGTCGATGGTTAGTGTGGCCGACGAGGCGTTCGACTGCTGGTCGGAATTGACGTCCTTGATCTGCGGGATCTTCTCCAACGCCGCCAGCAGCCTGGGCGCCCAGGCGTTCAGCTCGTCCAGGTCCCCGTCCGACAGGGTGTACTGGAATTGGGCGCGTCCGCCCCGGCCGCCGATATTGATGTCCTGCTGCGCCTGCAACACCACCTGCGTGCCGATCACCCGGGCCATCTTGGGCCGCAGGCGGGTGATGATCTCGTCCGGGCTGGCCTTACGCCCGTCCTCGCGGGACCGTAGACCGACCTGCAGCAGGGAGCTTGAGAGGTTGTTGGCGTTGACGTTGTAGCCGACCTCGTCGACGTCCGGGTCTTCGGCGGCGATCTTGGCCGCCTCCAGCGTCTTCGTATTGATCCGCGTGAAGGAGGAATCCTGGTTGCTGATCACCGAGCCCTGCAAGAAGCCGGTGTCCTGCTGCGGGAAGAAGCCGGTCTTGGCCGTGGCGTAGAGCGCCACCGATAGGATCGCCGTGGCGATGAACACCGCCATGGTCGCGATCTTATGGCGCATGACAACGTCCAGCCAGCGCACATAGCCGCGCTCCAGCCGGTGGAAACCGGACTCCAGCCCCTTCATGATCGGGTTGGTGGGCGGCTCAGGCGCCTTCAGGAACTTGGCGCACAGCATCGGCGTGAAAGTCAGCGACAGACAGACCGACAGCACGACGGCGGCGCTGAGAGTCAGGGCGAACTCGCGCATCAGCCGGCCCACCACCCCACTCATGAACATCAGGGGCGTGAACACCGCGATCAGTGAGACAGCGATGGTCAGGATGGTGAAGCCGATCTCGCCGGCGCCGTTCAGAGCGGCCTGGAACGGTTTCTCGCCATGCTCCACCCGCCGCCAAATGGACTCCACCATGACGATGGCGTCGTCGACCACGAAGCCGACCGCGATGGTCATGGCCATCAGGGACAGATTGTTGAGGCTGAAACCCGCCGGCAGCATCACCGCCGAGGTCGCCAGCAGTGACAGGGGGATCACGGCGCTGGGAATGATGGTAGCCCGCACGTTGCGCAGGAATAGGAAGATCACCGCCACCACCAGGGCAATGGTGATCAGCAGCGTGATCTGCACGTCCTTCACCGACGCACGGATGGTCTGGGATTTGTCCTGGATGATGTCGAGCGTGATACTGGAGGGGATATTCTTCTCCACCGACGGCAGCGCCTTCTTCACCCGCTCGATGGTGGCGAACACGTTAGACCCCGGCGCCTTGATCACCGACATCGAGATGTTGGGCCCGACCTTCAGGTGTGGGTTGGTGTTGAGCTTGCCGGGGAGGTTGTAGCCGGTGCCGAGGATGTTCTCCTGGCCCCTCACCGCCTGGCCAAGGTCGCGCACCCGCACGGGCGCGCCGTTCTTGTAGGCGACGATCAGGTTGTTCCAGGTCTCAAGGTCCAGCGCCTGATCGTTGGCGTAGATGGTCATGTTGCGGTCAGTCCCGACCAGCTGGCCCTTCGGGGCGTTGACCGTGTTGCTAGTGATCGCGGCGCGGATGCTGTCGAGCTGCAGCCCCAGAGCCGCCACCTTGCGCGGGTCGATCTGCACGCGGATAGCGGGCTTGCGCGGCGCGAACAGAGTGACTTGCCCCACGCCGTCGATCCGCGACAGGGTCTGGGCCACGATGTTGTCGGCGTAGTCGCTGACCGTGGTCATCGGCACGGAATCCGAGCGCATCGACAGGACGATGAGCGGCTGATCGGCCGGATTGACCTTACGGATGTTGGGGGGCGCGGGCAGGTTGGTGGGCAGCTGGCCGCCGGCGGCGGTGACGGCGGCCTGAACATCCTGAGCGGCGGCGTCGATGTTGCGGGTCAGTTCGAACTGCAGCACCACCTGAGCGTTGCCGAGGGTGCTGGACGACGTGAGTTCGGTGACGCCCGGGATCAGCGACAGCTGCCGCTCCAGCGGGGTCGCCACGTTGGAGGCCATGGTCTCAGGGCTGGCGCCCGGCAGGTTGGCGCTGACCTGAATGGTCGGGAAATCCACCTGTGGCAGGGCCGAGACCGGCAACATGGAGTAGCAAACGATGCCGACGACCAGGAAGGCCGCGGCGATCAAGGAGGTCGCGACGGGCCGCTTGATGAATGGGCTGGATATACTCACGGCGCCGACGTCTCCCCCGATCCCGGCGCGGTGTACTGGTCGCGATCAGGCCCAGAGAGCAGGATGACCCCGGCGGGCGGCAAAATCAAATTCCGGACCGGCGGCGGCTGGCCGCAGCCATAGACCTACTCACCCAGAGTCAATTCGCTTGCCGCGGCGGGCGCGGCGAGAGCTCTGGCCAGGGCCGGCGCGCGTCCCGCGCCCTCCGCGCCGAACCGGCGGCGCATGCGGTCGAGGTAGACATAGACCACCGGCGTCGAGAACAGGGTCAGCACCTGGGATACGATCAGCCCCCCGACGATGGCCCAGCCGAGCGGATGGCGGAACTCCGACCCCGTGCCCTGCCCAAGGATCATCGGCACGCCGCCGAGGAAGGCGCAGGCGGTGGTCATCAGGATCGGGCGCAGCCGCTGGTGGGACGCCTGAACCACGGCCTCCTCCGGCTCCATGCCCTCTTCGCGTTCGAGCTTGAGGGCCACGTCCACGATCATGATGCCGTTCTTCTTCACGATCCCGATCAGAAGGATGATGGCGATGATGCCGATCACATTCAGGTCCTGGCCGGACAGGCGCAACGCCAGAAGAGCGCCGACGCCCGCCGAGGGCAGAGTGGAGAGGATCGTCAGCGGGTGGATGTAGCTCTCATAGAGCACGCCCAGGATGATGTAGACGGACAGCAGCGCCGCCACGATCAGGATCGGCATCGAGGAGAGCGACTCCTGGAACGCCTGGGCCGTCCCCTGGAACGAGCCGACCAGGCTTTCGGGCGCCCCCAGATCTTCCTTGGCCTGTTCGATCAGCCGGGTCGCCTCGCCCAAAGACACCCCGGGGGACATGTTGAACGACAAGGTGGCGGCGGGCAGCTGGCCCTGGTGGCTGATCGAGACCTGGCGCGTCTTGGAGGTGTCCACCTTGACCATCATCGACAGGGGCACGGGCTTCCCGGTCCGCGGCGAGTTGATGAAGATCGAATTGAACAGGTCCGGGGTGGCCTGCAGCTCCGGCGGCGCCTCCAGGATGACGTGGTAGGCGTTCAGCTGGGTGAAGTACTGGGCCACCTGACGCTGGCCGACCTGATTGTAGATGGCCGCGTCGATGTCGGCCGGCGAGATGCCGAAACGGCCCGCGGCATCGCGGTCAATGGTCAGGGTGGCGGACGAGGCGTTCGACTGTTGGTCGGAATTGACGTCCTTGATCTGCGGAATCTTTTCCAGCGCCGCCAGCAGGCGCGGGGCCCATTCATTGAGCTCATCCAGGTCGCCGTCAGACAGGGTGTATTGGTAGAGCGCACGGCCGCCACGGCCGATGTTGATGTCCTGCTGCGCCTGCATGATCACCTGGGTGCCGATCACCCGCGCCACCTTGGGCCGCAGGCGGGCGATGATCTCGTCCGGGGTGGCCGTACGGCCGTTCTCGCGCGAGCGCAGGGCGAACGGTATGTTGGCGTTGCTGAGGTTGTTGCCGCCGATGTTGTAGCCGGCCTCATCCACATCCGGATCGTCGGCGATGATGCGCGACACCTGCTGCGCCTTGGCGTCGGTGCGCAGGTAGGAAGAGTCCTGATTGGTGATGACCGAGGCCTGGATGAAGCCGGTGTCCTGCTGCGGGAAGAAGCCGGTCTTGGCCGTAGCGTAGAGCACCACCGACAGGATGGCGGTTGCGATGAAGACGCCCAGAGTCAGCAGCTTGTGCCGCATGACGACATCCAAGCCGCGCGCGTAGCTCTTCTCCAGATTGTGGAAGCCCGTCTCCAGCCCCCGCATGAGCGGGTTCTTCAGCGGCTCGGGCGCCTTCAGGAATTTGGCGCACAGCATCGGCGTGAAGGTCAGCGACAGGGTCACTGACAGCACCACGGCGGCGCTGAGAGTCAGGGCGAACTCGCGCATCAGCCGTCCGACCACGCCGCCCATGAACATCAGAGGCGTGAACACCGCAATCAGCGAGATGGCGATGGTCAGGATGGTGAAGCTGATTTCCCCAGCGCCGTTGAGGGCGGCCTGGAACGGCTTCTCCCCATGCTCGATCCTGCGCCAGATCGCCTCGACCATGACGATGGCGTCATCGACCACGAAGCCAACGGCGATGGTCATCGCCATCAGCGAAAGGTTGTCGAGGCTGAAGCCCGCCGGGAGCATCACCGCCGCCGTCGCCAACAGCGACAGGGGGATCACCGCGCTGGGGATCAGGGTCGCGCGGACGTTCCTCAGGAACAGGAAGATGACCGCCACCACCAAACCGATGGTGATCAAGAGCGTGATTTCGACGTCCTTGACCGAGGCGCGGATGGTCTGGGACTTGTCCTGGATGATGTCGACGGTGATGCTCGAGGGGATGTTGGCCTCGATCCCCGGCATCGCCTTCTTCACCCGCTCGATGGTGCTGAAGACATTGGCCCCGGGCGCCTTGATCACCGCCAAGGAGCTGTTGGGCCCGGCCTTCAGCCGAGGATTGGTGTTGGCGCGCCCCGGGAAATTATAGCCGCCGCCCTGGGTGTTCTCGGAATCGCGCACCGCCTTGCCGACATCGCGAACCCGGATCGGCGCGCCGTTCTTGTAGCCGACGATCAGGTTGCTCCAGCTATCGAGGTCCAGCGCCTGGTCGTTGGCGTAGATCGTCATATTGCGGTCGGCCCCGACCAGCTGGCCCTTGGGTGCGTTGACCGTGTTGTTCGAAATCGCCGTGCGGATGTTGTCCAGTTGCAGTCCCAGAGCGGCGACCTTGCGCGGATCGATCTGCACCCGGATCGAAGGCTTGCGCGGCGAGAACAGGAAGACCTGCCCCACGCCATCGATGCGTGAAATCGCCTGGGCGACGATGTTGTCGCCGTAGTCGCTGACCGTGGTCATCGGCAGGGTGTCCGACCGCATCGACAGGATCAGGATCGGCTGGTCGGCCGGGTTGACCTTGCGGATGTTGGGCGGCGAAGGAAGGTTGGTGGGCAGCTGGCCGCCCGAGGCGGTGACGGCGGCCTGCACGTCCTGGGCGGCGGCGTCGATATTACGGTTCAGCTCGAACTGCAGCAGAATCTGGGTCTGCCCCAGATTGCTGGAAGACGTCAGCTGCGTCACACCTGGGATCAGCGACAGCTGGCGCTCCAGCGGCGTCGCCACGTTGGAGGCCATGGTCTCGGGACTGGCGCCCGGCAGATTGGCCTGGACCTGGATGGTGGGGAAGTCCACCTGCGGCAGGGCAGAGACCGGCAGCTGGAAGTAGCAGACCAGGCCTACGACCAGGAAGGCTGCGGCGATCAGCGAGGTCGCGACCGGCCGCTTGATGAAGGGGCTGGAAATGCTCACCGCTAGCCGTCGCCGATCGTCAGTTCCTTAGCCGCGGCCGGAGCCGGCGTACGCGATCCGGTGGCTTTGACGCTATGACCCTTTTCGGCGCCGAAATGCCGGCGCATGCGGTCCAGATAGACATAGACCACCGGGGTCGAGAACAGGGTCAGCACCTGCGAGACCAGCAGACCGCCGACAATGGCCCAGCCCAGCGGCTGGCGGAATTCCGAACCGGTGCCGTGTCCCAGGATCATGGGCACCCCGCCCAGGAAGGCGCAGGCGGTGGTCATCAGGATCGGACGCAGCCGCTGGTGCGAGGCGGCGACCACGGACTCTTCCGGCCCCATGCCCTCTTCACGCTCCAGCTTGAGCGCCACGTCCACGATCATGATGCCGTTCTTCTTCACGATCCCAATCAGCAGGATGATGCCGATGATGCCGATCACATTCAGGTCGTAGCCGCCGATCCGCAGGAACAGTAGGGCTCCAACGCCGGCGGAAGGCAGGGTCGAGAGGATCGTCAGAGGGTGGATGTAGCTCTCATAGAGCACCCCCAGGATGATGTAGACCGACAGCAAGGCCGCGAGGATCAGGATCGGCATAGTCGACAGGCTTTCCTGGAAAGCCGCCGCCGTCCCCTGGAATGAACCGGTCAGGGTCGAGGGGGCGCCGAGGTCGGCACGGGCCTTTTCCACCAGCTTGGTCGCCTCGCCCAGCGGCACGCCGGGGGGCAGGTTGAACGACAGGGTGGCGGCCGGCAGCTGGCTCTGGTGGCTGATCGCCAGGGGTCGGGTCTTGGACATGTCGACCTTGATCAGCATCGACAGGGGCACCGGCTTTCCGGTGCGCGGCGAGTTGATGAAGATCGAATTGAACATCTGCTGGTCGCCCTGCAGCGCCGAAGGGGCTTCCAGCACCACGTGATAGGCGTTCAGCTGGGTGAAGTACTGGGCCACCTGGCGTTGGCCGATCTGGTTGTAGATGGCCGCGTCGATATCGGCGGGCGCGATGCCGAACCGGGAGGCCGCGTCGCGGTCGATGGTCAGGGTCGCCGAGGGCGCGGTGGATTGCTGGTCGGTGGAGATGTCGCGCAACTCAGGGATCTGGCGCATCGCCTCCAACATCTTGGGCGCCCACTCATTCAGCTCATCGAGGTCGGCGTCGGACAGGGTGTACTGGTACTGAGAACGCGACACCCGGCCACCGAGATTGATGTCCTGGTTGGAGGACAGCACGGTGTTGGCGCCGACGACGCGGTTCAGTTTGGGGCGCAGCCGGGCGATGATCTCGTCGGCGCTGGCCCTGCGGCCTTCTTCGCGCGTGCGCAGCGCGACGTTCATGTTGGCGTTGGTGACGTTGCCGCCGACGTTGTAGTGGGCCTCGGACACATCGGGGTCGGCGGCTATGATCTTGACCGCCTCCTTGGCCTTTTCGTCGGTCGAGGCGAACGAGGAGTCCTGCGACACTTGGGTGGCGCCGCCGAGGAAGCCGGTGTCTTGTTGCGGGAAGAAGCCGGTCTGGGCGGTCATGTAGAGGACCACCGACAGGATGGCGGTCGAGACGAACACCGCCATGGTCAGGAGCTTGTGGCGCATAACCACGTCGAGCCAGCGTGCGTAGCCGCGCTCCAGCCGGTGGAAGCCGGACTCCAGGCCCTTCATGAATGGGTTCGTAGGCGGCTCAGGCGCCTTGAGGAACTGACCGCACAGCATCGGGGTGAAGGTCAGTGACAGGGTCACGGACAGGATCACCGCCGCCGACAGAGTCAGGGAAAACTCGCGCATCAGGCGGCCGACCGCCCCGCCCATGAACATCAGAGGCGTGAACACCGCGATCAGGGAGATGGCGATGGACAGGATGGTGAAGCTGATCTCGCCGGCGCCGTTGAGCGCGGCCTGGAACGGCTTTTCGCCATGTTCGATACGCCGCCAGATCGCTTCCACCATGACGATGGCGTCATCGACCACGAAGCCCACCGCGATGGTCATCGCCATCAGGGACAGGTTGTCCAGGCTGAAGCCGGCAGGGAGCATCACAGCGGCGGTCGCCAGCAGAGAGAGCGGGATCACTGCGCTGGGGATGATGGTCGCGCGGACGTTGCGTAGGAACAGGAAGATCACGCCGACGACCAGGGCGATGGTGATGAGGAGCGTTATCTCCACGTCCTTGACCGAGGCGCGGATGGTCAAGGTCCGGTCGGCGATGACGTGCATCTGCATCGAGGCCGGAATGATGGCCTGCAGTCCGGGCAGGGCCGCTTTGACCCTGTCGACGGTCTGGATGACGTTGGCGCCGGGCGCCTTGACGATGTTCACATGGACCGTGCGGCCCTCTTTCAGCGTCTTGTCGGGATAGCTGGCGCCGGGAACCGAATAGGCGCCGGACTGGCTGTTCTCGACCCCTGCGATAGCCCGCCCGACGTCGCGCACCCGCACGGGGGCGCCGTTCTTGTAGGCGATGACCAGGTCGTTCCATTGGGCGGCGTTGAGCACCTGGTCGTTGGCGTAGACCGTCATGGACTGCCGCTGGCTGACCAGATTGCCCTTGGGAGCATTGACCGTGTTGGCGGTGATGGCGGTGCGGATGGAGTCTAGCTGCAGGCCAAGCGAAGCGACCTTGCGCGGATCCACCTGGATGCGCACCGCCGGCTTCTGCTGTCCACCGACCGTGACCTGCCCCACCCCGTCGATGCGGGAAATCTGCTGGGCGATGATGTTGTCGGCGTAGTCGCTGAGCGTGGTGACCGGCAGGCTGTCGGACGTCAGGGCCAGAGCCATGACGGGGTTGTCGGCCGGGTTTACCTTACGGATCGACGGCGGCGACGGCAGGTTGGTCGGCAGCTGGCCGGTGGCGGCCTGGACCGCCGCCTGCACGTCCTGGGCGGCGCCGTCGATGCTGCGGTTCAGCTCGAACTGCAGGACGACGTTGGTCTGCCCCAGAGCGCTGTTCGAGGTCATCTGGGTGATGCCCTGGATCAGCGACAGCTGGCGCTCCAACGGCGTCGCCACGTTGGAGGCCATGGTCTCCGGACTGGCGCCCGGCAGATTGGCGTTGATCTGCAGGGTCGGGAAATCGACCTGCGGCAGAGCCGACACCGGTAACTGGAAGTAGCAGACTATACCGACGACCAGGAAGGCCGCGGCGATCAGGGAGGTCGCGACTGGCCGCTTGATAAAGGGGCTAGAGATGCTCATGCAGGGGGTCGTTTTTCCGCAGCTTGCCCCCCGGCGTCAGCTCCACCGCCGCGCCGTCCACCGCCGCCGCCACGCCCGGCGCCGCCGGTAGGACGATCGGCGCGGGTGCGCACCTTGGAGCCAGGTTTCAGCGACAGTTGGCCGTCGGTGACGACCGTATCGCCGGGCTTAAGTCCGGTCTGGATCACCGCCGTGGCGTCCTGAGTGGTGATGACCTGAACAGGATGCATCGCCGCCTTGTCGTTGTTGACGACGAAGACGAACGGGCCGTTGGGGCCTTGGTTGACCGCCGTGGACGGCACGGTCATGGCATTCGCCAGGGTCTGCACGGTCAGGCGGACATTGACGAACTGGCCGGGCCACAGGGTGCGCTTGTCGTTGGCGAACTTGGCCTTCATCTGCACCGTGCCGGTGGCCGGATCGACGTGGTTGTCGGTCACGCTCAGTTGGCCTTGGCCGACCGACAGGTTGGTTTCCTGGCTCAGGGCCTGGGTCAACAGAGGCTTCTTGAAGCCGCCCGAGGCGTTGGCCAGGCGTTGGAAGTCGCCTTCGGGGATGGTGAAGGTGACCGCGATCGGGGTCACCTCATTGATGGTGATGATGCCGGTGGTGTCGGTGGTCGAGACCAGGTTGCCCGGATCGACCAGGCGCACGCCGACTCGACCGGTGACCGGCGACTTGATGCTGGTGAAGCCAAGGTTGACCTGGGCGGTTTGGACCGAGCCCTTGTCGATCATCACCGTGCCTTCGATCTGCTTGACCAGGGCGGCCTGGGTGTCGACCTGCTGCTTGGCGATGGAGTCCTGGCTGGCCAGCTGCTGGTAGCGCTTCAGGTCGATCTTGGCCTGTTCCAGCTGGGCTTCGTCGCGGCGCTCGGCGCCTTGGGCCTGCATCAGGGCCGCGCGATAGATCGAAGGATCGATCTCGGCGACCACCTGGCCCTTTTTCACTTCGGAGCCTTCGGCGACCGGGACCGCCAGCAGGCGGCCGTTGACCTGGGCGCGGATCAGCACCCCCTGCCAGGCCTGGGCGGCGCCCAGGGCAGTGACGACCACGGGGAAGTCACGCACCGCCACCTTGGCGGTGGCCACGGCGATCACGGGCGTGGGATTGGTCCGGGCCGGCTTCTTGTTGCCGAACGCCAACCAGGCGCACAGCCCCACAACCACCACAGCCAGAAGGACAAAACCCCAACGGAAGCGACCCTTATCAGCCATGCATATTCCTCTGTTCGTTCACGCAGGCGCCGGTCTGACGCTGAGACCGGTTCACTACTTCGCTTAAATCGTCCCCGTCCAGCGGGGAACGACGCCCAAGCCCCCCAGGGCCGCGCTTCGATCGTACAGCTAGCGAAGAAATCAAACCACCGTATTGCAGCGCGCTCGGATTTGTTGCCGGGGCGTTTCAACCCCTAGTCCCGCACCGCCGTTACAGGGCCGGATTCATAATAACTCCGCCGTTTACCTAGACTTAAGCGCCAAGGGTCAATGGTGAAATGGATGACCTGTTCCTCGCCTCTCAGGGGAGGTTCGGATCATCACCGGGAATAATTCCCGCCCAGCCCGAATGGCTGGGATTCCTTAGAAAAGGAACTCACTACAATGGCGCTTAACAGCATCAATACGAACCTGTCAGCTATGACAGCGCTGTCCAACCTGATGAACACTCAGAGTCAGTTGGCCAGCACCCAAAACATCATCTCCACCGGCAAGAAGATCAACACCGCCAAGGACAATGGCGCTGTGTGGTCGATCGCCAACACCATGCAGGGCAAGGTCACGTCCCTGGACTCGGTGAAGGACTCGCTCAACCGGGCTCAGTCCACCATCGACGTCGCCATGTCGGCCGGCCAGCAGGTTTCCGATCTGCTGACGCAAATGAAGGCGAAGGCTCTTGCCGCCGCCGACAGCTCGCTGGACACCACCAGCCGGACCGCCCTGAACGAAGACTTCAAGTCCCTGCGCGACCAGATCAAGAACGTCGTG